>NZ_SSXA01000100.1 GCF_021698975.1 Blastococcus sp. KM273128 | reverse complement strand
CCACCGCGCCCCGCGGTCCGGTCTTCGGCAACCTCGACCCCTCGCTGGACCGGGCGTGGCACCCGGTCGCCCTCTCCCCCGAGCTGCGGGACGGCGGCTGGCTGCAGGTCCGGCTGCTCGGCCGGACCTGGACCCTGCGGCGGGACGGCGACGGGCTGCGGGCCGACCCACCCGCGCACGGCGTCCGCGAGGCGCGGGGCGTGGTCGAGCTCGCCCCGGCCGCGCCGGCCGGTGAACCGCTGGAGGTGCCGGAGGACGCCGACCGCCGGTTCCTGCACCGGTGGCTGGCGCCCCGGCGCACCCCGGCCCCCGCGGCCGTCGTCGCCGACCTGCTGCTCGACGTCGCCCGGCTGCCGTTCGTGCACGGCGCGACGTCCGGGGCTCCCGACCACCCGGAGGTGCCCCCGTACGAGGTGGTCCGGGAGGCGGGCGGCTTCCGCTCGGTGCAGGAGCAGTGGTGCGACGACCCGCTGGACCTCGAGGTCGCGCTGGGCGGGCGGCCGTTGCGGCAGCGCCGCCGGGTCACCTACGTGCACCGGGCCCCCTTCGCGATGCGGGTCCGCCGTGACCAGCTCGACTCCGGGGCGACCACCACCGTGGTGACCCTGCTGCAGCCCGAGGACGCCGACTCCACCCGCGTGCTCACCCGGGTGCTGCACTCGGCGGGGCCCGGGCAGCCGCTGCCCTCGCGCGCGCTGCTGGCCGCCCACGCCGCGGCCGAGCAGCGGGCCCTGGACGCCGACCTGTCGCTGCTGTCCGGCACGCCGTCCGCCGGCCTGCCGCTGGACCGCCGCGCCGAGCTGCACCTGCCCGCCGACCGCCTGGGCCTGGCGCTGCGGGACGCGCTGTGCGACTTCCGGGCGGCCGGGCGGGCGCGCGCCGCCGCCTGACCGGCTCACCCCGCCGGCAGGGCCTCCCCGCAGCGGGGGCAGGCGGTGGGCGGGTCCTCGTCGGCCAGCCCGCCGCAGGCCGGGCATACCCGCCGCAGCCAGCACGCCGGGTCGCCGCCGTCGTCGGGCAGCGGCCCGGTCCGCTCGTCGTCCACGCGACCTCCCCATGCGACAACTGTGTTGCGGTCCGCCCCTCGGCGGGTGCGGGCGCCCGACCGGGGTACCCCCCGACGGTCGCACGAGAGACCCCCGGAAGGACCAGGATGACCCGCCGCACGCGCACCAACCCGCTCGCCGCCCTGCTCTTCGCCGCAGCGCTGCCCCTCGCTGCCTGCGGGACGGTGGCCGAGGAGGAGGAGTCGGCCAACCCGATCGAGGAGTTCGGGACGGAGGTCGACGGCGGCAACCCCGGCCCCGACGAGGCGGTGACCGAGGACATCAAGATCACCGCGCTCGGGCTCGAGTACCCGGACGACGGCCTGTGGCAGGAGGGCGACGACGTCCTGCTCTACGCCGCGATCGCCAACACCGGGACCACCGGCGACCAGCTGGTCGAGGTGACCAGCGACGCCTTCGCGGACGCCACGCTGACGGCGCTCGACGGCACGGAGGGCGCGATCGACGTGCCCGAGGAGGACAACGTCTACCTCGAGCCCGACGGCCCGCCGTCGGTGCTGCTGACCGGCCTGGCCACGGAGCTGCGCTCGTCGGAGTCGGTCCCCGTCACGTTCGTCTTCGAGCAGGCCGGCGAGGTCACCATGGAGGCCCCGGTGGTCTCCTCGCCCCCCGGCGAGGGCGGTTTCGAGGCCCCGGAGGACCCGACACCGGAGGACTGATCCCCCCACGGGACGACCCGCGGATCATCCCGCGGGGCGACGAGACCGGCGGCCGCGGTCCCTAGGCTCCGGTGCATGGAACGGTCGCCCGCCGAGCACCTGGCCCCGTGGCTGCGGGACCGGCCGTTCGTCGTCGACACCGTGCTGGCCGCGCTCATCGGCCTGGTCACCGTCGTCCTGCCGTCCGGCACCTACTGGTCCAGCGAGCGCGCCTCGTTCCTGGTCGGCGTGCTGCTCGTGGCGCCGCTGGCCTGGCGCCGGCGCGCGCCGGTCCCGGCCGCGGCCGTCGTCGTCGCGGCCGGGCTGCTGGAGCTGCTGGTCTCCGACCAGTTCCTGGCGGCCAACTACGCCGCGCTGGTGATGGTCTACTCGCTGGCCGCCTACGCCCCGCGGTGGGCCGGGCAGGCGGGCCTGGCCGTCGGGCTGCTCGGGGCGCTCCTGGCGAGCCTGCGCTACTACTCCACCGACGTGTTCGACGCCGTCGTCCCCGCCGGGTCCATCGGCGTGGCGGTCGTCGCCGCCTGGGCGCTGGGCGACCTGCGGCGGGCGCGGCTGCTGCGGCTGGCCGCCCTCGAGGAGCGGGCGCAGCTGCTGGAGCTGGAGCGCGACCAGGAGATGCGCCTGGCCGCGACCGCCGAGCGCGCCCGCATCGCCCGCGAGATGCACGACGTCGTGGCGCACTCCCTCTCGGTCGTCATCGCGCAGGCCGACGGCGGCCGGTACGCCGGCCGGGCCGACCCGCAGGCGGCCACCGACGCCCTGGAGGCGATCGCCGCCACCGGGCGGCAGGCGCTCACCGACATGCGGGCCCTGCTCGGCGTGCTCCGGGACGGCGGCGACGAGGAGTACGCCCCGCAGCCCGACGTCGCCGCGATCCCCGCCCTGGTGGAGGACGTGCGGGGCAGCGGCCTGGACGTCGACCTCATCGAGGAGGGGACGCCGCAGCCGATGCCCGCCGGCCCGCAGCTGGCCGCCTACCGCATCGTGCAGGAGTCGCTCACGAACGTGCTCAAGCACGCCGGCCCGGCCGGCCGCGCCTGGGTGCGGTTGCAGTGGCGGTCCGACGCGCTGGAGCTCTCGGTGCTCGACGACGGCCGCGGCGCCGCGGCCACCGCCGACGGCTCCGACGGGCTGGGCCAGGGGCTGCGCGGCATGCGGGAGCGCGCCCTGCTGCACGGCGGGCACCTGGAGGCCGGACCCCGCGCCGGCGGGGGGTTCGGGGTGCACGCCGCCCTGCCCTACCGTTCGCCCCGATGAGCGCGATCCGGGTCCTCCTCGTGGACGACCAGCAGATGGTGCGGGCCGGGTTCCGCATGGTCATCGACTCCCAGCCCGACCTCACCGTGGTCGGGGAGGCCGGCGACGGCGCGGCCGCGGTCGACGCGCTGGCCCGCACCCCGGCCGACGTCGTCCTCATGGACATCCGCATGCCCGGGACCGACGGCATCGAGGGCACCCGGCGGCTGACCGCGCTGCCCGAGCCGCCGCGGGTCGTCGTCCTCACCACCTTCGACCTCGACGAGTACGTGGTGGCCGCGATCGGCGCCGGGGCCAGCGGGTTCCTGCTCAAGGACGCCGCCCCCGAGGAGATGCTCTCCGCGATCCGCACCGTGCACGCGGGTGACTCGGTCATCGCGGCGAGCTCCACCCGCCGGCTGCTGCAGCACGTCGCGCCCATCCTGCGGGGCGGGGCGGCCGCCGCACCGGCCGGCGCGGACGACGGGGCCCTGGCCGAGCTCACGCCGCGCGAGCGCGAGGTGCTCGAGCAGATGGCCTACGGCGCGACCAACAGCGAGATCGCGGCGCACTTCGTCGTCAGCGAGGCGACGGTGAAGACCCACGTCGGGCGGGTGCTGGCCAAGACCGGCTCGCGGGACCGCGTGCAGGCCGTCGTGCTCGCCTACCGCAGCGGGCTGGTCGCCCCCGCGGACCTGCTCCGCAACGCCTGAGGCCGGCGTCGGCCGGCCCCGGCCGATCCACCCTCCGGGAGCTCTGCCTCTGAGTGCACCTGCACTCAGAGGCAGAGCGTGCAGGCCCCACCCCCCGTCCACGGAGCTCAGCGGCGTTTTGTGCACAAAACGCCCGGGGGGTCCACCCGCAGCATGACGGGCGGTCCACCCGCGGGACGACGGTGGCGTCGGCGAAGACCGGCCCCTGCTCCGACGCGGGGGGACGGCGCCGGGCGGCAGCGTGATCACCGTCCCGATCAGCTGTCCCGCGGAGGTCCGAAGTGCCCGTCCCCGTCATGACCGTCCCCGGCGAGCAGTCGGAGTCCCTGTCCGGCGCCGCCGTCCGCGCCGCCGGCCTGCGCAAGACCTACGGCGGCGGCGAGACCGCCGTCCACGCGCTGGCCGGTGTCGACGTCGCCTTCGCCCGCGGTGAGTTCACCGCGATCATGGGCCCCTCCGGCAGCGGCAAGTCCACGCTCATGCACTGCCTGGCGGGGCTCGACGCCGCGACCGCCGGCCAGGTGTGGCTCGGCGACACCGAGCTCACCAGCCTCCGGGACGACCAGCTCACGGCGCTGCGCCGCCAGCGGATCGGCTTCGTCTTCCAGGCCTTCAACCTGCTGCCCGTGCTGCCGGCCCGCGAGAACATCGTGCTGCCGATGCAGCTGGCCGGGCAGCGCCCCGACCCGGTGTGGTTCGACGACGTCGTCGCGCGGCTCGGCCTGCGCGAGCGCCTGGGGCACCGCCCGCACGAGCTCTCCGGCGGCCAGCAGCAGCGGGTGGCCATCGCCCGCGCCCTCCTGCCCCGCCCCGACGTCGTCTTCGCCGACGAGCCCACCGGCAACCTCGACTCCCGCAGCGGCGCGGAGGTGCTCGGCCTGCTCCGCTCCAGCGTCAAGGAGACCGGCCAGACCGTCGTCATGGTCACCCACGACCCCTCGGCCGCCGCCTACGCCGACCGCGTGGTGCTGCTGGCCGACGGCCGGCTGGCCGGCGAGCTCACCGACCCGACGGCCGCCTCCGTGCTCGACGCCCTCCGCGACCTGGGGGCCTGACGTCATGCGCGCAGTCACCCTGGCGAGCATCCGGGCGCACCTGCCCCGGCTGATCGCCTCCACCCTGGCGATCGTCATCGCCGTGGGCTTCGTGGTCGCCACCCTGGTGCTCAACGAGACCTCCCGCGCCACGGTGCTGGACGCCGTCGGCGCCCCCTACGTCGGCGCGGACGCGGTCGTCACCTCGGACGACGGCACCGGCCTGGACGACGAGCTGGACCGCATCGCGGCGCTGGACGGCGTCGCCGCCGTCGACGCCACCTGGGAGAGCGGCGTCCAGGCGCTGCTGCCCGGCCGCACGGGGCAGCAGTACCTGCTCGCCGAGTCGGTCGCCGACGCCCCGGCCCTGCGCTGGCAGGTGGTGGCCGACGGCGAGCTGCCCGACGCACCCGGCGAGATCGCGGTGAGCGAGCGCACCGGCGCGGCCGTCGGCGACACCTTCCCGCTGACCTCCTTCGCGCCCGACGGCACCGAGCGGAGCTCCTCCGTCACGGTCACCGGCGTCGTGGACCTGGGCGGCGATCCCACCTCCGGCATCTACGGCCGCGTCTGGGGCACCGCCGAGCAGCTGCGCGCCTGGGGCGCCGTCGACCCGACCGAGCTCCGGGTGGCCGGGGCCGACGGCGTACCGGCCGGGGACGTGGTGCAGCAGGTCGGCGCCGCCCTGGCCGACCGGCAGGTCCTGGTGCGCACCGGCACCGAGCAGGCCGAGGTGGAGGCGGCCCGGCTGACCGGGGACACGATGGCGCTCACCGCGGTGCTGCTGGTCTTCGCCACCGTAGCCGTGCTGGTCGCGGGCCTGGTCATCGCCAACACCTTCGCGGTCCTGCTGGCCCAGCGCACCCGTGAGCTGGCGCTGCTGCGCTGCGTGGGCGCGACCGCCCGCCAGGTTCGCCGCAGCGTGCTGGGCGAGGCCGCGCTGACCGGCCTGGCCGCCTCGGCCCTCGGCGTCCTCGCCGGCATCGGCCTGGCCGCCGGCGTCTCGGCGGTCGCCGAGGCCGCCGACTCCCCCGTCCCGCTCTCGGGCCTGTCCGTGCCGCTGGTCGCCGTCGTCGCCGGGCTGGCCGTCGGCACGGCCACCACGCTGCTCGCCGCGCTCGCCCCCGCCCGCGGCGCCACGAAGGTCGCGCCGCTGGCCGCGCTCCGGCCGGTCGACCCGGAGCCGCTGCGGTCGCGGGGCGGGGTGCTGCGCCTGGTGCTCGGTCTCCTGCTGCTCGTCCCCGGGGTGCTGCTCATGGGGGTCGGGGTCGCGCTGGCCGACGTCCTGATCGCGCTGCCGGGCGGGGCGCTGAGCTTCCTCGGCGTGGTGCTGCTGGCCCAGCGGGCCGTGCCCCCGGTCGTGGGCGCCGTGGGCCGGCTGGCCGCCCGGCTGGGCGGGGTGCCCGGCCGGCTCGCCGCCGGCAACGCCACCCGCAACCCCCGGCGGACGGCGGCCACGGCGACCGCGCTGCTCATCGGCGTCACCCTGACCACCGCCATGGTCGTCGGAGCGGCGTCGACGCGGGCCACCGCTCAGGCCGGGCTGGCCGCCCAGTACCCCACCGACGTGATCGTCCAGGGCGACGGCACGATGCCCGCGTCGCTGCCGGGCCGGCTGGCCGAGGTCGACGGGGTGGTGGCGGCGTCGTCCCTCACCGCCGCGACGGTGACCGGGCCGGACGGCGAGGAGACCGGCGTCTCCGGGCTGGACGCCGCGACGGCGGCGCCGGTGCTGCGCTCGACCGGGGACGTGCCGATCCCGGCGGCCGGCGAGGTCGTGCTCCCGTGGTGGGCCGACTCCAGCTGGGGCATCCCGGCCGGCGGCGACGTCACCTTCACTGCGGGCGGCCGGACGGCGACCCTCACCGCCCTGTACGGCGACGTCGAGCGGCCCACGCTGCCCGTCGCCGAGCTGGCCGCGCTCGCGCCCGAGGCCGCCGTCGACACCGTCTGGCTGCGGCTGGCCGACGACGCCGACCACACCGACGTGATCGACCAGGTCACCGACATCGCCGGCGCCGCGATGCCGTTCGCCTTCGTCACCGGGATGGCCAACGAGCGCGCCGCGATCGACTCGGTGCTCGACGTGCTGCTGCTGGTCGTCACCGGCCTGCTCGGCGTCGCGGTGGTGATCGCCCTGATCGGGGTGGGCAACACGCTGGCCCTGTCGGTGGTCGAGCGGCGGCAGGAGAACGGCCTGCTGCGGGCGCTGGGCCTCACCCGGACCCAGCTGCGCGGGCTGCTCGCCTGGGAGTCCGCGCTGGTGGCCGGTGTGGCGGCGCTGCTCGGGGTGCTGCTGGGCAGCTTCTACGGGCTGGTCGGCGTCGCGTCGGTGCTCGGCTCCTACGGCGAGCTGGTGCTGAGCATGCCGTGGCTGCAGGTCGGCGCGATCGTGCTGGTGGCGACGGTGGCCGGGCTGCTCGCCTCGGTGCTGCCGGCCCGCCGGGCGGCGCGGACCCCGCCGGTGGCCGCGATCGCCGGCTGATCCCCGCGACGACCAGGTCCCCTGATCATGGAGCGTCCTCCCTCACCGCGCACCGTGGGGGAGGACGCTCCACGGTGTGGTCGGACGGACGTCGCTGGCCTCACAGCCGCCGTCCACCTCCGGCTGGGATGCTCGAAGCGTGCCTCCCCGCATCGCCCGCCGCGCCGTCCTCACCGCCGCCCTGCTCGCCGGCCCCGTGGGGTGGGTGGCCTCCGCCGCCTGGGGCCTGCCGACCGCGCTGGGGGCCCACCGCCGCCGGCTGCGCCCCGTGGTCGCGGGCTCGCCGCAGTTCTCCGACGGCAAGTTCCACAACCGGATGCCCACCCCCGCGCTCTCCCCCGCGAACACCCGCGACGGGCTGCTGCGGCAGTGGCACGAGGAGCGGCACGTCGGCCTGCCCGGCGCCCCCATCCCGCTCGCGGAGGCCGAGCTGCCCGCCGACGCCGCCGAGCTCGCCGTCACCTGGTTCGGCCACGCCAGCGCGCTGCTGGAGATCGACGGCCGGCGGGTGCTGCTCGACCCGGTCTGGGGGCACCGCGTGTCGCCGTCGCCGATCATCGGGCCCACGCGGCTGCACGAGCCCCCGATGGCGCTCGAGGACCTCCCCCCGGTCGACGCGGTGCTCATCTCGCACGACCACTACGACCACCTCGACCTGCCGACCGTGCGCACCCTGCTGCGCACCCAGCGCGCGCCCTGGGTGGTGCCGCTCGGCATCGGCGAGCACCTGCGCAAGTGGGGGGTGCCCGAGGAGCGGATCGTCGAGCTGGACTGGGACGGCGAGCACCGCATCGGCGACCTCGTGCTCACCTGCACCGAGGCGCGGCACTTCTCCGGGCGCTACTTCCACCGGGACACCACCCTCTGGGCGTCGTGGGTGGTCGCCGGCCCCCGGCACCGCGTCTTCTTCGGCGGGGACACCGGCTACACCCCAGCGTTCGCCGGCATCGGCGCCCGGCTGGGCCCCTTCGACCTGACCCTGCTGCCGATCGGCGCCTACAACGACGCCTGGCACGCGATCCACATGGACCCGGAGGAGGCGGTGCGCGCGCACGGCGACCTCGGCGGGCGGGTGCTGCTGCCGGTGCACTGGGCGACCTTCAACCTGGCGTTCCACCGCTGGGCCGAGCCGGTGGAGCGGTTGCTGGTCGCGGCGGGCGCCCGCGGTGCCGACGTCGTCGTCCCGCAGCCGGGCGAGCGGGTCGACGTCCTCGACCCGCCGCCGCTGCGCGACTGGTGGACGGCGGTGGGGTCGGCCGGTGCCGCGGCGCAGCAGGACGATGCCGGTGTGGGCAGCAGCGTCCTGGTCCGCGCGCTGACCCGGCTGGTCTCCCTGCTGCCGGAGTAGCGGGGCCCGCCCGCCGTCCTCCCTCGCCGCAGCGCGTCCTCCCTCACCGCCCACCACGAGGGAGGACGCTCGATGATCAGGTTCCCTGATCGTGGCGGCGGGACGCCGTCAGCGCAGCAGCTTCGACATCCGCCGGTCGGCCAGCGGCTTGCCCCCCGTCTGGCAGGTCGGGCAGTACTGCAGCGAGGTGTCGGCGAAGCTCACCTCGCGCACGGTGTCGCCGCAGACGGGGCACGGCAGCCCGGTCCGCGCGTGCACCTGCAGCCCCGAGCGCTTCTCGCCCTTCATCGTGGCGGCGCGCTGGCCCACCTGGCGGTCCAGCGCCCCGGTCAGGGTGGCGCGGACGGCGTCGAAGAGACGGACCAGTTCGTCGTCGGTCAGCCTGTCGGCCATCTTGAACGGCGACAGCCGCGCGGCGTGCAGGATCTCGTCGGAGTAGGCGTTGCCGATGCCCGCGACCAGCGTCTGGTCGGTGAGCGCGCCCTTGAGCTGCCCCGACCGGCCGGCCATCAGCCGCGCGAAGGTGTCCCGGTCCACCTCCAGCGCGTCCGGCCCGAGCCGCGCGACGCCGGGCACCTCCGCGGGCGACCGGACGACGTAGACGGCCAGGCCCTTGCGCGTCCCCTGCTCGGTGAGGTCGAAGCCGTTGCCGTCGTCCAGGTGCACGCGCAGCGCCAGCGGGCCCTTGCCGGGCTTCGGCGGCGCGGCCGGCAGGTTCTCCCGCCAGTGCAGCCAGCCCGCCCGGGCGAGGTGGACGACGAGGTGCAGCCCCGAGACGTCGAGGTCGAGGAACTTGCCGTGCCGGGCGGCCCCGGTGATCTCGAGGCCGGCGAGCGCGGACAGCGGCGGGTCGAAGGTCTTGATCGCCTGGACGGCGGCGAGGTCGGCGCGCGCCAGCACGCGGCCGACGGCGTTCTCGCGCAGGAACGCCGCCAGCGCCTCCACCTCGGGCAACTCGGGCACCCGACCATGATCCACCGGATGCGGCCGCGGCGCGGCCCCCGATCGGTGGACCCGCCGCCCGCGCCGGTCCTGGCCCGGCGGTCTTGCGGTGGTGCGACAACCGCATGACGCCTGCGACGACCCGGTGGAGACCCTGTTGCGGCGGCCTCCACGGGGCCCGGGCGGGAGTACACCTCGGGTCGAGGCCCGCACCGCAGGGGCGCGGGCCCGGTGGATGGAGGCCATCGTGACAAGGATCAGACCCGTTCCCCTGGCGGTCGTCGCGGGCGTGGTCGCGCTGCTGCTCGGCCTGCTCACCCCCGCCTCGGCCTCGGCCCGCGCGCCGTACTGCGGACTGGTGTGGGGCTCGCTGCCGGAAGCCGGCTCGGCCACCGCCGCCGGCCTGACCGTGACCGACGTCCGCGCCGGCCGGCACGCCTGCTTCGAGCGCCTGGTCGTCGACCTGCACGGCCCCGCGACGCCCACGGGCTACTCGGTGCGCTACGTCGGCGCGGTGCACCAGGAGGGCACGGGCGACGTCGTCCCGCTGGCCGGCGGGGCCGCGCTGGAGGTCGTCGTCCACTCCCCCGCCTACGACGCGCACGGCCGGGCCACCTACCTGCCGCCCAGCCACGGCGAGGTCGTGGACGTCGACGGCTTCCGCACGCTGGAGCAGGTCGCCTGGGCCGGCTCGTACGAGGGCCGCACCACCCTCGGCGTCGGCACCCGCGCCCGGCTGCCGTTCCGCACCTTCACCCTGGTCGGCGCCCCGGGGGACGACGCGGTCCGCCTGGTGATCGACGTCGCGCACCGCTGGTGACCGGTCGCGCACCGCGGGGGCCTGCGCCCCGGGTGACCCCCGGGGCGCAGGCCCCCGCCGGTCACCCCGGGTGCAGCACCTCGACCACCACCCGGTTCGGGTCCTGCAGCCGGTAGACGCGGAACGGGCGCTCGCCCGCGGTGCCGAGGAAGGCCACCAGCTGCCCCTCGAAGACCGTGTCGATGCCGACCTCCCGGACGGCGGGGCCCCCCAGGACGACCGGGTCGGGCCCGGCGTAGGGGGCGACGCCGGTGTCCCCGGGCAGGCCCACGCCGGTGAGCACGAGCTGGAGGACGGCGTCCCCGGCGACCTCCACCGGCAGCCCGCTCCCCGCCGACCGCGGATCGGCCACGTAGCGGGCGTCCCACCCGGGCAGCCCCGCGCCGGCCACCTCGAGCACCACCCGGTCGAACCCCGCCTGCCGGCCGGCGCGGACGTCGGTCACCGTCACCGCGGCCCCGGGCGAGGCCGCGGCGGTGTCGGGCAGGGTGTCGGCGGAGAAGGCGGGCACCGCCCCGGTGGTGGCCGGGGTCGGCGCGGGGGACGCCGGGGACGGCGGGAGCGGGTTGAGGAAGACGGCGTAGTCGGCCGGGAGCAGGGGCTCGTCCGTGAGCGCCCCGGAGGGCAGCGGCGCCTCCACCGGCTCGCCGTCGCTGGTGAGCAGGACCGCGTCGACGCCCGGCAGGCTCGCCGCGGTGAGCACGATCTGGGCCACCGCCCGCCGGCCGGAGGACAGCGGCGAGACGCCCGCGAGGTCGATCGTGGCCGTGCCGCCGTCGATGCCGGACACCTCCAGCGTCGTCCCGGACGGGAGCGCCGAGGAGAGCCCCTCGGCCCGCTCCTCACCGGTCGGCCCCGCGGCCAGGCCGGTCAGCAGGTCGGCCAGCCGGTCCTCGACCGACCCGCTCCCGCTGTCGCGGGCCCGGGGGACGAGCGCCTCGTCGGGGCCCACCAGGTAGGCCCAGCCCACCTCGCCGGGTACCGCCGACGGCGCGGCCGACGGCGCCGGCGACGGCGCGGCGAGCCCGTACGGCACGTCGGACGGCGCGATCGTCGTCGGCCCCGAGCCGCTGGGCACGCCGCAGGAGACCACCCCGGCGAGGACGGCACCCAGCACGCCACCGGCCCCGAGCCGGCGCAGCCGGGTCACGACCCCGCCGCCGGCAGGGACAGGACGAAGCGCGCCCCGCCGCACGGGCTCGCCTCGCACCAGGCCGCGCCACCGTGCTGCGCGGCGGTCTCGGCCACGATCGCCAGCCCCAGCCCGGCGCCGGGCAGCGAGCGGCGGGCCGAGCCGGGGGCCCGGGCGAAGCGCTCGAAGATCCGCTCGCGGTCCAGCGGGGCGACCCCGGGCCCGGCGTCGTCCACCGTCACGAGCACCGAGCCCTCGCAGCGCCGGACGGCCACGCGCTCCGGCCCGCCCCCGTAGCGGTCGGCGTTGTCCAGCAGGTTGCGCACGGCCCGCTCGAGCCGCGACTTGTCCCCGAGCACCGTCGTCCCCTCGCCGGGTCCGGCCTCCAGCAGGTCGACCGGCCGGCCGGTCCCCTCCAGCACCTCCCGCACGAGGGCGGCCAGCGGCACCGGGACGGCGTCGGGCCCGTGGTCGGCGCCGTCCATCCAGGCCAGCTCCAGCAGGTCGTCGAGGGTGACGCGCAGCCGCGTCACCTGGCCCTCCACGAGCGCGAGCGCCTGCTGGGCGCGCGGCGGCAGCTCCTCGCGCCGGGTGGCCAGCACCTCGACGCTCGTGGTGAGGCTGGTGAGCGGGCTGCGCAGCTCGTGGCTGACGTCGCCGACGAACCGGGCGTCCCGCTCGATCCGGGCGGCGAGGGCGTCGACCATGCTGTTGAAGGCCGCCACGATGCCCACCAGGTCAGGGTCGCCGGTCGGCGGGAGGCGGGTGGAGAGCTCGCCGCCGGCAATCCGGGTGGCCGCGCCGGCGACCTGCTCCAGCGGGGAGACGGCGCGCCGGCTGGCCCACACCCCGAACCCGGCCCCCGCCAGGGTCGCGAC
>NZ_SSXA01000099.1 GCF_021698975.1 Blastococcus sp. KM273128 | reverse complement strand
CCTCCGCGATCGCCCGCCAGAACACCCGCAACGTCGACCTGGTGACCGCCACCGCATCCACCCCTCATCGAGGCGGTGCGACCACCACCTGACTCCGGGTGACCTGATCGTCGGGCGTCCTCCCTCACCGTGCGCCGTGAGGGAGGACGCTCCGGGGTCAGGGACCCTGATCGTGGCTGGCGCCGAAGGCCGGCCCCCCGACCGCACCCCGCGCGCCAGTCCTCGCTGTCGGCGCCCGCGATCGCGCCCAGCCGCACGACCCCGGCGCCCCGGCCACCAGGATGTCGAGGCCACCCGGCTCCGACCGGGTGCCTGCGACGGCGTCGGTGCACGACCGCTCGTCGGTCAGAGCAGGGCGTCGAAGCCGTCGTCCGGCAGCCCGATGCCGCCGTCCAGCGGGGGCCGGGCCGGCTGGTCCAGGCCCCGCATGCGGGCGGCGTGCAGCGCCAGCAGGAGGTTCAGCCGCAGCGTCGGGTCCGTGGTGAACGACCCGAGGATGCGCTCCAGCTTGCCGATCCGGTACCGCATCGTGTTGTAGTGGAAGTGCAGCCGCCGGGCCGACTCCGCCACGTTGAGGTTGGTCTCCAGCAGCACCCGCAGGGTCTCCCGGAGGTCGGCGGAGTCGGGGTCGACGGCGTCGGCCAGCGGGCCGAGCACCTCGTCGACGTAGGACCGCAGCTCGGTGCTGTCGGGGATCAGCGACAGCAGCCGGAACACCCCGAGCTGGTCGAAGTGGGTGACCGCCGCCACGCCGTGGATCTCCAGCCCCACGCCGAGGGCGCGCTGGGCCTGGCGGTGGGCCTCGGCGAGCTCGGAGAGCGATCCGGCGGGCCGGCCGATCCCGGTCCCCAGCACCCGGCCGACCCGGCGCAGCCGCCCGTTGACGCGGGAGCTGACCGCGGACACCAGCGCGGAGAGCTCCTCGGGGGTGCGCCCGTCCAGGGGCAGGAGCGTCACGATCTCGGTGGCCAGCCCCGCCACCGCCGCGCCCGCGACCTCCGACTCCAGGGCGGCGCGCCAGCCGTCGGCCAGCCGGTCCAGGACGTCGAGCGCGCGGGTGGGGTCCGACGCGGTGTCGGCCATGGTCTCCGTCGCCGTCACCAGCACCGCGACCGGTCCGTCGAGGCGCCAGCCGAACGAGCGGGTGTAGGCCAGCGCCCGTTCCGTGTGGCCCACCGAGCCACCCACCAGCCGGCGGACCAGGTCGCCCTGGAAGCGCAGCTCGACCGAGTGCACCGCCTGCAGGCGGATCACCGAGAGCGCGGCGATGACCGCGGCCCGCTCCAGCACGCCACCGGCGCCGAGCATCATGGCGCCGGTGCGGTGCACGGCGACCAGCCAGCCGTGCCGCTGCTCGCCGGCCATGATCGGCGCCACGGCGTACTCGCCGATGCCGCCGGGGAGCTCGTGGTGCCCCGGGACGAGCAGGATGCCGTCGGCCGGTGAGAGGTCGGCGGGCGTGACCACCGTCTGGTCGGCCCGGACGCCCGAGAGGCGCAGCGACGGCGCCATCGCGGCCAGCTCGTCGTCGGCGGCGGCGTCCAGCAGCCAGAGCCAGTCGCTGATCTCGGCGACGTCGTCGGCCGGGCCGGCGCTGGTGACGACCTCGCGGTCGGGCCCCAGGCCGAGGACGGCGGCGCCCTCGAGCATCACGGCCAGGCGCTGGGTCACCTCGGCCAGGCCACCCCCGGTGAGCGCGACCTCGGTGAACTCGTCGTTCATGCGGGAGGAGAGCGCCAGGGCCTCCCCCTGCTTGGCGACGACGGCGCCCAGGACGCCGGAGACGATCTCGTCGAGGCGGGCCGCCGGCGGCAGCGCGAGGACCGGGAGCCCGCGGCGCTCGGCCTCGGCGAGCACCTCGGCGGGCAGTGGCGGCGGCCCGTCGACCCGCCGGTAGGCCAGCGCCGCGGTGCCGACGGCGTCCAGCCGCTCCACGAGGGCCCGGCAGCTCACCGGGTCGGCCGGGGGCAGCCGCGCCCCGAGGACGACGAGGACGTCGGGGCCGGCCGCGGCCAGCGGCTCGGCGGGGTCGTCGACGACCATGTGGCGGACCACGCGGCCCAGCCCCGCGGCCCCGCCGGTGACGGAGGTCCCGGAGAGGACCGGGAGAGCGAGGGCGTCCTCGACGGTGAGCCCCATGCGCTGCTGCCAGCTCGCGCGCTCGTCACGCCGGTCGGAGGGGGGCGACTCGGCGACCGCCCAGTTGCGACGGAACGGGGTGGTTCCATTACCGTGGGTGGACGACCTGAGCGACGCATCACTCTGGGTCACAAGGCATCCCCTTCCAGTCGTCATCCAGGGTGCCACACGGCAGGAGCCTGTCAGGTGTCCCCGGACGCCGGACCCCATTCTTGGCGACATCCGCCATAAGAGGGCGTGCGACGCGCCGCTTAGGTTCGACCTCGTTCCACCTTCCCGGTGATGGTAGGCGGCCCCGCCGGCGGCCCGCGCACCGTCCCCGGGAGCGGGTGGGCGAGGGCGGAGCGCCGACCCACCGGCCTCCGTGTCCCGACGGGTGGAGGCGTCCCATGCGCGCGATCGACGACACCGAGGTCCGGAGCGGCTCGACCGACCACCTCACCCGGCGCGGCCGCACCGCGCGGATGGGGGCGCCGGCGATCCCCTTGCCCCGCGACTCTGCGCGCCCCGGCACCCGCCCGGCCCCGGTGGTCGCCACGCCCGGGGCGGTGCCCGCCGCAGCGAGCACCGCGGTGGCCGACGTGCTGCGCGGCCCCGTCCGGCCGGCGCGCGTGCTGCTCAGCGTGCCGGCCGCGGTGTACGTCCAGGTGCTCGGCGAGCGCGGGGGCGGTGAGGTCGTCGGCCTGCTCACCAGCGACGCCGCCCGGCTGCCGCTGGGCTGCGTCCTCTTCCGCCCGAGCAACGGGCGGCCGCTGGTCGGTGTGCCCACGGGGGCTCCCGCCGAGGTGGGTGGCGGGCGGGTCGTCGTCGGCGACCTGGCCGTCAGCGCCTCCGCCTGGTGGGACCCCCGCCCGCGGCTGCCCGGTGGACGCCCGGCGTTGCTGCCCGAGGGCGTCCGCCAGCTGCGCAACGCCCTCTACGGCGAGGGCGTGCCGCACAGCTCCTTCACGCTGCCCGGCCTGCCCACCGGTCCCGGGGGGCCGCTGGCGGCGCTCCGCGGCGCGGTGCGCCGGGCCGACCTGGAGGCGGCGCTGCGCACCGCGACCCGGCTGATCGGCCTGGGGCCGGGCCTCACACCGGCCGGTGATGACGTCGTGGCCGGCACGATCGCCGGGCTGGTGCTCCTCGGCCACCCCGCGGCGCAGCGCTTCGCGTCCGGCGTGTGCTCGATGGCCGGGGGCCGCACCACCGAGCTGTCCCGGGCGCTCCTGCGGCACGCGGCCGCCGGGCAGGTCAGCGGTGAGTACGCGGCGGTCCTGCGCGGGCTGGTCGGCGAGCGGCCGCTGGCCCCGGCGATCGCGCGGCTGCTGGCCACCGGCGCCACCAGCGGGCGGGCCATGGCGCTGGGCCTGTGCACGGCCATCGACCTGGTGGACCGCACCGCCCGCGTGCGCTGAGCCGGGGTCGCCGCGGTCAGCCCAGCGGCGGCAGCGGCTGCTCCCCCACCGGGACGGGCAGCAGCGGGCCCAGGGAGTCCCACTGGGAGATGCGGCAGCCGTCGACGCGGGACAGCTGCAGGTCGACCGGCTCCCCGTTCCAGCGCCCGGTGACGTGGGCGGTCTGCGGGCCGCCGTACTGCTCGGTGCAGACCAGGTCGTCGGGCAGCGGGGCGAACGGCGCCGCCATGCCGGCCAGGTGGGCGCATGCCTCCTCGGCCCGCGGGTGGGTGCCGCCCGCGCCGGCCGCGCAGGTCAGGGTCCACGTCTCCGGGGGGGTGCCGTTCCCGCGGTCCACCTCGACGATCAGGTCGTCGTCGGCCTGCGCGACGCCCGTCGCCGCGGAACGGTCCGCTGCGGTGCCACCGGCGCCGCCCGGGCCGGTGGCGCAGCCGGCGAGCAGCACGCCGGCCAGGAGCAGCAGCGCCACGGCCCCCTTCATCAGATGCGGGAGGCGTGGATGCTGGTCACCAGGATCGCGCGGGCGCCGAGCTCCCAGAGCTCGTCCATGACCCGGTTGGTGTCGTTCCGGGCGATCATCGCGCGCACGGCCGACCAGCCGGGCGTCTGCAGCGGGCTGACCGTCGGCCCTTCGATGCCCGGGGTGACCGCGGTGGCCCGGTCCAGCAGTTCGTTCGGGCAGTCGTAGTCCAGCATCACGTACTGCCGGGCGACCAGCACGCCGCGCAGCCGCCGGCGCAGCTGCGCCACCGCGGGGATCTCCTCCGCCCCCTGGCGGCGGACCAGGATCGCCTCGCTGCTGAGCACGGGCTCCCCGATGATGTGCAGCCCGGCGGCGCGCAGCGTCGTCCCGGTCTCGACCACGTCGCACACCGCGTCGGCGACGCCGAGGCGGCAGGCGGTCTCGACCGCGCCGTCGAGCTTGACGACGTCGGCCTTGAGCCCCTGCTCGTCGAGGTAGCGGCGCAGCAGCACCGGGTAGGCGGTGGCGATGCGCTTGCCGGCGAGCTGCTCGACGTCGCGGATCTCCGACTCCACCGGGGTGGCGAAGCGGAACGAGGAGCGGCCGAAGCCCAGCGGCATGACCTCCACGGCGCTGGGGCCCTCGCCGTCGGCCGGGGCGGTCTCCAGCAGCATGTCCCGGCCGGTGATGCCGACGTCCAGGGTGCCGGCGGCGACGTAGACGGCGATGTCGCGCGGGCGCAGGTAGAAGAACTCGGTGTCGTTGTCCGGGTCGTAGACGGCGAGGTCCTTGGCGCTGCGCCGCTGGCGGTACCCGCTCTCCGCGAGCATCTCCGCCGCCGGCTCGCTCAGCACACCCTTGTTCGGCACAGCGACGCGCAGCACTCGAGGTCTCCCAGGTGACGTGATGGAACCGGCCCTCGGGCAGGGACCCGCGGCGCGCGGAGCGTGTCGTGGGGGGCCCGAGGGTCCTTCTTCAGAGGTGAGAGTAGACGTCGTCGAGGGTGAGGCCCCGGGCCAGCATGAGGACCTGCACCCGGTAGAGGAGCTGGCTGATCTCCTCGGCGGTGCGCTCCTCGCCCTCGTGCTCGGCGGCCATCCAGGACTCGGCGGCCTCCTCGACGACCTTCTTGCCGGCCGCGTGCACGCCGTCCCGCACCGCGGCGACGGTGCCGGAGGCGGCGTCCCCGGCCGCCACCTTCGCGGTGAGCTCGGCGAACAGGCTGTCGAAGGTCTTCACGCGCGGGCCTCCTGGCCGACGGGGGTGGCGGAGAACCCGGTCTGCCGCTGGGGGGTGCGCAGCTCGCGGAGCACGAGGGCGGTCTGCAGGGCGGCGAGGGTGGCCTCCCAGCCCTTGTCCTCGGCCGAGCCGGGCAGCCCGGCCCGGTCGCGGGCCTGCTGCTCGTCGTTGGTGGTGAGGACGCCGTTGCCCACGGGCTTGCCGGCGTCCAGGGCCACGCGGGTCAGCCCCGCGGTGACCGCGTCGCACACGTACTCGAAGTGCGGGGTCCCGCCGCGCACGACCACGCCCAGGGCCACGACCGCGTCGTGCCGCTCGGCGAGGGCCTGGGCGACGACCGGCAGCTCCACCGCGCCGGGCACCCGGACGACGGTGGGGGCGGCGATGCCGCAGGCGGCGGCGGCGGCGACCGCGCGGTCCAGCAGCGCCCCGGTGATCTCGGCGTGCCAGGTGGTGGCGACGACGCCGAGCGTCAGGCCGGTGGCGTCGACGGGCGCCGCCTCGGGTGCTCCGGTGCCGCTCATGCGGGCTGCTCGTCCTGGCCGAGCGGGACGTCGGTGCCCGGCACGGTCGTGGCGCCCGGGGCGTCGGCCGGCCCGGACTCGGTCTCGGGCTCGATGATGTCGAGCAGGTGGCCCATGCGGTCGCGCTTGGTGCGCAGGTAACCGAGGTTCTCCGCGGTGACGTGGCTGGGCAGCGACACCCGGCCCAGGACCCGCAGGCCGTAGCCCTCCAGCCCGGCGCGCTTGGCCGGGTTGTTCGTCAGCAAGCGCATCGTGCGGATGCCGAGGTCGACGAGGATCTGCGCGCCGGTGCCGTAGTCCCGGGCGTCGGCGGGGAGCCCGAGGTCGAGGTTGGCGTCGACGGTGTCGGCGCCCATGTCCTGGAGCTGGTAGGCCTGCAGCTTGTGCAGCAGGCCGATCCCCCGGCCCTCGTGCCCGCGGATGTACAGGACGACGCCGCGGCCCTCCTGGGCGACGGCGGCCAGGGCGGCCTGCAGCTGCGGCCCGCAGTCGCAGCGCAGCGAGCCGAAGACGTCGCCGGTGAGGCACTCGGAGTGCACGCGGACCAGGACGTCCTCGCCGTCGCCGATCTCGCCGTAGACGAACGCCACGTGCTCGCGGTCGTCGTAGGAGCTGCGGTAGCCGACGGCGGTGAAGGTGCCCGGGGCCAGCGGGACGATCGCCTCGGCCATCCGCTCCACCAGCTTGTCGAAGCGCTTGCGGTAGGCGATCAGGTCGGCGATGGAGACCATCGCCAGGTCGTGCTCGTCGGCGAAGACCCGCAGCTCCTCGCCGCGGGCCATGCCGACCGGGTCCTTCTCACTGACGATCTCGCACAGCACGCCGGACGGGCGCAGGCCGGCCAGCAGCGCCAGGTCGACGGCGGCCTCGGTGTGGCCGGGGCGGCGCAGCACGCCGCCGTCGCGGGCGCGCAGCGGGACGACGTGGCCGGGGCGGGCCAGGTCGGCCGAGGTGGTGTCGGCGGCGGCCAGGGTGCGGATGGTGTGCGCGCGGTCGGCCGCCGAGATGCCGGTGGTGACGCCCTCCCGCGCGTCGACGGTGACCGTGTAGGCGGTGCCGAGGCGGTCCTGGTTCACCCGGTGCATGGGCGGCAGGTCCAGCCGGTCGGCGTCGGCCTCGGTCACGGCCACGCAGACGTAGCCGGAGGTGTAGCGGACCATGAACGCGACGAGCTCGGGCGTGGCCAGCTCGGCGGCGAAGATGAGGTCGCCCTCGTTCTCGCGGTCCTCGTCGTCGACGACGACGACCGGGCGGCCGTCCTTGATCGCGGCGATGGCGCTCTCGATGGAGTCCAGCCGGGTGCGCGGCTCGCTCATGCGCGTGCTCCCAGCAGGCGTTCCACGTACTTGGCGATCACGTCGACCTCCAGGTTGACGGGCTCCCCCGGGGCGCGCGCGCCGAGCGTGGTCTCGCGGAGGGTGGTGGGGATGAGGCTGACCTCGAACCAGGGCTCGGGGTCGGCGGCGTCGCTGACGGCGCTCACGGTCAGCGAGACGCCGTCGACCGCGATGGAGCCCTTCTCGACGACGTAGCGCGCGAGGTCGGCCGGGAGGGCGATCCGCACGACCTCCCAGTGCTCGGCGGGGGTGCGCGAGGCGATCCGGCCGACGCCGTCGACGTGGCCCTGGACGATGTGCCCGCCCATGCGGGTGTGCGGGGCGACCGCGCGCTCGAGGTTGACCGGCTCGCCGTCGGCGACGGCGCCGAGGCTGCTGCGGCGCAGCGTCTCGGCCATCACGTCGGTGGTCCACACGCCGCTGCCGTCCTCACCGGGCTGCACGCCCGTGACGGTGAGGCACACCCCGTTGACCGCGATCGAGTCACCGAGGGAGACGTCGGTGAGCACGGTGCGGGCGCGGATGCGCAGGACGGCGGAGTCGCCCTGGTCCTCCCGGGCGGCCAGGGTGCCCACCTCCTCGACGATGCCGGTGAACACCTCAGCTCCCTCCGTCGACGTCGTCCCCGCCGGTGCGGGTGCTCCCACCAGTGTGCCGGGTGGGGTGCAGCCGGATCTGCACGTCCCCGCCCAGGGGGGTGAGACCGGCGACCGAGAGGGACAGCGCCGAGCCGATGCCGGTGATTCCCAGGTCGTCCACGAGGGACCGTCCGGCGCCCAGCAGCTTGGGGGCGAGGTGGACGACGGCCTCGTCGACCAGCCCGTCCCGGAGGAAGGCGGCGGCGAGCGTGGGTCCGCCCTCGAGCAGCACGCGGCGCACGTCGCGCGCGAAGAGCTCGGCGAGGAGCTCCGCGGGGGTACCGGCGCGGCTGACCAGGGTGGGGGCGGCGTCGTCCAGCACGCGGGCGGTCGCGGGCAGGCGGTCCCGGCGGTCGACGACGACGCGCAGCGGCTGCCGGTCCGCGTCCCGGCCGTCGGCGTCGCGCACGGTCAGCTGCGGGTCGTCGGCGAGCGCGGTGCCGGAGCCGACGACGACGGCGTCGCAGCCGGCCCGCAGCCGGTGCACCTCGGCGCGCGCCTCGGGCCCGGTGATCCAGCGGCTGCTGCCGTCGGCCGCGGCGACCCGCCCGTCGAGCGTGGCGGCGACCTTCCAGATCACGTACGGGCGCTGCTCGCGGACGCCGGTGAGCCAGCCGGCCAGCGCGCCGCGCTCGGCGGCATCCTGCTCCACGCCCAGGACGACGTCGACACCGGCCGCCCGCAGGCGCTCGGCTCCCCCGCCGGCCAGCTCGGTGGGCTCGGGCACGGCGACGAGGACCCGCGAGATGCCGGCGGCGAGCAGCGCGTCGGCGCACGGGCCGGTCCGACCGGTGTGCGCGCACGGCTCCAGGGTGACGACGGCGGTGCCGCCGCGGGCCCGCTCCCCGGCCTGCGCCAGGGCGACGACCTCGGCGTGCGGGCCGCCGGGCGGGCGCGTGGCCCCCTCGCCGGCGATCACGCCGTCGGCGTCGAGGACCACCGCGCCCACCGCGGGGTTGGGGCTGGTGGTCCCGAGGACGGCGGCGGCGAGGTCGCGCGCCCGGGCCATGGCGGCGGCCTCGTGCGGGGACGGGGTCATTCGCGCATCGCGGCGGCTGCCCGCGCGCGCAGCGCGGCGATCGCCTTCGCCGGGTCGTCGGCGCCGTAGACGGCCGACCCCGCGACGAACATGTCGACGCCGGCCTCGGCGGCCTGCTCGATGGTGTCGGCGTTGATGCCGCCGTCGATCTCGACCAGGAGGGTGAGCTCACCGCTGTCGACCAGGCGGCGGGCCTCCTGCACCTTGGGCAGCACGTCGGCGATGAACGACTGGCCGCCGAAGCCGGGTTCGACGCTCATCACCAGCAGCGTGTCGAAGTCCCGCAGCACGTCGAGGTGCCCCTCCAGCGGCGTGCCCGGCTTGATCGCCAGCCCGGCGAGCGCCCCGGCGGCCCGGATGTGCCGGGCGACGGCGCGGGCGTCGCGGCAGGCCTCGGCGTGCACGGTCACGTTGCGGGCGCCCGCCTCGGCGTACCCGGGCGCCCAGCGCTCGGGGTCCTCGATCATCAGGTGGCAGTCCAGCGGCACCGGGCTGACCCGCTGGATCGCCTCGACCACCGGCAGCCCCAGGGTCAGGTTCGGGACGAAGTGGGCGTCCATGACGTCGACGTGCAGCCAGTCCGCGTCGGCCACGCGCGCCACCTCGTCGGCCAGCCGGGCGAAGTCCGCGGAGAGCAGGCTCGGGGCGATCATCGGTTCGCGGGGCACGTCGGCCGAGTCTAGGTGCCCGCCAACCGGGAACCGGAGGGGTCCGCCGGGCGTCAGCCGGGTGAGGGGCGCGGCGATGGTGCCCCCGCGAGCCACGGGAGGTACCGCCGTGCCGACGTCCGTCTTCGTCGCCCTCGTCCTGGTCATCTGGGTCGCCACCGGCTTCGGGGCCGCCCTCTTCCTCGGCCGTCGCGGCTTCCGGGCGCCGCAGTGGTACTTCCTCGGCGCGGTGCTGGGCCCGCTCTTCGTGCCGATGGCGCTCGAGCGCGCCCGGAGCCAGGACCGGGTGGTCGAGCGCACGCCCGTGACCGACGACGAGATGCCGGGGGACGCGAGCGCGGTCACGCTGGTCGCGGGCGTCGACGGCTCCGCGGAGTCCGACCGGGCCCTGCGCGACGCGGTGCGGCTCTTCGACGTCGCGGCTTCGCGGGTGGTGCTGGTGACGGCCGTCGACCCCGACGTCGTCGAGTTCCAGGACGCCGCCGAGCGGGACCGGTGCCGCGCGCTGCTGGCCGAGCGGGCCGGCTGGTTCACCGGCCAGCGCCCGGTGGTCGAGATCGTGAGCGGCCGGCCGGCGTCCGCGCTGCTCGACGTCGCGGCGCAGGAGGGTGCCGACGTCGTCGTCGTGGGCCGGAGGGGCCGGGGCCTGTCGCACCGGGTGCTCGGCAGCGTGGCCGAGCACGTCACCCGGCACTCCCCGGTCCCCGTGCTCCTCGCCGGGCCCGCGACGGGCTGACCGCGCCGCGACGTGTCCGTTGCGGACGACCGGGTAGGGCCGCACCCATGGCTTCCGACACTCCCGCACCCGAGCGCTACGACGGCTTCGACCGGATGCCCATCGGCGGCGGCTGGCGGGCCGGGCGGGCCGGCAAGACAGCCACCGACACCGACCCCTACACCGGCGAGACGCTGACCGAGATCCCGCTCGCGGACGCCGACGACCTCGACGAGGCCTACGCGACCGCGAAGGAGGCGCAGCGGGAGTGGGCCGCCCGGCTGCCCAGCGACCGCGCCGACGTCATGCGCCGCGCGGCCCGCATCATGGAGGCCCGCAAGGACGAGATCGTCGAGTGGCACATCCGCGAGAGCGGTGCCGCCGCCCCGGCGGCCGAGTTCGAGTTCGCGATCACCCTGCGCGACTTCCACGAGGCGTCGTCCTACCCGTACCGCGTCGAGGGCCGGATCCTCCCCGCGGACATCGAGGGCAAGGAGAGCCGCGTCTACCGGCGCCCGGTGGGCGTGGTCGCGGTGATCAGCCCGTGGAACGTCCCGATGCACCTGTCCAACCGCTCGGTGGCCCCCGCCCTGGCGCTGGGCAACGCCGTCGTCCTGAAGCCCGCCGGTGACACCCCGGTCACCGGCGGCCTGCTGCTGGCCAAGGTGTACGAGGAGGCCGGGCTGCCCCCGGGCCTGCTCTCGGTGGTCATCGGCGCCGGCCGGGACATCGGCGACGCGATCGTCAGCCACCCCACGCCGCGCGTGGTGTCCTTCACCGGCTCCACGCCGGTCGGCAAGGGGATCGCCGAGAAGGCCGGGCTGAAGAAGCTGTCGCTGGAACTGGGCGGCAACGGCCCGCTGGTCGTCCTCGACGACGCCGACCTGGGGTACGCCGTCGACGCCGCCGTCTTCGGGAAGTTCTTCCACCAGGGCCAGGTCTGCATGATCACCAACCGGATCGTGGTGGACGCCGCGGTGCACGACGAGTTCGTCGACCGCTACGTCGAGCGGGTGCGCGGGCTCAAGGCCGGCGATCCGCGCGAGGGCGACACCGTGATCGGCCCCATCATCAACGGCAAGCAGCTCGAGGGCATCCAGCAGAAGGTGGCCCAGGCGCGGGAGGACGGCGCCGAGCAGCTGCTGGGTGGCGACCCCACCGGCCCGATCGGCTCCGTGCTGCCCCCGCACGTGCTGCTGGGGAGCAACGACGTCGCCACCGCACGGCAGGAGGTGTTCGGCCCGGTCGCCACGATCATCCGGGCCCGTGACGAGGCCGACGCGCTCGCCATCGCCAACGACACCGAGTACGGGCTCTCCAGCGCCGTCTTCACCCGGGACACGCTGCGCGGCGTCAACTTCGCGCTGCAGGTGGAGGCCGGGATGACCCACGTCAACGACTCACCGCTCAACGACGAGAACAACACCGCGTTCGGCGGCGAGAAGGAGTCGGGGCTGGGCCGGTTCGGCGGCGAGTGGGCGATCGAGGAGTTCACCACCGACCACTGGATCAGCGTCCAGCACACGCGCCGGCAGTTCCCCTTCTGACGGCCCGGCGGACCCCCGGAGCCCCGCTCGGGGGCGACGAGCTCGTGGCGGTCACCCGCCGGCCGCCAGGCGTTCGTCGCCCCCGACGCCCGTCCGGACCTGGGCCGCGAGGCGGCGCGGCGTTCGGCGGCGGGGTGCGGCGGGGGCGAGCTCGCGGTCGGCCCAGCGCGGCCACGCACGGTCCGCCCCCCGCCCGGTGCGCCGGACGAGCAGCATGAGCGCCTGCTCGACCGTCGGCCGGGCGCCGGGGTCCGGGTCGGTGAGCGCGTCCAGCACGCCGTCCAGGGGCCCGGCACCGCTCCCCGGGTCGAGGGCGGCACGCAACGTCGCGCCGACCCCGTGGACGTCCATCGCCGCCGTCACCGGCCCGCCCCGCGCCGCGGCGAGCTCGGGGGCGACGAAGCCGTCGGTGCCGACCTCCTCCCCGCGGCGCAGCACGTGCCCGAGCGGGCGGGAGGCGCCCAGGTCGACCAGGCGCGCGCGGCGGTCGACGAGGAGCACGTTGTCCGGGCAGACGTCCAGGTGCGCGTGGCCGGCCGCGTGCAGGCCGCGCAGGGCCGAGAGCAGCGCCACGCCCAGGCGTGCCGTGTCGGGGGCGGGCAGCGGCCCGTCCTCGCCGACGACCTCGTCGAGCGCGGGGCCGTCCAGGTGCTCGAGGACCAGGTGCGGCAGCGCGGTGCGGGTGCCGTCCCCCAGCAACCTCGGGAAGACCGGGTGCCGCACCGCCCGCAGGGCGCGCGCCTCCCGCCCCAGCGCCCTGGTCCAGCGCGGCCGGGACCAGCCCGGGCGGGCGACCTTCACCAAGGTCGGCTGCCACAGCTCCACCGACCAGCACAACCACGTCTGGCAGTGGTGCCCGACGGCCAGCTCGTCCCAGGCCAGCTGCCCCGGGACCAGGTGGCTGCCGCGCGGCGGGGCCCACACGGGGCCGCCGTCC
>NZ_SSXA01000098.1 GCF_021698975.1 Blastococcus sp. KM273128 | reverse complement strand
GAGCCCGAGGGCCCGATCGAGACCGAGGCCGCTCGACGCCTCGCCGAAGACCTCAAGGACCAGAAGTAGTCAGCCGGTTACCCAACACCCTCTGAGACGCCGCATCGCCGCCGACTGTTCGGTGCCGCGTCACCCGCCGGACACCTCGGGTGCCCACGCTGGCGCCATGACGGCGAGCCTCTTCGTGATCGGTATCCGGGTCGGGTGGATCGGACCCGACGTCCGGCCCGGTGACGACGGGTTCGCGCGGGCCGCCGACGTCGCGCACGCCGTGGCCAAGCCGGTGGTCGACGGGCTGGAGTCCTCCCTCTGCGGGCAGCTGGTGCGCGCGACCGCCGCGCAGGACTGGTCGTCGCAGCGGCAGGTGGCGCGCTGCGAGGAGTGCGCCCGCCTCGCCGGCTGACCACCACGGCGCGCTCGCGGGGCCACCACTCAGCGCGCCGCTCCCCTACCCTCCGCCGCGTGCCCGACGCCACCGCGACCGTTCCCCGCACCGCAGCCGACCGGTGGCGGCGGCCGGCGCTCGCGCTGGCCGTCCTGGCCCTCCTGTTCTGGGCGGCGTCCTACAGCTGGGTGCTCGGGTTCACCCCGCCCACCCGGTGGCTCAGCGCCACCGCCTCGCCGTGGGGGCTCATGGAGGTCGCCGCCCTGGTCACCGGCGCGGCCGCCCTGGCCGGCGGCGCGCTGCTGGCCCGGCTCGGGGAGGGGCCGGTCCGGCGCACCGGGATCCGGGTGCTCCGGCTGGCCGGCTTCGCGCTGGTGGCGACGACGGCCGGGATGCTCGTCTCCTTCTGAGTGCGGCAGCGAGCCGGGGAACGGCCCCGATGACGTCGAGCGCGCCACGCTGCAGGCCTTGTCGGGGTGGGCTGCAGGAGGGCGACGTCGAGCCGCTCCGCCGGGGGCAACCCTGCCGCCGCTCCCGCTCTCCGAGGTGGCCGCGTGCGGTGTCACGCCGACGGTGCGGCCGGTGTCTCCATGGCGAGACCACCGCACACCTGGAGGAGACATGACGAGCAGCACCCGCATCCCCGCGACCGAGGTCACCGGCGTCCAGGGCGGCCTGGTGAAGGCCGTCACCCGCCGGATCTTCGGCCGCGTACCGGAGTCGATCGGCGTGATGTGGCACCACCCGGCGGTCTTCCGCGCGCTCATGGCCCTGGGCCGGAAGAGCGAGTCCTGGCACCGGCTGGACCGCGACCTGGCGACGTACGCGTCCATGGCGGCGGCCGGCGCGATCGGCTGCGGCTTCTGCCTGGACCTGCACTACTTCATGACCCACCACCGCGGTCTCGACGTCGCCAAGGCACGCGAGGTGCCCCGGTGGCGGGAGTCCGCCGTCTTCACGCCGCTGGAGCGGCGGGTCATGGAGTACGCCGAGGCGATGAGCGCGACCCCGCCGGCGGTGACCGACGAGCTGTCGGCCGCGCTGCTCGCCGACCTGGGCGCCCCGGCGCTGGTCGAGCTGACCGCCCGGGTCGCCGCGATGAACCTCAGCGCCCGGGCGAACGTCGCGCTCGGCATCCGGTCGGAGGAGTTCTCCGCCTCCTGCGGGCTGCCGCCGCTGGCCGCCCGCCCGGTGGACGGCCGCACCGCGGCATGACCGACGACCCGTTCACGGCCCACCGCAGCCTGCTGTTCACCGTCGCCTACGAACTGCTCGGCTCCGCTGCCGACGCCGACGACGTGGTGCAGGAGACGTGGCTGCGGTGGGCCGCGGTCGAGCGCTCGGCGGTGCGCGACCCGCGGGCCTACCTGGTGCGGATCGTCACCCGGCAGGCGCTCAACCGGCTGCGCACCCTCGCCCGACGCCGGGAGGAGTACGTCGGCGAGTGGCTGCCGGAGCCGCTGCTGACCAGCCCAGACGTCGCCGACGACGTGGAGCTGGCCGAGAGCGTGTCCCTGGCGATGCTCACCGTCCTGGAGACGCTGGGCCCGGTGGAGCGCGCCGTCCTGGTGCTGCACGAGGTGTTCGCCGTCCCCTACGACGAGATCGCCGCGGCGGTGGGCAGGTCGAGCGCCGCGGTCCGCCAGATCGCGCACCGGGCGCGCGAGCACGTGGCGGCCCGGCGGCCGCGCCGGGCGGTCGGCCGCGCCGAGCAGCAGCGGGTCGTGGAGCGCTTCCTCGCCGCGGTGACCGCGGGCGACGTGCAGGGGCTGCTCGACGTGCTCGCGCCCGACGTCGTCGTGGTCGCCGACGGCGGCGGGCTGGCACCGGCCTCCCGGCGCCCGCTGGTGGGCAGCGCGAAGGTGGCGGCGGCGCTGGCCCGCTTCGCCGAGTTCGCGCCCGACGTGCGGATGACCACCGCGCTGGTCAACGGCGCGGTCGCCGCGCGGCTCGATCCGGGTGGCCCGTTCGAGACGGCGGTGGCGTTCGTCGTCGAGGACGGCCGGATCAGCCGCATGTACGCGGTTCGGAACCCGCAGAAACTGGGCAGGCTCGACGCGGTGTCCGAGCTGCGGCGCTGAACAGGATCCGCGGCCTGAGAGCAGGGAGCGGACGTGGCAGGGACGAACGTGCTCGTCGTCGGTGGCGGCAACGCCGGCATCTCGCTGGCGGCGCGGCTGCTCCGGGACGGGTTCACCGAGGTGACCGTGGTGGCCCCGCAGCCGGTGCACCGGTACAAGCCGCTGCTGAACTACGTCGCCGCCGGCGAGGCGTCGATGGCCGAGCTGGAGCGCCCGATGGCCGAGGTCGTCCCGGACGGGTGCACCTGGATCCGCGACGCCGTCGAGGCCGTCGACCCGGACGCCCGCACGGTCCGCACGCGCGGCGGCCGGACGCTGCGCTGGTCGACGCTGGTCCTCTGCCCGGGCCTGGTGGAGGACTGGGACGCGACGCCGGGGCTGCAGCAGGCCTACGCCGAGGGGTGGGCGGCCTCCTCCTACGTGCCGGGCAGCACCCCGCTGGTGTGGCCGGCCATCCGATCGGTGCGGTCGGGGTCGGCGGTCTTCACCGTGCCGCCGGAGCCGGCCTCCTGCGGGCCGACCGCGCTGAAGCCGCTGCTGATGGCCTGCGACCACTGGCAGCGCGCCGGGGTGCTCGGGGACGTCCGGGTCAGCCTCGTGCTGCCGGAGGCGACCGCGACCAGGATCCCGGAGGCGGACCGGTACCTCGAGGAGGTGCTCGCCGGCTACGGCGTCGAGGTGCTGCGCGAGGCACGGATCGAGCGCGTGGACGGCGACCTGCGCTCCATCACGGTCGGCTCGCCGGGCGGCCGGCGGGTGCTGGAGGACATCACCTTCGCGCACGCCGTCCCGCACTACCGGGCACCGCGGTGGATCGCCGACTCCGGGCTCGCCGCCGACGAGGCACCGGGCCTGGTGGACGTCGACCCCGAGACGATGCAGCACCGTCGTCACGATCAGGTGTGGGGTCTCGGCGACGCCGCCGACCTCGCCACCCGACCCTCCGGCGGCGCGCTGCGCAAGCAGGTGCACGCGCTGAGCACGAACATCGCGGCTGCCGAGAAGGGCCGGTCGATGCAGCGCTACAACGGCTACACCGTCATGCCGATCACCGTGAGCCGCCGCAAGCTGATGCTCGACGAGGTCGACCGCGACAACCGGGCACAGCCGTCGGTGCCCTTCCTGGACCCGTTCGTGCCGCGCCGGTGGCAGTGGCTGTTCGACCGCTACGGGCTGCCGCAGGTGTACTGGCGCCGCATCCTCCGCGGCCGGGTCTGACTTTTCCCACCAGATGCGCGCGGGCCGTGTCGAGAAGGCGCGGACGGTTCCGTCCCCGGGGTGCGACGGCCACGATGGGCCGTACCTCACCAGGGAGAACACCATGGCCAAGTACCTGCTGCTCAAGCACTACCGCGGCGCCCCGGCGGCGGTGAACGACGTCCCCATGGAGAAGTGGACGCCGGAGGAGATCTCGGCCCACGTCCAGTACATGCAGGACTTCGCCGCGCGGCTCGAGAGCACCGGCGAGTTCGTGGACGGGCAGGCGCTCGCCCCCGAGGGGACGTGGGTGCGCTACGACGGCGAGGGCCGGCCGCCGGTCACCGACGGTCCGTTCGCCGAGACGAAGGACCTGATCGCCGGCTGGATGGTGATCGACGTCGACAGCCACGAGCGGGCGGTGGAACTGGCCGGCGAGCTGTCCGCGGCTCCCGGAGCCAGTGGCCGGCCGATCCACGAGTGGCTGGAGCTGCGCCCGTTCCTGACGGCGCCGCCGACCATCACCGAGTGACCGCACGGTGGACGAGACCCTGCTGCGCTCGGTCGTCCCCACCGTGATCAGGGTCCTCGGCCGCCGCGGAGCCGACTTCGCGGCGGCCGAGGACGCGGTCCAGGAGGCCCTGGTCGAGGCCGTGCGGGTGTGGCCCGAGGAGCCACCGCGCGACCCGCAGGGCTGGCTGGTCACGGTGGCGTGGCGCAAGTTCCTCGACGCCACGCGGGCCGAGGCCTCCCGGCGGCGGCGCGAGGAGCGGGTGGAGGCCGAGCCCGCGCCCGGGCCGGGGCAGGAGGCCGACGACTCGCTGCGGCTGTACTTCCTGTGCGCGCACCCGTCGCTGACGCCGGCCTCGGCGGTGGCGCTCACGCTGCGCGCGATCGGCGGGCTGACCACGCGGCAGATCGCCCAGGCCTACCTCGTGCCCGAGGCGACGATGGCGCAGCGGATCAGCCGGGCCAAGCGGACGGTGTCGGGCGTCCGGTTCGACCGGCCCGGGGACATCGCCACCGTGCTGCGGGTGCTCTACCTCGTCTTCAACGAGGGCTACTCCGGCGACGTCGACCTCGCGGCGGAGGCGATCCGGCTCACCCGGCAGCTCGCGGCGGTCAGCGACCACCCCGAGGTGGCCGGGCTGCTCGCGCTGATGCTGCTGCACCACGCGCGGCGCCCCGCCCGGCTCCGCTCCGACGGGAGCCTGGTCCCGCTGGCCGAGCAGGACCGCGGCGCGTGGGACACCGCGCTGATCGCGGAGGGGGTCGAGGTGCTCCAGGCTGCGCTGGCGCGCGACCGGCTCGGCGAGTTCCAGGCGCAGGCCGCGATCGCCGCGCTGCACGCCGACGCGCGCACCGCGGAGGAGACCGACTGGGTGCAGATCGTGGAGTGGTACGACGAGCTGGTGCGGGTCACCGGCAGCCCGGTCACCCGACTCAATCGCGCCGTCGCGGTCGGCGAGGCCGACGGTGCGCGGGCCGGGCTGGCCGCGATGAACGGGTTGGACCCGTCGCTCCCCCGGTACACCGCCGTCGCGGCGTACCTGCACGAGAAGGACGGCGACGTCGCGACCGCGGCGCGGCTCTACGCCGAGGCGGCGCATGCCGCGCTCAACATCCCCGAGCGCGACCACCTGACCCGGCAGGCGGCGCGGCTCAACGTCCTGACGGACGGAGGGGCTACCGGTTCTGCCGGCGGGCGATGAGGACCAGGCCGCCCACGAGGATCACGATGGGCGCCCAGCCCGGCAGGCCGAACGGGCCCACGACCAGCTGGATGACGAAGATCGCGATCTGGAACGCGACCACGAAGCCCACCAGGAGCAGCAGCCCGAAGAGCAGCGGCCGCTCCGCCTGCAGCTGTCGCAGGTAGTCCATCAGGTCTCCTCGGTCGTGTGCCGCCCCGGCAGCTCCGGGCCACCAGGGACATCGACAGCAGAACGCTGCTCCTGTAGCCCCTGTTCCGCCCGGCCCGCGCTCACACGTTGAAGCGGAACTCCACGACGTCGCCGTCGGCCATGACGTAGTCCTTGCCCTCCATGCGCACCCAGCCCTTGGACTTGGCCTCGGCCATGGAACCGGCCTCGACCAGCTGGTCGTAGCTGACGATCTCGGCCTTGATGAAGCCGCGCTGGAAGTCGGTGTGGATGACGCCGGCGGCCTGCGGGGCGGTGGCGCCGACCGGGATGGTCCACGCGCGCGCCTCCTTCGGCCCGGCCGTCAGGTAGGTCTGCAGCCCGAGGGTGCGGAAGCCGACCTTGGCGAGCTGGTCGAGGCCCGGCTCGTTCTGCCCGATCGACTCCAGCAGCTCGGCGGCCTCCTCGGCGGGCAGCTCGATGAGCTCCGACTCGGTCTGCGCGTCGAGGAAGATCGCCTCGGCCGGGGCCACCAGCGCGCGCAGCTCGTCGAGCATGTCGCCGTTGGCCAGCTCGTCGGCGTCGACGTTGAAGACGTAGAGGAACGGCTTGGTCGTGAGCAGCGTCAGCTCGCGCAGCGGCTCGGGGTCCACCCCGGCGGCGAAGAGGGTCTTCCCCTCGTCGAGCACCTTCTGCGCCTCCTGGGCGGCGGCGAGCAGCGCGGCGCGCTCCTTGTCCTTCTTGGCTTCCTTCTCCAACCGCGGGACCGCCTTCTCCAGCGTCTGCATGTCGGCCAGCACCAGCTCGGTGTTGATCGTCTCGATGTCGTCGGCCGGGCTGACCTTGCCCTCGACGTGCACCACGTCCGGGTCGGTGAAGACGCGGATGACCTGGCAGATCGCGTCGCTCTCGCGGATGTTGGCCAGGAACTTGTTGCCCAGGCCCTGGCCCTCGCTCGCGCCGCGGACGATGCCGGCGATGTCGACGAACGAGACCGTCGCCGGGATGATCTTCTGGCTGCCGAAGATCTCCGCCAGCTTCTCCAGCCGCGGGTCGGGCACGCCCACCACGCCGACGTTGGGCTCGATCGTCGCGAACGGGTAGTTCGCCGCGAGGACGTCGTTCTTGGTCAGGGCGTTGAAGAGCGTCGACTTGCCGACGTTGGGCAGGCCGACGATCCCGATGGTGAGACTCACGGGAGACCAGCCTACGGCGCCCGCGGCCGGGGCCCCGTGCCCGCCGCGGCGGCGCCGGTCAGTCGGTCGCCGACGGGCTCGCCGGCGCGGGTGGACCCGGAAACGGCGACGACGGGGTGGGCTCGACCCCGGACGGGCCGCCGCCCGCCCCTGCCCGCACCTCGCAGGACTCCAGGCTGGCCTGCAGGCGCCGCTGCAGGGGCTGCAGCCGCCGCACGACCTCGTCCATCCGCGCCGCGTTGAGGGCGGCGATCGCCTCCCCCATCTCGTCGACGAGCTGCGCGACGTCCTGCGCCGCGTTGACCGCCCGCAGGCAGTCCTCGTCGATCGTCACCCGGCCGGTCGCGCCACCCTCCGCGTCGCCGCCGTCGGCGCCGAGCGGGTCGGCGACGTCCCGGTCCAGCGGCACGGGGTTGGCGACGACGACGGTGCCCCCGCTGAGCAACCCGACCAGCACCGCGCCGAGGAACAGCCCGGCCAGGAAGGCGCCGGCCCGCCCCCACCAGCGCAGCGCGCGCCGCCACCCCTCGTGGGGCTCCGGTGACCTCGTGCCGGACTCGGCCATGGTCGACCCTCCGCTCGCCGGGCAGGCCCGTCCGCCCCCGGTTACCCTGCGGCTGCGGTGCCAACCGGGGATTGGGCCAGGCTGGAGGGCCAGGTGCGCGGTCCGACGACGACTCCCCCGCCGCCGGCATGAGACCCGGCGGACGGCCTGCCGCGCGTGCCCCCGGGCCCCTCCGCCTGCTCGCCCGCGCCTACCGCGCCGCCGTCGTCAAGGCCCGCTGGTTCGTCATCGTGGGGTGGATCCTCGCCACCGTCTGGGTGTCGGCCGCCCTGCCGATGGCGAGCAGCAGCGGCGGCGGGGGCATCGGCTCGCTGGTCCCGTCGGACAGCCCCGTCGTCGAGGCGCAGCAGCGCAGCCTGCAGCTGTTCCGGCTCCCGGTGCTGTCCGACACCTCGGTGGTGGTGCACGACCCGGGCGGCCTGAGCGTCCTGACCCGCGCTGACGTGGCGCTGTGGGCGTTCTCGTTCACCCAGGCCTACCTCGAGGGCACCGTGCCCCGGGAACGCGGGCACATCGCCGCGGCCGTACCCATCCCGACCGGCACCCCGGACACCGCGGTCACCTACCTCTACGTCACGCCGTTCACCTCCTTGTCCCAGACGACGGCGCTCGCCCGCCAGTACGCCGCGCACTTCGAGAACCAGCCCGGCGTGCAGACCTACGTGACCGGCGTCGTCCCGGCCCAGATCCAGCAGGTGTCCTACCTGCAGTCGCGGATCCACGTGTTCGAGGTCGCCACGCTCGTGCTGATCGCCGTCGTCGTGGGGCTGGTCTTCCGGTCGGTCGTCGCCCCGTTCGTGGTGCTCTTCACCGCCGGGCTCGGCTACCTGGTCGCCATCCGGAGCCTCGGGGTGCTGGCCGCGGCGTTCGGCTTCTCCCTGCCCGACCAGGTGCAGCCGCTGATCGCCGCGCTCCTCATCGGCGTGATCACCGACTACTGCGTGCTCTTCTTCTCCGGGCTGCGCCGCGAGCTCGACCGCGGCCTGCCCCGCCTCGAGGCCGCCCGCGCCGCCGTGGCCGTCGAGGGGCCGATCGTGGCCGCGGCCGGCATCACCGTCGCGGCGGGGACGGCGGCGCTGCTGGCGGCGGACTACGAGTTGTTCCGCGCCTTCGGGCCGGCCCTGTCGCTGACCGTGGTCATCGGGGTCGTCGTCTCCCTGACCCTCGTGCCGGCGCTGCTCGCCATCCTCGGGCGGTGGCTGTTCGTCCCCGGCGCCGAGCGGCGCCGGCGGGCACCCTCGGCCCGCGGCGCCGGCCCGCTGGTGCGCATCGTGGTCAGCCGGCGCGGCGCGGCGGTGGCGGCCCTGCTCGGGTGTGCCGTCCTCGTCGTGGCCGCCCTGCCGCTCGGCTCGCTGCGCCTGGACCTGTCGTTCACCGGCGGCCTGCCCGAGGACGACCCGGTCAGCCGGGGTGCCGCGGTCCTGGAGGATGCCGGGGTGCGGGGAGTCGTGGCGCCCACGGAGATCGTGCTGGAACGCCCCGGCATCGCCCAGGACCGCGCCGCGCTGGAGTCCCTGCAGAACGCGCTCGCCGCTCAGCCGGGGGTGGCCACCGTGCTCGGGCCGGCGCAGAACCCGCTGCCCGACACCTACGGCGTGGTCTTCTCCGCCGACGGCGACGCCGCGCGCTTCGTCGTCGTCCTCGACAGCGACCCGCTGGCCGCGCAGGCGATCGAGGACCTGCAGCGCATCGAGGAGCGGCTGGACCCGCTGCTCGCCGACGCCGGCCTCGGGGACGCCGAGGTGCTGGTCACCGGGCAGACCGCGATCGCCGGCGAGCTCGCCGAGATCACCCGCGAGAACCTGCGCTACACGCTGCTGGCCGCGCTCGTCGTGGTGCTGCTCGTGCTGGTCTTCTACCTGCGCGCGCTCGTCGCCCCGATCGCCCTGCTCTTCACCAGCGCCCTGGGCGTGGCGGCCGCGATGGGGCTCACCGTCCTGGTGTTCCAGGGGTGGCTCGACGACCCGGGGCTGACCTTCTACGCCCCGTTCGCCACCGCCGTGCTGCTGCTGGCCCTGGGGTCGGACTACAACGTCTTCGCGGTCGGCTCCATCTGGGAGGCCGCGAACCGGATGCCGCTGAGCAAGGCGATCTCCTTCGCCATGCCGGCCACGGCGCGGGCGATCAGCGCCGCCGGGGTGATCCTCGCGACGACGTTCGCGATGGTGGCCATCATCCCGCTCGACACCTTCCGGCAGGTCGCGTTCACGATGAGCGTCGGCCTGCTCATCGACACCTTCCTCGTGCGGCCGGTGCTCACCCCCGCCCTGCTCACCCTGCTGGGCCGATGGGCCAGCTGGCCCAGCCGCCGCATCCACACCGAGGCCATCTCCCGGGAGGAGCTGCGCGACACCGCCGTCACCGCGGCGCGCTCCCCCGCCGGCCGCCGCGTGGACGAGCAGAAGCTGGAGGCCGCAGGGCGATGAGCACCGCGACGGGAGGTCGGGGGTGGCGGTGGCCGCGCCGGTCGACGCTGCTCCTGGCCGCGAGCGTCGCCGTGGGCGTGCTGCTGGTCCTGTGGGGCACCGACCGGCTGGCCCGCTGGGCTGCGGAGGGGCTGCTGGCGCGCAACGTCCAGCTCACCACCGGCGTCCTCACCCGGCCGGAGGTGGAGGTGCACGGCACCTTCTTCCTGCCGCAGCTGCTCGGCGGGCGGTACGAGCGCGTCGACATCCTCGTCGAGGACCTGCGCGCCGGCCCGCTGCGCATCGAGCAGGTGGACTCCGAGCTGACCGGCGTCCACGTCCCCTTCCACGACCTGATCACCCAGGACGTCGACGTCGTCTACCTCGAGCGCACCCGCGAGGTGGCGACGCTGACCTACGAGGACCTGAACCGCTACCTGGAGGCGACGGGCCGTCCGCTGACCCTCGAGGGCCGGCCGGACGGCGAAGCGGTGCTGACCGGGTCGGTGGAGGTCCTCGGCCGCCGGCTCTCCGCCTCGGCGCGCGCGGTCATCGAGGCCGAGGGCGGTGACCTCGCGGTCCAGCCCACGCAGATCGACACCGCCACCTTCCTGGACGAGGCCAGCCGGCTGCTGCTGCGGCAACGGTTCACCGTCGTCATCCCCATGGATCCGCTGCCGTTCGGCCAGGAGCTGTCCGGCGTCGGCATCGGCGCGGACCGCGTCACCGTCGAGGCCGGTGGTTCGGGGGTGGTCGTCACCCCGTGACGGGCGCGGCAGCACGGTGACCCCTCGATGGGGATTGCCCTCCGGACGTCGAGCGCACCGTGCTGGCGGGGTCGGAGGTGGCCGGCGCGCACCGAAGCGATGTCGAGCCGCTCCACCGACGGACAGGCCGCACCAGGGCGCGGCTCGACGGTCGGTGGCGCGGCTCGACCCGCGTGGCAACCGGTGCAGCCGGCCCACGGAGCGACCGCCGGCCGGCTGTCCCACCGAGCAGCCACCGTGCTGTCGGATCGTCCGGTGATGACGCATCAGTGACCCAGATCACAGTCCCGTGACGTTCCCGCTGGTGCGGAGCGAGGGCACGACGGCCGACCTAGCCTCGATTCATGGCCACCACACATTCGCGAAGGCTCTCCCGCGGGGTGCTCGCCGCGGGGGCCGTGCTGCTCTTCCCGCTGGCGGGGTGCTCGGGCGAGGAGCCGAACACGGGCACGTCCGTCCTCGAGGACACCGGCGCCGCGGCGTCCACCGCGAGCGAGGCCGCAGGCGCCGTGGGCGACGCCGTCGACTGCTCCGGGACCACCTGCTCGGTGACCCTGAGCTCCGACACCCAGTCGGTCGACATCCTCGGCACCGAGGTCTCGTTCGGCGGGGTCCAGGACGGCGAGGCCACCTTCAGCGTGGGCGACCGGGAGGTCTCCTGCACCGAGGGCCAGAGCGTCGAGGCCGGGCCGCTCACGATGGAGTGCACGACGGTCTCCGACGACAGCGTCACCTTCACCGCGTCGCTCGGCTGACGTCGTCCGGCGCCTCATCCCGAGGGGTGAGGCGCCCGCTCCAGGTACCCGCCCCGCGCGCCGACGACCTCGGCGTGGGCAAGCACCGCAACGACACCGAGCAGCAGATCGCCGATCTGCTGCGGACGGCGAAGAAGTCGCTCCGCCTCTCCGTGGCGTTCCTCTCCCGGCTCGACGGCACCACCCAGCACCTGGAGGTGGTCGAGTCCTCGGTGCCCTTCCTGTTCCAGGAGGGCGTCACGCAGGTGCAGGAGACCACGCTGTGCCAGGCGATCCTGGACCGGAAGCTGCCCGCGGTCATCCCCGACCTCCGCAAGCACCCCGAGGCGATGAAGCTGCCGGCCGCACGCATGCCGCGCATCCGCAGCTACGTCTCGGTGCCGGTCACGCTCTCCGACGGCACCCTCTACGGCACCTTCTGCGCCGCGGGCCTGACCACCGACAAGGACCTCACCAGGCGCGACAAGGCGCTGATGGACGTCCTCGCGTCGGCCGCCTCGGTGATCATCGAACCCCAGGTCCGGGAGGAGCACCGGCGCACCGGCATCGAGGGCCGGCTGGTGCCGCTCATCGCCGCCGGTGGGCCGGTCGTCGCGCTGCAGCCGATCGTCGACCTCGCCACGGGCGTCCGGGTGGGCGCCGAGGCGCTCAGCCGGTTCCCTCGCGAGTGGCAGCAGGCGCCCGACGTCGTCTTCGAGGAGGCGCACAGCGTCGGCCTGGGCGACCGGCTCGAACTGCTCGCGCTGCGCCGGGCCGCCGACCACCTGCGGCAGACCGAGGGCTACGTGGCGATGAACGTCTCGCCCGGCACGCTGCTGACGCCGGGCTGCGCCGCGCTGCTCGGCGAGCTGCCCCTGGACCGCGTGCTGCTGGAGCTCTCCGAGCACGATCCCGTCGACGACTACGAGGCGCTCGCGGCCACCCTCGCCCCGTTCCGGGCGGCCGGCCTGCGGCTGGCCATCGACGACGTCGGCGCCGGCTTCTCCTCGCTGCGGCACATCGTGCTGACCTCACCCGACGTCATCAAGCTCGACCGCAGCATCGTCAGCGGTCTGGACACCGATCCGGTGCGCACCGTGCTGGTGCGCTCCCTGGTCGACTTCGCCCGCGGGCTGGAGGCGCGCGTCGTCGCCGAGGGCGTGGAGACGGCGACCGAGGCCGAAGCTCTGCGGGCCCTCGGGGTCGACCACGGCCAGGGCTGGCACTTCGGCCGGCCGGCCGTGCCCGAGCCCCAGCCGCCGACACCCGGGCCGGCCGACGCCGCGCAGCCGGACGCCGTCCAGCCGCCGACACCCGGGCCGGCCGACGCCGCGCGATCGGTGCACCCCGAAAGGATCCCCCGGCCCCGGTCGGAGCACGGTCAGGTGGAGGTCGAGCGGGCGTGACCGGTCAGCCGGCTCGGGAGTTGGCCGGTTCGGCGGTGGTGCGGGGCAGGATGAGGATCTCGGTGCCGTCGGGCCGGTAGGTGTGCCATCGGCCCTCGGCGTCGCGGACGATGGTGAACCCGTGGTGCACCTTCGTGTGGTGCCGCTCGCACAGCAGCCCTGAGTTCTCCAGCGAGGTCTCCCCGCCGTCGGCC
>NZ_SSXA01000097.1 GCF_021698975.1 Blastococcus sp. KM273128 | reverse complement strand
CCCGCCGTCCGCGCCCGGGCGGACCGGGCGCGGACGGCGGGCGGGGGAACGGCCCGCGGCGCGTCAGCTCAGGAGGTGCGCAGTCGCACGGAGTACCGCATGAGGAGGGAGGCTAGGGCGCGGGCGCCGCGACGTCGACGGGTTTTCCCGGTCGCTACCGCGAGGAGGAGTCCCGCGCCGCCCTGCGGGCCTGGTGGGCCTCCCAGCGGGCGCGGTCGCGCGCCCGGGCGTCGGCGTTGCTCTCCCACCTCTCCTTGCGGCGGCGGGCCCGGGCCAGCTCCCGCTCCTCGAACGTCGCGTGCGACTCCCAGTTCCGCGCGGCCGCCGCCAGGGCCAGGACCGTGAGCGCCCCGATCGCGACGGCGGCCGCGAGGATCGGGTCGAGCACGACGAAAGCGCCCACCGCGACGGCGAGCGCCAGGAGGCCGCTCACGACCAGCGGCGCGGACGGTCGGCGGGACGCGGGGCGGGGCTCGGTCACCGGACCAGTATCCGTCGGCGGACGGAGGTGGCGGCGGAGCTGCCCCGGACACGGCCCCGCCGGGTGCGGCGGCGACCCTTGCGCCCCGCTCCGCCGGTGCCTACGGTCGGGGTGCGGTTCAAGGAGCAGCCGCAGTTCCAGTGCTGGTCGTCGTGTCGTTCGCGTCCCGCAGGCTCACTGGTCCGGTTCCAGCCCGAGAGGCAAACCCGTGACCGTTCCCTCGCCCGACCGTCCGCGCACCGCCCCTGTCCTGGTCCCGATCGGGCCGGACGCCCTGCCGTCCGCGCCCCTCGCCCTCGAGGTGGCCGGTACCGCGGCCCTGCCGCACCTCGTCGTCGCCGGCGAGGTCGACTGCACCTCCGCTCCCCGGGTCGGCGACGCCCTCGACGAGGTCCTCGCCGCCGCGCCGCGGGAGGTCCTCGTCGACCTGACCGCCGTCACCTTCCTCGACTCCGCCGGGCTCTGCACTCTGGCCGCCGCGCACCGCAAGGCGCTCGCCGCCGGCGGTCGCGTGCGGGTCCTGGCCGCCAACCGCGCGGTGATCCGGCCGCTGCAGATCACCGGGCTGTGGGCGCTGCTCGGCGGCGAGCAGGTCGGCGGCGCCGCCTCCTGATCCCCGCCCGGACCCGTCTCCCGGGGGCCGGGGGCGCGCCGTCCCCACCCGCGGGGCAGACTCGGGCGCGACGCCCGGAGCGGGTGCCGGGAACGGACCAACGAGGAGGACCACCGTGCGCGATGCGGTCATCTGCGAGCCCCTGCGGACGCCGGTCGGCGGTTTCGGGGGTTCGCTGCGCGACGTCCCCGTCCAGGAGCTGGCGGCGACGGTGATCCGTGCGCTTCTGGAGCGCACCGGGCTGCCGCCCGAGTCGGTGGACGACGTCCTGCTGGGCCACTGCTACCCGACGATGGACGCGCCGGCCCTCGGCCGGGTCGCCGCCCTCGACGCCGGCCTGCCGGTGACGGCCTCGGGCATCCAGGTCGACCGCCGCTGCGGCTCGGGGCTGCAGGCGGTCATCTACGCGGCGCTGCAGGTGCAGTCCGGCGCCTCCGACGTCGTCCTGGCCGGCGGCGCCGAGTCGATGAGCAACGCGCCGTTCTACTCGACCGCCATGCGCTGGGGCGTCAAGCCCGGCCCGGGCGTGCTGCTGGAGGACGGGCTGGCCCGCGGCCGGGTCACCGCCGGCGGCCAGAACCACCCCGTGCCCGGCGGGATGCTGGAGACCGCGGAGAACCTCCGGCGGGACTACGGCATCGGCCGCGAGGAGCAGGACGAGTACGCCGTCCGCAGCCACCAGCGGGCCGCGGCCGCCACCGCCGAGGGCCGGTTCGCCGACGAGATCGTGCCGGTGACCGTCAAGCACCGGAAGGGCGAGACCGTCGTCGACCGCGACGAGCACATCCGCCCCGACTCGAGCGTCGAGACCCTCGCCAAGCTCCGCTCCATCCTCGGCAAGAACGACCCGGACGCGACCGTCACGGCCGGCAACGCCTCCGGGCAGAACGACGGCGCCGCGGTCGCGATCGTCACGACCCCGGAGAAGGCCGCCGAGCTCGGCCTGCGCCCGCTGGCGCGGCTGGTCAGCTTCGGGGTGGGCGGCGTGCCGCCGAAGACCATGGGCATCGGCCCGGTGCCGGCCACCGCCAAGGCGCTCGCCCAGGCCGACCTCAAACTCTCCGACGTCGACCTGATCGAGCTCAACGAGGCGTTCGCCAGCCAGGTGCTCGCCGTCGCGAAGGAGTGGGGCTTCACCGACTCCGACTGGGAGCGCACCAACGTCAACGGCTCGGGCATCTCGCTGGGCCACCCGGTGGGCGCGACCGGCGGCCGGATCCTGGCCACGCTGCTGCGCGAGATGGACCGGCGCGGCGCCCGCTACGGCCTGGAGACGATGTGCATCGGCGGCGGCCAGGGGCTGGCCGCGCTGTTCGAGCGCGTGTAAGCACCCCACTGCGGGGCCGCCCCATCCACCTCTCCCAAGGAGCTTGCATGTCCGAGTCCACCGCCCGCGTCGCGATCGTCACCGGGGCCGCTCGCGGCATCGGCGCCGCCACCGCCCTGCGGCTGGCCCAGGACGGCTTCGCCGTCGCGGTGCTCGACCTGAAGGAGGACGACGCCCGCGGCACGGTCGAGGCGATCGAGGCCGCCGGTGGCCGGGCGCTGGCCGTGGGGGCCGACGTCGGTGACGCCGAGCAGGCGCAGGCGGCCGTCGACCGGGTCGCCGCCGAGCTCGGCCCGCCGGTGGTGCTCGTGAACAACGCCGGGGTCACCCGGGACAACATGCTGTTCAAGATGAGCGACGCCGACTGGGACATCGTCATGCACGTGCACCTGCGCGGCTCGTTCCTCATGACCCGCGCGGCGCAGAAGCACATGATCGACGCCAAGTGGGGCCGGATCGTCAACCTGTCCAGCACCTCGGCGCTGGGCAACCGCGGCCAGGCCAACTACGCCACGGCGAAGGCCGGTCTGCAGGGCTTCACCAAGACCCTCGCCATCGAGCTGGGCAAGTTCGGGGTCACCGCCAACGCGATCGCCCCGGGCTTCATCCAGACCGAGATGACCAAGGCGACCGCCGAGCGGATCGGCGAGGACTGGGAGTCCTACGTGCAGAAGCGGGCGGCGGCGATCCCGGTCGCGCGCGCCGGTGTGCCCGAGGACATCGCGCACACCGTGTCCTTCTTCGTCAGCGAGGGCGCCGGCTTCGTCTCGGGTCAGGTCGTCTACGTGGCCGGCGGTCCCAAGAACTAGGACGAGGGGTCGCGGTCGGGGTACCGCGCGCGGGCGAGGGCGTAGACCCCGAACGCGGCGAACCCGGCCGCGACCCCGCCGAGCAGCCACGGCCCGGCGCCCACCCCCGCGATAGCCGTCATCGCGCCGTCCAGGCCGGTGGCTGTCGAGACGTCGTGCGAGGTGGCCGCCTGCCACAGCAGGACGCCGACCAGCACGAAGGCGCCCCCCTTCGCCAGGTAGCCGATCCGACCAAGCACCTCGATCGCCGGCTCCCACCGGTCCGGCGCCGCCGGCAGGTCGATGTCCCGCATGAAGCCGCCGGTGCAGCCGCGCACGAAGACGTAGCCGCCCACGGCGACGACCCCGGCTGCGACCGCGCCGATGAGGACCGCCCCACCGGGGACCAGCAGCGTCTCCCCGGCCAGCTCGCGCATCCGCTCGTCGGCCTCGTACTGGAAGCCGAGCGCGAACAGCAGCGCGGTCAGCCCGAGGACGCCGTACACCGCCCCCTTGGCCAGGCACTTGGCGCAGACGACGGCGGTGCGCACCCGGTGCTCGCCGTCCAGGAGCCCGTGCCACCAGAGCAGCACCTCGGCGGCCTGCCAGACGGCGAGCGACAGCATGCCCAGGCCGATGGCGACCAGCAGCAACCGGCCGCCGGGCCCACCGGCGACGACGAGCAGCGCGCCGGTCTGGTCGGCGTCGGCGCCGCGCAGGCCCATCGCCATGCGCAGTGCCAGCACCGCGATGAGCAGGTGCATCGCGCCGTAGGCGATGAGGCCCGCGCGGGCCAGGTGCACGAGCACCGGGTGGTCGGTGACCCGGCGGATGCGGACGACGACGTCGTGCAGACGATGGCCCAGCGCCCGGAGCGACGGCGCCGGAGGGCTCACGTGCGCTCGGGGTACCGGGCGCGGACGAAGCAGTAGGCGCCGAAGGCGGCGATCCCGACGGCGATCAGCGTGAGCAGCACCGGCCCCGCGGGCGCGGTCAGCACCGTGTGCAGGGCGCCGTCCAGGCCCGATGCCTTGGCGGGGTCGAAGGTCACCGCCGCCCACACGAGCAGCCCGCCGACGAGCCCCAGGGCCACGCCCTTGGCCGGGAACCCCACCTGGCCGAGCCGGGTGACCAGCCGCCGGGCCGAGGCGGAGCAGCCGCTCAGGTCGATCTCCTTCAGGAACCGCTTCGTGACGCCCTTGTGCACCAGGTAGACCGCGACGCCCACCACGACCAGCCCCGCGGCGCCGACGAGCCAGCGGCCGGCGGGCCAGCCGAAGACACCGGCGGCGGCCTGCTGCTGCGACCCGCCGCCGGACTGCCCGCCCCCGGTGGCGAAGCGGATCGCCAGCACGGCGAGCGCGGTGTAGACCACCGCCTTGGCCACCGCCTTGACGCTCCGCTGCACGGCCGTCGTGCGCGCCGAGCCCGACGCCGACCAGCCGTGCCGCCAGCGGAGCACCTCGGCCGCCTGCCAGAGGGCCAGCGCGATCAGCCCGACCGCCAGCACCCACAGCAGCGGCCCGCCCAGCGGCTGCTCGGCGAGGGTGGCCAGCGCCCCGGACTGGTCGGCCTGCTCACCCGCACGCCCCCATGCCAGCTGCAGCGCCAGCCAGGCGATGAGCACGTGCACCAGCCCGTAGGCGACCAGCCCCACCCGGGCCAGGTGCTCGAGGCCGTCGCTGTTCCCGGCCCGCCCGGCCGCACCGGCGGCCGACGGGGCACTGCCCTGCACGCTCATGTCCGTGCCCTTCTGACCTCTGTCCTCCCGCGGGACGCGGAGATGATCAGCGTGGCACGGCCCACGCCCCGGTGCCTCCCCGCCGGGCGCGCGGCGTGAGGGACACTGGGTCCGTGGCGAACGGAACCGGAATCCTCTCGGCCGGCACGGTCAGCGCGGCGACCCCCGAGGTCGCCCGGCGCACCTGGCCGCGGTGGCTGGCCCTGGGCCTGGCGATGATCGTGGTCGCGGTGGTCGCGGTCGTCTGGAGCTCCGGCGCCCGCCTGCTGCTCGGCGCCGTGGGGCTGTTCCTGGCCGCGCGCGGGGTGGTCCTGCTCCGGGGCGCCCGTTCGGGGGCCGTCCCCGCCGAGGTGGCGGGGCGGGCGCGGTCCCTCGGCACGGCGGCGGTCGTGGCCGGGGCCGCCGGCCTCGCCGTCGCGGTCGCCTCGGCGTCGGCCTCCTCGACGGTGCTCCTCGTCGGCGTCCCCCTGCTGCTGCTCGGCACCTCCCTCGGCCTGCTGGGCCGCGGAGGAGCGGCGCGGCGCGGCGGGCAGGCGCTGCTGGTCTGGTCGGTGCTGGTGACCGGCCTCCTGGTGGTCACCGGGTTCCTCCAGGACTGGGACCGGGCCGCCGACGTCGCCACCGTGGTCGCCGCGCTGGCCGTCGCGGTGCTCGGCGTCCCGCTGCTCATCGGTGCGGCCAACCTGCGGTCGGTGGCCGCGGCGCCGGCGCCGGCCCCGTCCGGCTGCGGCGGGTGCGCCTGCGGCGCAGGGGGCTGCGGGGCCTGACCCCGGCGCACATGCCGGGCGGGCCCTGGGTATGGGCCCGCCCGTGAGCGGACACGTCTTCGTGGTCGGGGCGGACCTGACCCGGCTGGCCTGCGACGACGTCCTGGTGCCCACCGACCGCTCGCTGCGGGTCGCCCGCGGCTGGTGCTCCGTGCTGCCCGACGAGCTGATCACCGACCGGCAGGCCGACGGTGACTGCGTCGCGCTGTCGTGGACCGGTGACGAGCGGGTGCTCGAGGTGCCCGGGGACGGCCCGCGGCGGGCCTGGCTGGTCGACACCGTCGACGGCGGCACCGACGGGACGGGGGGCCGCGGGCTGGCCTGGCTGCTCGACGGGGCCCGCGAGGCGCTGGCCGCCGTCGCCCGGCGGGAGGTGCGCGAGCCGGTGCACGGGCGCGCCCGCCGGCTGGTGGGGCTGCCGGCGCTCGGCACCGGCTGGGGCGGGGCCGCGGGCGAGCGCGGGGCGCTGCTGCAGCAGCTGCTGCCGGTGCTGCGCGAGGCGGCCGAGGAGCACGGCGTCGACGTCGCCCTGGTGCTGCGGCGGCCCAGCGACCTCGCCGCCGCCCAGCGGGTGCGGCGCGGCGAGGAGGGCGGCTGGGACCTCCCCGGTCACCTGCGGGAGCTGGCCGTCGACCTCGGCGAGCGCGCCCGCCGCGGGCAGCTGGCGGTCTTCATCGGGGCGGGCGTCAGCGCCGCTGCCGGGCTGCCGACGTGGGAGCAGCTGGTGGACGAGCTGGCGACCCGGTCGGGTCTGGACGACGCGCTGCGCGCCGGGCTCGCCCGGCTCCCGGCCCAGGACGCCGCGGCGCTGCTCGCCCGCGAGCTGGGGGCCGACGAGCTGGCGACCTTCGTCGAGTCGCGCTTCGGCCCGGGCCCCTACGCCCTGGCGCACGCGCTGATCGCCGACCTCCCGGTGCAGGAGTTCGTCACCACGAACTACGACCCGCTGGTGGAGCTCGCCGCCGGGGACATCGGCCGCGAGGTGACCGTGCTGCCCACGACGAGGCCCGGCCGGGAGCACCGTGGCTGCTCAAGCTGCACGGGGACGCCGCGCACCCGGCGAGCGTGGTGCTGACGCGCGAGGAGTACCTGCAGTTCGGCAACACCGGCGCCGCGCTGGCCGGGGTGCTGCACTCGCTGCTGCTCACCCGGCACGTCCTCTTCGTGGGCACCTCGATGCTCGACGACGACCTCATCCGGATCGCCCACCAGGTGCGCACGGCGCTGCAGACCCAGGGGTCGGGGACGGCCCGGCGCACCGGCACCGTGCTGGCGCTGCAGGAGGACGCGGCCCGCGCGCGGCTGTGGGAGCGGGACGTGGAGACGGTGGCGATGTGCCCCGCGGACGCCGCACCGGCCGAGGCCGCGCGGCGCCTCGAGGTGCTGCTGGACCTCATCGGCTGCCTGTCCACGCCTCCCACCGGCTACCTGCTCGACCCCGCCTACCGGGGGCTGCTCGACGAGGAGGAGCGGCGCCTCGCCGAGGCGCTGGCCGGGGTCCCCGCGGCGCTGCCCCGGGACGGCTCCTCCACGGTCGGCCAGGAGGTCGCCGCGCTGCTCCGCCGGCTGGGCCACGGCAGCTGCGGCGGGGACGGCGCGGAGCCGCCCGCCGACGTCGCCACCCGCCCGCGCGACGACCGGACCCAGGAGCAGCGGCCGGGCTGAGCGGTTGCCCGGTGCCGCGGATGGGCAGGCAGGCCCCATGCCACGTCTGGAGAACAGCCTGAAACTGCTGTCCAAGGGCTACGCCTGGCTGCCCGACGAGCGCCGGCGGGCGGGGAAGGCGGCGGTCGGCGTGCGGCTCGGCGGGTTGCCGGCCGTCGGCATCGAAGGTCCCGAGGCGGCGCGCTTCCTCTACGACGAGGACCACGTGCGGCGCTCGCACGCCATCCCCGAGCCGGTGCAGGGCACCCTGTTCGGCAAGGGCGCCGTGCACACGCTCGACGGCGAGGTGCACCGGGTGCGCAAGGCGATGTTCGTCGCGCTGCTCATGCGCGAGGACGGCATCGCCTCCCTGGTGGAGCGGACGACCGCCGCCTGGGACGCCGCGCTGCCGTCGTGGTCGCGCCGCTCGGAGATCGTGCTGTTCGACGAGGCGAGCCGGGTGCTGGCCGGTTCGGTGGCCCGGTGGGCCGGCGTCCCCGTGCGCGACGGCGAGGTCCCCGGCCTGGCCCGCGACATGATCGCCATGGTCGACGGGTTCGCCACCGGCGGACCCCGCCACGTGCGGGCGCGCCGGGCCCGGGGCCGCCGCGAGCGGTGGCTGCAGCAGCTGGTCCGGGACGTGCGCAGCGGGCAGGCGGAGGTGCCGGAGGGGTCGGCGGTCGACGTGGTGTCGCGGCACCGGGACGCCGACGGCACCCAGCTGCCGGCCGACGTGGCCGCCGTCGAGCTGCTCAACGTCATCCGGCCGACGACGGCGGTCGCCTGGTTCATGGCGTTCTCGGGGCACGCGCTGATCCGCTGGCCGGGGAACCGGGAGAGGCTGGCCGGCGGCGACCCGGCCTACGCCGAGGCGTGGGCCCACGAGGTGCGGCGGTTCTACCCCTTCGCGCCGTTCATCGGCGGCCGCTCCCCGGAGCGCAACGAGTTCGCCGGTGAGGAGATCCCGCGCAACGCCATGGTGCTGCTGGACCTCTACGGCCAGAACCACGACCCGGCGCTCTGGGACAGCCCCTACGCGTTCCGCCCCGAGCGGTTCCTCGGCCGCAAGATCGGGGAGTGGGAGCTGGTGCCGCAGGGCGGCGGGGACCCGCGCACCAACCACCGCTGCCCGGGCGAGCGGATCACCGTCGCGCTCCTCTCGGCGCTCGCGGTGCGGCTCGCGCGGCTGGAGTGGGAGGTGCCCGAGCAGGACCTCACGATCGCGCTGCACCGGATCCCGGCCCGGCCGAAGAGCGGCGTCGTCCTGCGGGTGCGCGGCACGACCTGAGGCCGCGCGTACCCAGCCGGTCATGGGCGAGCAGTCGTTGCAGCGGCAGCAGCGTTCTGCCCCCGCCGGATGGGCGGAACGCTACTGCCGCTGTAGCGAGACCGCGGTCCGGCCGGTCGGCGCCGGCTGGTCCCGGCGGCACGGTGACTGCGGGCGGGAAGCGACCCCGCCGGTGCGCTCGCAGGACACGTCGAGCCGCGCCACCGACCCATGGGCCGCACCAGGACGCGGCTCGACCGCCGGTGGGGCGGCTCGACCCGCGTGGGAACGGCTCACCTGGCTCCGGGCAACGACGCGAGACGGGCGGAGCAGCAGCCCCGCCGGTCAGCGCGGCTCGAGCCGCTTCAGCTCCGGCGGGAGCTCGCCGGCGTGCACCACGCCCAGCCGCTGCGTCGCCCGGGTGAGCGCGACGTAGAGGTCGTTGTGCCCGCGCACGCCCTCGGTGAGGATCCCGACCGGGTCGGCGACGAGCACCGAGTCGAACTCCAGGCCCTTGCTTCCCTCGGGGGTGAGCACCACGGGCCCGGCGGTCAGGTCGCCGTCGGCCGAGGCGGCGGGCACCCGCGCGCGGACGGCGTCGGTGACGGCGGCCAGCAGGCTGCGCGGCACGACGACGCCCAGGGTGCCCTCCTCCCGGTCGAGCTCCGCGGCGGCCTCGGCGACGGCCGCGACCAGCTCCTCCTCCTCGGCGACCGCGCGGGCCCACGGCTGCTCGCCGGTGGAGCGCACCGACCGGGCCGGCGAGGTGGCGGCGCCGCCCGCGGCGAGCACGTCGGCGGCGACGTCCATGATCTCGGCGGGCGTGCGGTAGTTGACGGTGAGCTCCTCCAGGCGCCAGCCGCGCAGGTCGCGGGGGCCCAGCGCCGGCTCGAGCACCTCGGCCCAGCTGCTGGCCCCGGCCGCCGACCCGGTCTGGGCGACGTCGCCGACCAGGGTCATCGAGCGGGTGGGGCAGCGGCGCAGCAGCACCCGCCAGGCCATCGCCGACAGCTCCTGCGCCTCGTCGACGATGACGTGCCCGTAGGTCCAGGTGCGGTCGGCGGCGGCCCGCTGGGCCGTGGAGCGGGAGTCGCCGACCTCCTGCCGCTCGGCCAGGCCCTCGGCGTCGAGCAGGTCGCCGGCGGAGAGCTCCTCGGACTCGTCCTCGGTCTCCCAGTCCGTCGAGCGGGAGCCGTGCAGCAGGTCGAGCGTCTCCTGGGCGTGCCGCAGCCGGCGCTGCCGCTCGCGGCGGGCGGCGGCCCGCTCGGCGCTGTCGTCGACGCCGAGCAGCTCGTCGGCCTCTTCGAGGAGGGGCACGTCGGCCGGGGTCCACGGGGCGGACGCCGGACGCCGCAGCAGCTCCCGGTCGGCCTCGGACCAGCCGCGGGTCGCGGCCGCCAGCCGCCGGGGGTCGGCGAAGAGGTCGCGCAGCAGGCGCTCGGCGGTCAGCCGCGGCCACAGCCGGTCGACCAGCGCGTGCACGGCGGGCTCGGCGGCGACCTCCTGCCGCAGGGCGTCCCGATCGCCCCGGCCGAGCAGGTTGCCGCCGTCGAGCACGTTCGCGCCGAGCTTGTCGGCGTACTTGCCGGCGAGCAGGTCGACGACGGCGCGGGCGAACGCCGGCCGGGCCTCGTTGTGCAGCCGGGAGACCGACCGGGCACGGCTGCGCGCGCGGGCGGCATCGGCCTTGGTGAAGCGCAGCGGCGTCCCGTCGACGGTGACGGTCGCCGCGGCGTCGAGGACGGCCTGCCGGTCGCGCACGGCGGCGGTGACGACGTCGACCATCGCCAGCCGCCCCTTGACCACGGCCACCTCCGGGGCCTCGGCCGCGTGCGCCTCCAGCCCCGGCCGCAGCCCGCCCATGTCGGTGAGCACCACGCCGGTCTCGCCGAGGGAGGGCAGCACGTCGGCGATGTAGCCGAGGAAGGTCGGGGAGGGGCCGACGATCAGCAGCCCGCTGCGGGCCAGCCGCTCGCGGTGGGTGTAGAGCAGGTAGGCCGCGCGGTGCAGGGCGACGGCGGTCTTGCCGGTGCCGGGGCCGCCCTGCACGACCAGCACGCCGCGGTGGTCGGCCCGGATGATGCGGTCCTGCTCGGCCTGGATGGTGCGGACGATGTCGTTCATCCGGCCGGTGCGGTTGGCGTTGAGCGCGGCCAGCAGCACCGACTCGCCGGCCACCCCGGACCGCTGCGCGAGGTCGGGGTCGGAGAGGTCGAGGGTCTCGTCGGTGACGGCGACGACGGTGCGCCCGCGGGTGCGGATGTGCCGGCGGCGCCGCACGCCGAGGTCGTGCAGGGGCGTGGCGGTGTAGAAGGGCTGCGCCGCGGGGGCGCGCCAGTCGACCAGCAGCGGCTCCGCGCCGCCGTCCTCGGCGAAGAGACCGATCCGGCCGACGTACCGGGGGACGTCGGTGCCGTGCCGGTCGAGGCGGCCGAAGCACAGCCCGCTGTCGGCGGCGTCGAGCGCGACGATCCGCTGGCTGTGCAGCTCGACGGCGGCCTCGCGCTCGCCGACCGCCTGGGGGTTGTGCGGCACGGTGGCCAGGGCCTCGTCGAGCCGCGCGACGGTGCGGGCCCGGACCTCGTCGAGCCGCTGGTGCAGCGCGCTGACGTAGGCCTGCTCGGCCGCGATCCCGTCGTCGGGGGACCCGGTCGCACGAACTGTCGTCACAACCTCTTCGCTCTCTCGTGCTCGTGGGGCGTCGCGTGCCGCCCGGGCAGCTGCTCATTCTGCGCACGCGGACCCGCCCGGGCGCCGTGCCTCGCGCACTAGCGTCGCGGGGGTGGCGCAGATTCCCGGTATCGACGTCCCCGACTCCCGCGGCCGCACCGGCCTGGACCGCACCGGCCGCGACCTCGACGGCAACCCGCGGGTGCGGGTCACCGACGTCGAGCTCGTGGCCACCGCCTGGCACGTGCTGCGCCGGACCACCTTCGACTACCGCCGCGCGGACGGCACGTGGGTGACCGAGGCGCGGGAGACCTACGACCGCGGCAACGGCGCGACGATCCTGCTGCACGACGTCGTCCGCGGGACCGTCCTGCTCTCCCGGCAGTTCCGCTTCCCGGTGTACTTCAACGGGCACCCCGACGGCATGCTCCTGGAGGCCGCGGCCGGCCTGCTCGACGAGGACGACGCCGAGACCGCGATCCGCCGGGAGGCCGAGGAGGAGCTGGGCGTGACGGTGGGTGAGCTCGAGCACGTCTTCGACGTCTGGATGAGCCCCGGGTCGGTGACCGAGCGGCTGCACTTCTACGCCGCCCCCTACACGACGGCCGACCGCACGGCCGACGGCGGCGGGCTCGCCGAGGAGGGTGAGGACATCGAGGTCGTGGAGCTGCCGTTCGACGAGGCGCTGCGGATGGTCGCCGACGGCCGGATCGCCGACGCGAAGACGATCATGCTGCTCCAGTGGGCGGCGCTGCAGGGGCCCTTCGCGGCGGGGCGCCGCTGACCCCCAGCGGATTAGTTTGCGTTCCATCGCAACTCTGCGGACACCTCGCGGACACACCGGTTCCCTAGCGTCGTCGGCACGACGACGAGGGGAGGACCGGCCATGAGCACCGCGACGAAGGAGCGCACCACGTGGGTCTGCGACAACTGCCACGGGCGCGAGCTGAGCGCGCGCAAGCGCTGCCGCGACTGCGGGACGTCCCGCTGCTGACCCGGTGCCGGCCGGCGAGGGCTCAGGCGGCGGGCGGGGCGCCGCGCAGCCGGACGACGGCGGCGCGGTAGCGCCCGCCGCCCCAGAGCCGCCAGGCCAGCCGCGTGCCGGCCGGCAGGCCCCCGAGGAGGCGGGCGCGGTCGACGGCGCTGCAGTCCTCCAGGGCGAGCCCGAGCACGAGCAGCCGGTCCCGCCCGGAGAGCCCGCAGCGGGCGGAGCGGGTGGTGGCCGCCCACCCCGCGTCGGTCAGGTGGGTGTCGAGCAGGGGGAGGAGGGTCGACTCCTCGTCGGCCGTCTGGGCGTCGACGTCGTCGGCCAGCCGCCGGCAGGCGAGGGCGAAGGTCGCCCGTGCGCGGGCGCTGCCGGAGCAGGCCCATTGGCGGGCCGCGGTGTCCAGGTCGCGCAGCGCGGCGTCGATGCGCGCGCAGGAGCCGGTCCAGCCGGCGACGGCGGCGGCCACCGCCGGGCGGGCGCTCTCCGGCGCGCTGCGCAGGAGGGCGGGCCAGACGGCGTCGCGCTCGACGGCGTGGTGGTGCAGCAGCAGCCGGGCCACCAGTCCGGCGTGGCGGGTGAGCGCCCGGGTGCGGGCGCACTCGCCGTCGGGCGCCCAGGACGCGACGTCGGCCAGCGTGCGCAGCTCCCGGCGCACGAGCTGGTGGAGCACCCGCTGGGAGGTGGTCGCGCGGCCGGGCGCCGGGCGAGCCGTGGCGCGCGGCCCCGGGTCGGCGGGGCGGCGGGGGAGCGGGA
>NZ_SSXA01000096.1 GCF_021698975.1 Blastococcus sp. KM273128 | reverse complement strand
GTGGCGGGCGGTCCCGCGGGCCGGTGGTGACCCGGTGGCGGTGAAGGTGCTGGTCGCCGGGGACCCCGCCCGCCAGGCGCGGGAGGCGGAGCTGCTGGGGGAGCTCGACCACCCGCACCTGGTCCGCCTGGTCGAGGTGGTGCACCAGCCGCGCCGGGGCGGGGCCGCCCGCGTCGCGCTGGTGCTGGAGCTGCTGGCCGGCGGCAGCCTGGCCGCGCTGCTGGCCCGCCGCGGCCGGTTGCACCCCGGGGAGGTGGTGACGGCGATCGCGCCGGTGGCCGCGGCCCTGGCGCACGCCCACGAGCGCGGCGTGGTCCACGGTGACCTGGCGCCGGGCAACATCCTGTTCACCGGCGACGGGCGCCCGGTGCTCACCGACCTGGGCGTCGCGCGGGTGATCGGCGAGACGGCGGCGGCGGAGGTCACGCCGGCCTACGTCGACCCGGCCGTCGCCCGGGGCGCTGCCCCCGACCCGTCCTCCGACGTGTTCGGCGTCGCGGCGGCGGCCTTCCACGCCCTCACGGGCGTCGCCCCGTGGAACGCGGCGACGCCGGCCGGCACGCTGGCGGTGGCGGCGTCCGGTCAGCTGCCCGACCTGGCGGAGCTGGCCCCGGGGGCGCCCGCCCGGCTGGTCGAGGTCATCGCGCGGGGCCTCGCGACCGACCCGGACGTGCGTGGTTCGGCGGCGGAGTTCGCGCTCGACCTGCGGCACGCCTGCCGGGCCGAGCCCGTGGTGCTGGGGGCGGTGGCGCCGACCGGTGGGCACGGCCGGCCCGGCACCCGGGGGGCGGTCACCCACGTCGTGCCGGGGCGCCGCCCCCGGCCTGCGCCGGAAGTCGAGGCGTCACCGTCCCGGCGGCGGTGGTCCGGCCGTGCTCTCGCGCGCTCGGCCCCGCTGGCCCGTGGCCTGCTCGTCACCGCGCTGGTGGTCGCCGCGCTCGCCGTCACCGCGTGGCTGGGCACGCGGTGGGGTGGTGGCCCCGACGCGCCCGGGGGTGCCTTCGCCGCGACGCCCGCCGGGCAGGCGGGCCCGTCCCCGACGTCCGCTCCCACCTCCTCCGCGGCCCCGGTGACCGAGCCTGGGCCCGCCGAGACCGTGACCCCCGCGGACGCCGAGGGCTGGCGGGCGCTGGTCGGCGAGCTGTACGCGCGGCGGGCCGAGGGGCTCAGCGGCGCACCGGACCTGCTGCGCGGCGTCCACCTGCCCGGCAGCCCGCTGCTGGCGGCCGACGAGGAGCACGCCCGCGCGCTGGCGGAGGCCGGCGAGGTGCTGAGCGGGTTCGCGCCGGTGGTGGTCGACGTCGAGGTCGTCGGGACGCCGGGGGAGCGGGCCGAGCTGCTGCTGACCGACCGCTGGCCCGGCTACCGCGTCGTGCGTGCGGCGGACCCGGCCGGGCCCGCGGTGCGCACCGTCCCGGGCCGCCCCGACGCGCGGGTGCGGATGGTGCTCGTCCGGACCCCGGAGGGCTGGCGGATCGAGCGGGCCGAGCGGGTGGCCTGACCGGGCGTCGTCAGGGCCCATGGGGCGCCGCGCCGCCGTACCCGTGGGCATCGCCGCGCTCGTGCGCACGGATGCGGTTCTCCGGCGCTCATGACCGCAGTGAGGCGTATCGCGGTGGCGCGGTCAGTCCCGGCCGACCGCCGCCCGCACCGCGGCCTCGACGTCCCCGTGGGTGAACCGGTACCCGGCCTCGGTCAGCTTCGCCGGCACCGCGCGCTGCCCGGCCAGCACCCCGACCTGCGCGAACTCGCCGAGCACCACCCACAGCGCGGCCCCGGGCACGGGCAGCTTGGCCGGCCGGTTCAGGACGCGGCCCAGCGTGCCGGTGAACTCCGCGTTGGTCACCGGCTCGGGCCCGCACAGGTTGACCGGCCCGGCCACGGCGTGGGTGAGCAGGAAGCGGATCGCGCCGACCTCGTCCTCCTGGCTGATCCAGGGCACGTACTGCCGGCCGGAACCGAGCCGCCCGCCCAGCCCGGCGCGGAAGATCGGCAGCATCCGCGCGAGCAGCCCACCGCCGCCGAGCACCAGCCCGGTGCGCAGGGTGGTCACGCGCACCCCGGCGGCGGCGGCCGGCGCGGTCGCGCCCTCCCACGCCACGCAGACGCGGGCGAGGAAGTCGTCGCCGGGCGGCGCGGACTCGTCGACGACGCGGTCGCCGGTGTCGCCGTACCAGCCGACCGCGGAGCCGTTCAGCAGCACGCGCGGCCGGTCGGGGTCGGCCGTGGCGGCCTCGGCGAGCGCCTCGCTGAGCGTCGCCGTGCTGTCCACCCGGCTGGTGAGCACCGCCTGCTTGTGCCGCTCGCTCCAGCGCCGGTCACCCACCCCGACGCCGGAGAGGTTGACCACCGCGTCGACGTCCCGGAGCAGCGCCGGGTCGATGCGCCGGTGCTGGGGGTCCCAGCGGTGCTCGTCGGCCGTCCGCGGGGTGCGCCGCACCAGCTGGATCACCTCGTGCCCGTCGGCGCGCAGCGCGGGCAGCAGGGCGCTGCCGATCATCCCGGACGCACCGGACACGGCGATCTTCATGCGGCACTCCCCGACGGGCGCTCGTGCTGGCTGCGGAAAGGGCTCGGGGCCCCGGTGGTCACCGGGGCCCCGAGCGGAGGTGCACTAGGCGAGACCGAGCTCGCCGTGGAACTGGCCGGCCTCCAGGCGCTCGCGCACCGTGGTGAGGAAGCGGGCGGCGTCGGCGCCGTCGACGATCCGGTGGTCGTAGGTGAGCGCCAGGTAGACCATCGAGCGGACCGCGATGACCTCGCCCAGCTCGTCGTCCTGCACCACGACCGGCCGTTTGACGACCGAGCCGGTGCCCAGGATCGCCACCTGCGGCTGGTTGATGATCGGGGTGTCGAACAGGGCGCCCCGGCTGCCGGTGTTGGTCAGCGTGAACGTGCCGCCGCCGAGCTCGTCGGGCGTCACCTTGTTGGTGCGGGTGCGCTCGGCCAGGTCGCTGATCTTGCGCGCGATCCCGCCGAGGCTGAGGTCACCGGCCTCGTGGATCACCGGCACGAGCAGCCCGCGCTCGGTGTCGACGGCGATGCCGAGGTTCTCGCTGTCGTGGTAGGTCACCGTGCCGGCCTCGAGGTCGATCGAGGAGTTCACCGACGGGTGCTGCTTGAGCGCCTCGACCGCCGCCTTGGCGAAGAACGGCAGGAAGGAGAGCTTGACGCCCTCGCGGGCCTCGAAGTCCTTCTTCGCCTGCTGCCGGAGCTGCGCGATGCGGGTGACGTCGGCCTCGACGACGGTGGTCAGCTGCGCGCTGACCTGCAGCGACTCGACCATCCGGCGGGCGATCACGCCACGGAGGCGGGACAGCTTCTCGGTGCGGCCGCGGACCGAGGTGTCCGGGGTCGCGGCCGGCGACGGGGTGCGGGCAGCGCCGGTGCCCGACGGGGCGGCAGCCGGCTGGGCCGGGCGCGAGGTCTGCTCGGCGGCGGCCAGGACGTCCTGCTTGCGGATGCGGCCGCCCACCCCGGTGCCGGAGACCGAGCCCAGGTCGACCCCGTGCTCGGAGGCCAGGCGGCGCACCAGCGGGGTCACGTACTGCCCGCCACCGCCGTCACCCGAGGGGGCCGGCGCCGACGGGGCCTGCGGGGCCACCTGCGGGGCGGGAGCGGAGGTGGGGGAGTCCGAGGGCTGGGAGCCGCTCGCGCCGTAGTCGCCGCCGGGCTGCTCGCTGGCCGCGTCGGCCTGCTTGGCCTTCGGCGCCGCCTGGGGCTCGGGCTGGGCCGGCGCCTCCTGCTTCGGCGCCTCCTGCTTCGGAGCCTCCTGCTGAGGGGCCTCCTGCTGGGGTGCGCCGCCTCCGGCCGCGCCGCTGCCGATCACCGCGAGCTGCGCGCCGACGTCGACGGTCTCGTCCTCGTTGACCGTGATCTCCAGCAGCGTGCCGCTGACCGGCGCCGGGATCTCGGTGTCGACCTTGTCGGTGGAGACCTCCAGGAGGGGCTCGTCGGCGGTCACCTCGTCGCCGACGGCCTTCAGCCAGCGGGTGACCGTGCCCTCGGTGACGCTCTCGCCGAGCGCCGGCATGGTGACCACCGCCACCGCCGTTGCCGCCGGCGTCACCGGCGCCCTGAGCCGGCTGGGGCTCGGGCTCGGCAGCCTGCTCCGGCTCGCTGCCGGCGTCGTCGACCTGCTCGTCGGGGGTCTGCGGCGTGGTGTCGGCGTCCTCGGCGGAGGCCGGGGGGCTGCCCGCGCCCTCGTCGCCGTCGCCACCGCCGATCACCGCGAGCTCCGCGCCGACGTCGACCGTCTCGTCCTCGGCCACGAGGATCTTGGTGAGCACACCGGCGGCGGGGGAGGGGATCTCGGTGTCGACCTTGTCGGTCGACACCTCGAGGAGGGGCTCGTCGGCCTCGACCTGGTCCCCCTCCTGCTTGAGCCAGCGGGTGACCGTGCCCTCGGTGACGCTCTCGCCCAGGGCGGGCATGGTGACGGAGGTCGGCATCGGGGCAGTGCTCCTTCTGGCGCTGGGTGGGTGGGGGGTCGAGCGGGTGGTCAGCCGTGCACGTGCAGGGGCTTGCCGGCGAGCGCCAGGTGCGCCTCGCCGAGCGCCTCGCTCTGCGTCGGGTGCGGGTGGATGAGGCTGGCGACGTCGTCGGCCTCGGCCTCCCAGTTGTAGATCAGCTGCGCCTCGGCGATGAGCTCGCCGACGCGGCTGCCGACCATGTGGATGCCGACGACGGGGCCGTCGGGGGCCTGCACCAGCTTCACCGCACCCGTCGTCTTCAGGATCTGGCTGCGGCCGTTGCCGGCGAGGTCGTAGGTGAGGGTCTTGACCTCGCCGTAGCGCTCCTTGGCCTGGGCCTCGGTGAGCCCGACCGAGGCGACCTCGGGGTCGGAGTAGGTGATGCGCGGGACGCCGGCGTAGTCGATCGGGGCGGGCTCCAGCCCGGCCACGCGCTCGGCGACGAGGATGCCCTCGCCGAAGCCGACGTGGGCGAGCTGGAGGGTGGGCACGAGGTCGCCGACGGCGGAGATCGTCGGGACGTTGGTGCGCATGTACTCGTCGACGAGGACGTAGCCGCGCTCCATGGCGACACCCACCTCCTCGTAGCCGAGCCCGGAGCTGACCGGGCCGCGGCCGACGGCGACCAGCAGCAGCTCGGCCTCGATCTCCTTGCCGTTCTCCAGCGACACCTTGACGCCGTTCTCGGTGCTCTGCACGCCGGAGAAGCGGCTGCCGAGCTCGAAGGCGATCTTGCGGCGGCGGAACGCGCGCTCCAGCAGCTTGGAGGCGGCCTCGTCCTCGAGGGGCACCAGGTGCGGCAGGGCCTCGACGATCGTGACGTCGACGCCGAAGGACTTCCAGGCGCTGGCGAACTCGCAGCCGATGACGCCGCCGCCCAGGATGATCGCGGAGCTGGGGACGCGGTCGAGGTTCAGCGCGTGGTCGCTGGTGATGACCTTCGTGCCGTCGATCTCCAGGCCCGGCAGCGACCGCGGGTAGGAGCCGGTGGCCAGCAGCACGTGCTTGCCCTCGTAGCTCTGGCCGTCCACCTCGACCGTGGTCGGGGAGGTGAGCCGGCCCTCGCCCTCCACGTAGGTGATCTTGCGGGCCTTCACCAGGCCCTGCAGCCCCTTGTAGAGCTTGGAGATGACGCCGTCCTTGTAGCTGTTGACGCCGTCCATGTCGATGCCGGCCAGCGACGTCTTGACGCCGAACTGCTCGCCCTCGCGGGCCAGGTCGGCGACCTCGCCGGCGTGCAGCAGCGCCTTGGTCGGGATGCAGCCGCGGTGCAGGCAGGTGCCGCCGACCTTGTCCTTCTCGATGAGGACGACGTTCAGACCGAGCTCCGAGGCGCGGAACGCCGCGGCGTATCCGCCCGAGCCACCGCCGAGGATGACCAGGTCGGCGGGGGAGGTGGGTGCGCTCACGGATGCTCCTCGGTTGCGACGGGCGGCTTCCCCGCTCGAGCGGGCGGGGGCTGTCGCCCATCCTGCCACTCCGGGAACGACCTGGCCCGGACCACCGTTGCTCTCGCGAGCGTCGCGGTGATCAGGCGACCCGGCAGGACGGAGAGGGTGGATGGGGCTGTTCGGACGTTGGCGCGGGCGCAGGCCGGCCCCGGGCCGGGCCACCCTCGACCGCGCGTCGCAGCGGGGCGACCTGCGGCACCTCGAGGAGTTCGTGGCCAGCCGTCGCGGCGTCGAGGGATTCGTCGAGCCGCGGACGGCGGTCACCGAGGCCACGATCGTCCTCGTCGCGGCCGACGGGGAGTGGACCCGCCGGCGCATCGACGGCCCCGACGTGGCCCGCCGGCTCTCCAAGGAGCTGGCGATCCCCGTCTACGACGCCCAGGTGACCGGCTACCCCCAGCGGATGCGCGACTACAGCGCCCGCCAGAAACGCGACCGGCTCTGACGGGCGGGCGTTCTGTGCACTTTCCGCCCCGGCGGAAAGTGCACAGAACGCCGGTCAGGCTTCGGCGATGAGGGCCTCGATGGTCGCCAGCAGGGTGCGGACGGGGACGCCGGTGCCGCCCTTGGGCGTGTAGCCCCACGGCGCCGAGGTGTTGTAGCTCGGCCCGGCGATGTCGATGTGCGCCCAGGGCAGCCCGTCCGGCACGAACTCGGCCAGGAAGTGCCCGCCGACGAGCATCCCGCCCATCCGGTCGGTGTTGGCGTTGACGAAGTCCGCGACCGTCGAGTCGATGCCCTTGCGCAGCTCCGGCGGCAGCGGCATCGGCCACATCAGCTCGCCGCTGCGCGCGGCGGCGGCGATGACGGCGTCGCGGAGGTCGTCGCTGCCCATCACGCCCGCGGTGCGCGCGCCCAGCGCGACCATCTGCGCGCCGGTGAGCGTGGAGGTCTCCAGCAGCACGTCGGGGGAGTCCTCGGCCGCGCGGGCGATGGCATCGGCGAGCACGACGCGCCCCTCGGCGTCGGTGTTGGTGATCTCCGCCTTCTTGCCGTTGCGGAAGGTGACGACGTCGGCCGGGCGGTAGGCGGTGCCGCTGGGCAGGTTCTCGGCCATCGGCACGGTGGCGACGACCTCCACCGGCAGCCCGAGCTCGGCGACGAGGCACACGGTGGCGATCACGGCCGCGGCGCCGGCCATGTCGCTCTTCATGTCCTCCATCTTCGCGGCGGGCTTGATCGAGATGCCGCCGCTGTCGAAGGTGATGCCCTTGCCGACCAGCGCCACCTTCTTGCGGGCGCCCTTGCCGGAGTAGGTGAGGCGCAGCAGCCGCGGCTTGCGGGTGGACCCGCCGCCGACGGCGAGGATGCCGCCGTAGCCACCGGCCGCGAGGGCGTCCTCGTCGAGGATCTCGGCGGTGAGGCCGAGCTTCTCGCCGGCGGCCGCCCCGCGGGCGGCGAACTCGGCGGGGAACAGGTCGTTCGGCGGGGTGTTCACCAGGTCGCGGACCAGGGCGACGGCGTCGGCGACCGCGCGCACGCGGCGCAGCGCCCCCTCGGCCGCCCCCGCACCGGGGACGACGATCGTGAAGTTGCTCGGCGGGGCCGGGCGGTCGGCGGGCAGCTGGGACTTGTAGGCGGTGAACTCGTACGCGCCCAGGAGGGAGCCCTCGCCGACGGCGTGCAGCCGCTCGTCGTCCGGCGTCCCGCCCACGGCGGCGAGCAGGCTCACCACGGAGCGGCGGCCGCGCAGCGCGCGGCTGGCGGCCCCGGCGGCGCGCCGCAGGCTCTCCGCGCGGTAGCCGCCGGACGGCTCCGGCGCGCCCAGCCCGACGACGGCGACGACGGGGAAGGGCCCCTGGCCGAAGGAGGGCAGGCGGGTCACCTCGTCCTCGGCGCCACGCGCGTCCAGGTCGGTCAGCGCCGGGAGGAGACGGCCGCCGAGGAGGCGGTCGAGGGCCTCCGCGCCGGGGGTGGGGAGGGGGCCGTCGGGCCCCTTGCCGACGGCGACGACGACGGCGTCGCCGGTCAGCTTCTCGAGCGGGTGGTCGGTGGCGGAGATCGTCGGCGGCACCGGACGATCCTAAGAGGACCCCACCCTCCTCACCCCTCGCATGCTCGGGGCGAGCCTCTGGGTGGGGCCGTGCCGACTCGTCGCCGGGCTCGCGGCCGAGGCCGGAGCCGATAGCGTGCCTGCGTGACCTCGCGCACCTCGCCCCTCCACGACCGGCACCTGGCGGCCGGGGCCAAGCTCGCCGACTTCAGCGGCTGGTCCATGCCCATCGAGTACGCCGGCGGCGGCGTGCTGGCCGAGCACGCCGCGGTGCGCGAGGGGGTGGGCCTGTTCGACGTCTCCCACCTCGGCACCGGGACGGTCCGGGGGCCGGGGGCGGCCGCCTTCGTCGACTCCTGCCTCACCAACGACCTCTCGCGGATCGGCCCGGGGCAGGCGCAGTACACGATGTGCTGCGTGCCTGACGGCGAGACCGGCGCCGGGGGCGTGGTCGACGACCTGATCGTCTACCTGCACGGGCCGGACGACGTCCTGCTGGTGCCCAACGCCGCGAACGCCGCCGAGGTGCTGGCCCGGCTGGCCGACGCCGCCCCGCCCGGCGTGGAGGTGGCCGACCGGCACACCGAGGTCGCCGTCCTCGCCGTCCAGGGGCCGCGCTCGCTGCAGGTCCTCGAACTGCTGGGCGTGCCCGGCGAGATCGGCTACATGTCATTCGTGACCGGCACCGGGGGCGGCGGGGCCGAGGTGACGGTGTGCCGCACCGGCTACACCGGCGAGCACGGTTACGAGCTGCTGGTCGCCGCCGACCGGGCCGGCGAGATGTGGGACGCCGTCCTCGAGGCCGGGCAGGACCTCGGCATCCGCCCGTGCGGGCTCGGCGCCCGCGACACCCTGCGGACCGAGATGGGCTACCCGCTGCACGGCCACGAGCTCTCCCGGGAGATCAGCCCGGTGCAGGCCCGTGCGGGCTGGGCGGTCGGCTGGCGCAAGCCCGCGTTCTGGGGCCGCGAGGCGCTGCTGGCCGAGAAGGAGGCCGGGCCCGCCCGCCTGCTCTGGGGCCTCCGGGCGTCGGGCCGCGGCATCCCGCGGCCGGGCATGGCCGTGCTGGACGGCGACGGCGCGCGGGTCGGCGAGGTGACCAGCGGGACGTTCTCGCCCACCCTCCGGGCCGGCATCGGGCTGGCGCTGCTCGACGCCGCCGCCGAGGTGGCCGAGGGTGCTCCGCTGACGATCGACGTCCGGGGCCGCCGGGAGCCCGTCGAGGTCGTGCGGCCGCCGTTCGTGCCCTCCCACGTGCGCTGAGGTGGGGGCGGTCGGTCAGGGCGCGTTCTTCCGGGTCGGGTCGCTGTCGCCTTTCTCCGGCTCGGCCTTGGCCGGCAGCGTGTCCGCCTTCACCGCGTCGCGCTCGCCCATCGGCACCGGCTCGCCGTCGGTGGTGTCCAAGCCGGTCTGGTGCTCGGCCTCGGAGTTGATCTCGGCGCCGAGCAGCACCAGGTAGCAGGTCAGGTACAGCCACAGCATCAGCACGATGACGCCGGCGATGGCGCCGTAGGTCTTGTCGTAGCTGCCGAAGTTGTTCACGTAGATGGTGAACCCGAGGCTGACCAGCGCCCAGACGACGGTGACGACGACCGAGCCGAGGCTGACCCAGCGGAACTTCGGCGAGTCCCGGTCGGGGGCCACCCGGTAGAGCACCGCGAGGGACCCTGCGACGACGGCCAGCAGTGCGACCCACCGGGCGATCTCGAGCAGCACGGTGCCGACCGAGCCCAGCGGCAGCAGGTCGATCACGATCGGCAGCACGGCGACCAGGCCGATGGTCAGGACGACGAAGACGATGGCGCCGAGGGTGAGGGCCAGCGAGAGCGCCCGGAGCTTGACGAAGTTGCGCGTCTCGACCTCGTCGTAGGCGATGTTGACCGCCTTCACCAGGTTGTTGACGCCGCCGGACGCGCTCCAGAGCGCAGCGAGGATCGAGATGACCAGGCTGAGCGTGAGCGCCCCACCGGCGTTCTCGGTGATCGCGGTGACCTGGTCCTCGATCAGGTCCTGCGCGGTCTCGGGCAGGCCGGCGGTGAACTCCTCGACCTGCGCGGCGGCCTGCTCGGGGGAGGCGACGAGGCCGTAGATCGAGATGAGCGCCAGCAGCGCGGGGAAGATCGCCAGGAACCCGAAGAACGCCACCCCGCCGGCGATGATCGGCATGTTGTCGGCGTTGTTCTCCGCCCACGCCCGCTTGAGGACCTGCTTCCAGCCGCCGGCCGGGATCTGCAGCGGGTTCGCGGCACGGATGCCCGGCAGCTGCTCGGGGGCAGGTGCATCCGGGGGAAGCCGGCGGGGGTCCCGCTCCGGCCCGCCCTCGGCGGCGGCCCGGGCCGCCGCCGCGCGGCGGGCGGCCTTCTCCTCGACCCGCTGCCGGATCCGGTCGACGGCGCTCTCTCGGGGGCGGGTGCCGGTCACTGCGTCTCCCTGGTGCTGGGCCGTCGTCCGGCCGGTTCGGTGGGGCTGCCGGTGGCCGGGACGGCGGTCCCGGCCACCGGTGGGCGTCAGTCGCCCGGCCAGGCCCCGGTGAGCTTGGTGAAGCCCTGCGCGCCGAGCCGGTCGATGGTCGCCTTGGTGGCCGCGAAGATCGCGCCCTGCAGCGCCGCAGAGACGACGATCTCCCACATCGGGTACTCGCTCTGCAGTGCGTCCGGCGCGTCGTCCTCACCGCTGATGCGCTTCCACACCTGCTTGAAGAGCACACCGGACACCGCACCCGCCGCGACACCCGCGGCGAGGCCGATCGGCCGGTAGGCGAGCTTGGCTCCCTTGCCCTTCTTCGCGCCCTTGCTCAACGCTTCCTCCTCCTGCTGCGCCGGGCCTTCTTCTCGGCCCGCCTGGTCGACTTGCGAACGTCCCGCGCGGCCTTCTGCGCGGCCTTGCGCCGGGCGGCCAGCTCCTTGCGGGCCCGCTTCGCCTCGCGCTTGCCGCCCACGCGCGCGCCGACGATGAGCTCCTCGGTGCTCGCCGGCCGGCGGGCGCGCCGCCGGCGCCAGAGGACCAGCCCGACGAGGCCGGCCAGCGCCGCGCCGGCGCCGGCGACGGCCGGGGGGCTCTCGCGGTAGGTCTCCACCGCGGTGTCCTTGGCGCGGGCCGCGCTCTCCTTGGCGCGGGCGGGGACGTCGAGCCGCTGGCTCAGCTCGTCCACGGTGCTCGCGAGCTGGTCGCGGGTCTCCTCGATCTCGGCCCGGATGGCGTCGGGGTCGGTGGGGCCGCCCGAGGCCTGGCCGTCGTCCTTCGGCGTGGTCACCGGCGCGCACTCTCCTTCACGGTCGCGATGTCGGTCTTGACACCGGCCAGCGCCTCCTGCGGCACCGGCGGTGCGCCCTGCTGCACGTCCTTCTTGCCGACGAGGGCGAGGACGCCCGCGATGGCGAAGAGGACGACGGTGACGATCAGCGCGGAGAGCCAGGCCGGCACCACCAGCGCCAGGGCGAGGATCACGGTGGTGATCAGGGCGGCGAGCCCGAAGAAGGCCACCAGGCCGGCGGCGCCGAACAGGCCCGCGCCGACGCCGAGCTTCTTGGCCTTCTGGGTGACCTCCGCCTGGGCGAGGCGGGCCTCGTCCCGGACCAGGGTGCTGATCTGCTCGGTCAGCCGGCTGATCAGCTCGCCGGTGGATGCGTTCTCGGGCTCGGCGCCGACGGCTGCGCGGGTCGCGCCCGTCGTGGCGTCGGGTCGGGGTGTGCTCATCGGTCCTCCGGGTGGACGGCGTCGATGCACCTCCATGCCCCCTGCGGACGGGCCGTAACCGACGGGGCGATCACAGCCGGGGAACGACGGGTCGGACCCGCGTCGCGCCGCTAGCCTGCCTGCATGAGCTGGCACTGGCGCCTCGAGGACCCGTCCGGATCGACCCTCGACCCCGCCGCGGTGGGGGTGGAGGTGCCGGCGCACGACAACCAGGGCGACGCGGAGTCGTGGCTCGGCGAGAACTGGCGCGAGCTGCTCGACCGCGGCGTCGCCACCGTGACGCTGTTCGAGGACGACCGGAAGGCCTACGGGCCCATGGGGCTCGCCGCCACCTGACCCTCCACCGGAGGTCGAGGGTCAGGTGGCGGGGGTCGTCAGCCGCGGGCGGTCTTGGTGGGGTCGCGCTCGACGACGTCCCCCAGGACCTCGTCGATCCGGGCCAGGACGTCCGCCTCGAGGGTGACCCCGGCGGCCGTCACGTTGTCGTGCACCTGCTCGGGGCGGGTGGCGCCGATGATCGCCGCCGCCACGTTGCGGTTCTGGAGCACCCAGGCGAGCGCCAGCTGGGCCATCGAGAGCCCCAGGTCGTCGGCGATCGGGCGGAGGCCCTGCACGCGGGCCAGCAGGTCGTCGCGCATGAACCGCTGCATCGACTGGCCCGCCTCGGCGTGACCGGCGCGGCTGCCGGCCGGCGGCTGCTCGCCCGGCCGGTACTTGCCGGTGAGGACCCCCTGGGCCAGCGGTGACCAGACGATCTGGGACAGCCCCTCGCGCTCCGACGTCGGCACGACCTCGGGCTCGATGACCCGCCACAGCATCGAGTACTGGGGCTGGTTGCTGATCAGCTGGATGCCGAGCTCGCGGGCCAGCGCGGCGCCGGCGGTGATCTGCTCGGCGTTCCACTCCGAGACGCCGATGTAGAGGGCCTTGCCCGAGCGGACGAGGTCCGCGAAGGCGGTCATCGTCTCCTCGAGCGGCACGCTCGGGTCGTAGCGGTGCGCCTGGTACAGGTCGACGTAGTCGGTCTGCAGCCGGCGCAGCGAGGCGTGGCAGCTCTCGATGACGTGCTTGCGGCCCAGCCCGCGGTCGTTGCGCCCCGGCCCCGTGGGCCAGTAGACCTTCGTGAACAGCTCGATCGACTCGCGGCGGTGGCCGGCCAGCGCCTGGCCCAGCACCGTCTCGGCGCGGGTGCCGGCGTAGACGTCGGCGGTGTCGAAGGTGGTGATGCCGGCGTCGAGGGCGGCGCGGACGCAGGCGTGCGCGGCGTCCTCCTCGACCTGGCCGCCGTGGGTCAGCCAGTTGCCGTACGCGATCTCGGAGATGGTCAGGCCGGAGCGGCCGAGGCGTCTGAATTCCACGGACCGCGACGTTAGGCGCCCGGGCGGAGCGCCGCCTGCCCGGGCCGGACCTCGACGGTGGCGCCGTCGGCGACCAGCCGCGCACCGGACCGGGCCAGGCGGCCGGCCAGCACCGCGGCCGGCGGGTTGTGGTGCCCCAGGTGGACGGCGACGACGTCGGTGCCGCCGGTGACCGCCCCGGCGGTGCGCAGCCGCGCCACCTGGTCGGGGAACGTGCGCAGGTCCAGGTGGCCGGTGCCGTGGCCGGTGACGTCGCCGAAGGTCTCCTCCAGCAGCACGACGTCGTAGGCCGCGCCGCGGACCGCCTCGACGGTGCCCGCGGGCAGCGGGCCGGTGTCGGTGGCGTAGAGCAGCCGGGCGCCGTCGGGCCCGGTCACGTCGTAGAGCACCGTCGGTACCTCGTGCGCGGCGGCGAGCGGGCGGATCCGGTACCCCGCGAGCTCCAGCGTCGCGCCCGGCTCGGCGGCGACCAGGTCGACCGGGTCGTCCGGGCCCAGCCACGGGCGCAGCGTGGCCAGCACGGGGGAGGGGCCGGCGACCGTGAACGGCTCGGCGCGCCGCACCCACTGGCGGGCGAGCAGCGACAGCGGCGCGCAGTGGTCGGCGTGGTCGTGGGTGACCAGGACGGCGCGCACGCCGGCGAGGGAGATGCCGTCCGGAGGCGGCGCCGGGGCCAGGTCGAGCAGCAGTGTGCCGTCGACCAGCGCGGACGTCGGCCGGCGCAGCTCGCCCCGGCGGCGGGAGTCGGTGCAGGACCCGCAGGTGCACCAGGGGTTGGGCCAGCCGTCGGCGGCGCCGGTGCCCAGGAGCGTGACGCGCACGGGCGGCGCCGCGGTCGCTACCGGCGCCGGGTCAGACGTCTGCGCCCAGCGGCACCTCGGGCTTGGGGAAGCGCCAGCGGCGGATCATGGTCGAGCGGCTGATGCCGTACCAGACCAGGCCCTTCATCTTGTGCTGCCCGTCGGGGAACCGGGTGCGGACGGCGCTCTTGATCTTCCGGCCCAGGACGACCGAGTCCATGAGCAGCAGCAGGAAGAAGCCGAGCAGCAGGAAGCTCGTGTAGCTCTTCACGGCCATGCTGGGCACGAACGTCCCGACCAGGGCCACGGCGGCGATCGCCAGGAAGAAGCTGCCGACGTTGCGGCGGCTGTCGACCAGGTCGCGCACGAGCTTGCGCTCCGGCCCGCGGTCGCGGGCGGGCAGGTAGTCGGCGTCACCGCGGGCGATGCCTTGGCGCGACTCGGCGCGGCGCAGCGCCTGCTGCTCGCGCATGCGCTTGTAGGCCTCCTTGCGCGTGGTGGGCGGCGGCGGGGGAGGCCCCGGACGCCGGCCCTGCGCCTCGCTCCGCCGCGGCGTCGGCCGCCCCTTGCCGCCGGTCTTGACCAGTTGCGCGGTCACCTCGCCCTCCTCGGTGGAGGGGGCGGTCGTCTCGGCGGTGTCACGGCGGCCGGGCAGGCGGAGCTTCACGACCGGGAAGTCTACGTGTGTGAGCAACGAGGCCCCGGAGCTCGCGCGGGGAGCCGTACAGTGGACGCACGGGAAGAGGAGCCGTCCCGGCGGCGTTGGTCCGTCACGGAACGCGCGTGCGCGGACACCTCGGAGGGAGAGGACAGGAATATGACGGTGCAGGACACCGCGGCCACCGGCGTCGTGCTCAGCGACCCCGCGGCCGCCAAGGTCAAGGCTCTGCTGGACCAGGAGGGTCGTGACGACCTGCGGCTGCGCATCGCCGTCCAGCCCGGCGGTTGCTCCGGCCTGCGGTACCAGCTGTTCTTCGACGAGCGGTTCCTCGACGGCGACCAGACCTACGACTTCGGCGGCGTCGAGGTCATCGTGGACCGGATGAGCGGCCCGTACCTCGGCGGCGCGGTCATCGACTTCGTCGACAGCATCGAGAAGCAGGGCTTCACGATCGACAACCCCAACGCGCAGGGCTCCTGCGCGTGCGGTGACTCCTTCAACTGAGTCATCTGTCTTCAACTGAGTCATCTGTCGTCCTCCGGACGACACCGCGGCCAACAACAGAGGCCCGGTCCCTCGCGGGGGAACCGGGCCTCTGTCGTGACTGGGCGCTGTCGCGCCGAGTGGGCCCCGGAGGGGTCCGCGCAGGCGCGACGAAACGGCTTCGCGCCTGAGGGGGACGGCACCTGGCCGCGGTGCGATCCGGAGGATCGCGGTGTCAGAGCCGGACGGGGTAGACCGTCTCGGGGATCTCCGGCGCGATCCGCTGCTCCACGAAGATGCCGTGCCAGACCATGAAGACCAGCAGCGTCCACAGCTTGCGCGAGTGGTCGACCGGGGAGCCGGCCCGCTGGTTCTGCCGGTGGGCGGTGAGCATGGCCAGCACCTGCTGCTTGTCCAGCCACTCCTCGGTGCCGCTGTCCTCGATGGTCTGCCGGGCCCAGTCGTGGAGGTCCTCGGCCAGCCAGTGGCGGGTCGGCACCGGGAAGCCGAGCTTGCGGCGGTTGAGCACGTGCGGCGGCACGACCTGCTCCAGCGCCCGGCGGAGGGCGTGCTTCGTCGTCTCCCGGGTCACCCGCTGGTCGACCGGGATGGTCGAGGCGACCCGGAAGACCTCGGGGTCGAGGAACGGGACCCGCAGCTCCAGCGAGTTGGCCATGGTCATCTTGTCGGCCTTGACCAGGATGTCGCCGCGGAGCCAGGTGAAGAGGTCCACGTACTGCATCGCCGTCACGTCGTCGTAGCCGGCCGCGCGGGTGCGCTCGTACAGCTCGCGCGTGACGGCGACGTGCGACAGGTCCGGGTCGCGCTTCTCGAGGAAGGTCAGCTCGTCATCCCGGAAGATGCGCGCGTTGCCGTAGTAGCGCTGCTCCAGGGGGATGGAGCCGCGCCGCAGCAGGTCCTTGCCGCGCATGCCGTCGGGGAGCCTGGCCGACAGCGCGCCGAGGGCGCGGCGGATGCCGCCCGGCAGCTTGTCGAAGGCGGCCAGGGACAGCGGCTCGCGGTAGATGTTGTAGCCGCCGAACAGCTCGTCGGCGCCCTCGCCGGAGAGCACCACCTTGACGTGCTTGCGCGCCTCGCGGGCCACGAAGTACAGCGGCACGAGCGCGGGGTCGGCGACCGGGTCGTCGAGGTACCAGACGACGAGCGGGATGGACCCCGCGAACTCCTCGGGGGTGACCACCTTGGTGATGTGCTCGACGCCGATCGCGGCCGCCGACTCCGCGGCGACGTCGATCTCGGAGAAGCCCTGCCGCTCGAAGCCGACGGTGAAGGTCATCAGGTCGGGGTTGTAGCGCTTGGCCAGCGCCGCGATGGCCGTGGAGTCGATGCCGCCGGAGAGGAAGGAGCCGACGGTGACGTCGGCCCGCATGTGCACCCGGACGGAGTCGTCGAGCACCTCGGCGATCCGGTCGTACAGCGGCTGCTGCTCGTCCTTCGCGACCGGCCGGACCGGGAAGGTCGGGTGGAAGTACCGCTCGGTGGCGAGCTCGCCGTCGACCACCCGGAAGCGGGTGCCGCTCTCGATGCGCCGGATGCCCCGGTGCAGCGTGGCCGGCTCAGGCACGTACTGCAGCGTCAGGTAGTGCTGGAGCGAGGCCGGGTCGACGCCCCCCGCAGCGATGTTCCCGCCCAGCATCTCCAGCAGCGCCTTCTTCTCGGAGGAGAAGGCGATCGCGCCGTCGGCCAGGCGGGTGGTGAACAGCGGCTTGATGCCGAAGGGGTCGCGGGCGCCGAACACGGTGCGGGTCTCGCTGTCCCAGATGACGAAGGCGAACATGCCGCGCAGCCGGTCCACGACCTCCTCGCCCCAGAGGTGGTAGCCCGCGACGATCGCCTCGGTGTCGCCCTCGGTCGCGAACGTGGCCCCGGCGGCCGCCAGCTCCTCGCGCAGCTCCAGGTAGTTGTAGATCTCGCCGTTGAAGACGATCCGGTAGCGGCCGTCGGCGTACGGCATCGGCTGGTGGCTGTGCTCGATGTCGATGAAGGCCAGCCGGTTGAAGCCGTAGACGACTCGGTCGTCGTGCCAGACCTCGTTCTCGTCGGGCCCGCGGTGGCGCAGGCAGTGCAGCGCGCCGCGGACGTCGGAGACGACGTCGTCGGTCACCCGGGGGGCGTCGGTCGAGAAGTAGGCGAGCGCGTCTGACCTCCCCGGCCACCCCCGACCCCCGGAG
>NZ_SSXA01000095.1 GCF_021698975.1 Blastococcus sp. KM273128 | reverse complement strand
GGGGCCGGGACGGGCGCGGGGGCCGGGACGGGCGCGGGAGCCGGTGCAGGCGCAGGCGCGGGGGCTGGTGGTGGGGCGGGTACCGGTGCCGTCGTGCGCCGGGGCGCGACCGGTGGCGCCGCGGGCTCCTGCGGCGCGGGAGCCTGCTCGGCCGGCGGGGAGGGCACCGCGTGCTGCACCAGGCGCGGCCGGTCCCCCGCCACGGCTGCGCCGACCGTCCCGGCCGCCTGCACCCACTCCGCCCAGCGGCCGGCGTCCAGCGCGATCTCGGCCGCGTCGTCGGTGATCCTGGCCCGCAGGTGCCGGGCCAGCGCCGTGCCGATGCGGTCGGCGGCCCGCAGGTCGCACGCCGTCCGGCCGACCGTGCTCGCCCCGTCGGCGCACGAGCCCCAGGTCCCGACCGCGGCGCCCACCTCGGCCGCCAGGGTGGCGAGCACCCGGTCGCCGTCGGCCGGCCCGACGGCGAGGTCGGGCAGCAGGGCCCGCAGGCCGAGGACCACCGGTGCGGCGGCCGGCTCGGTCAGGGTGCCGACGGCGAACTCGGCGGAGCCGGCGCCCCGCGACCACCGGACGACGTCCCCGGGGGCCAGGACCCGCCCGTCGTCCGCCAGGAGACGGGTGGCGCCCGCGACGGCGGCGGCGCTGAGGTCGACCGCTTCGGGTGGCCCGACGTCACCGGAGACCCGGACGACGACCGGTGCGGCGAGCTGGTTGCGCAGCACGACGCCACCGGCGTCGACGCAGGCCTCGAGCGGGAAGCCGGCCGGGACCGCCCCGCGCTGCTCGTCGACGACGCAGAGCCCGGCCGTGGGCGCGGCTGCGGCCGGGACCGGAACCCCGACGAGGCACGCGGATGCGCCCGCGAGCGCCAGCCAGCGGCGCCTCACGACGGGTACCCGCACACCGGCTGCAGCTCCGCGACCAGCTGGTCCATCTCGACGACGAGGCCGGCCCGCGCGTCGTCGTCGCGGGGCGCGTCGATGACCGTCCGCAGCGCGGCGGCCAGGTCGTCCACCGCTGCGGACAGCTCCCGGTCCGCGCTCGCGGGGAGCTCGGCCGTCAGGGCGCGCAGCTCGTCGCGCGCGTCGGTCAGCGCGCTCCGGGCCTGGGGCACGCCGGTGCCCGCGGCGAGCCGGCCGACGGCGTGCGGGATGCCGGTGAAGTGGACGGCCCCGGCCAGCCGGCCGCACAGCTCCGGCGCCCCCGACGGCGCCCGGTAGCCGGGGGCGGCGGCATCGGGCCGCTCCGCGGGCGCTTCACCGGCCGCGCACGCGGACAGCAGCAGGAGGGAGGCCAGCAGCCCGGCGGCGCGGGCTCTGCTGCGGGGCACGCGGCGAACCTAGGCGCAGGGTGACGACGCGGGACAGCACCGGTCACCCGACCAGGCGAACCGGTCGGGCACAGCGCAACCGTCCGTGGTCGTCCACCTGACCTGCGACGACGGCACGACCACACCGGACGGCGACCGCAGCACTGCCGCTGTCCGGCGCGACCACCCGTCCGTTCCTCCGAGCGGAACAATGGCGGCAAGAATGGCGCACCTCGGCAGCGGAGCGAGCAATTTCCGGCTCAGGTGTTGCCAATCCCGGCCCGAGTCTCTTGACTGCCCCCACCGCTGATGCCATTCGTTCCGACGAGCGGAACAAATGGCCACCGCCATTTCGGGAGGCTCGCGTGACGATGGTTCCCCGCTCCACCGGCCGAGGGCGGCTGGGTGCCGTGCTGCTCACCCTGGTCGCCCTCCTGGCGCTCGCCGTACCGGCATCGGCCGAGCCACCGGGCGCACCGGCGGCCGGCGCGTCCGCGGCCGAGCGCTGCGCCGCGCTGGTCGGCAGCACCGTCCGCGTGGAGGGCGACCGCGCCGTCGTCGACACCGCCGCCGTCGTCCCCGCTGCCGCCGGCGAGCCGGAGCACTGCGACGCCACCGGCCGGATCGGGGGCATCCGCTTCCAGATGCAGTTCCCCACCAGCGGCTGGAACCAGAAGTACTTCCAGACCGGCTGCGGGGGCTTCTGCGGCGCCATCCCCATCGACTCCTGCGGCGAGGCGCTGTCCCGCGGGTACGCCGTCGCCGCGGAGGACAGCGGCCACCAGGGCCAGAGCGACGGCTCCTGGGCGTACGGCGACCGGCGGGCCGAGATCGACTGGGGCTACCGCTCGCCGCACGTGGTGTCGGTGGCGGCCAAGCAGTACGTCCAGCAGTTCTACGGCCAGGCGCCGGCGTACTCGTACTTCCAGGGCTGCTCCACGGGCGGGCGGCAGGCACTGTCGGAGGCGCAGCGCTACCCCGAGGACTTCGACGGCATCGTGGCCGGCGCCCCGGCGCTCTACCAGAACTACCTCGCGCCGCTGTCCCAGGGGCACCTGGAGACGGTCAACCGCAACCCCGACGGGACGGTCATCCTGCCCGGGACCAAGGCCCCGGTGGTCGCCGCCGCGGCGCTGGACCGCTGCGACGCCCTGGACGGCGACGTCGACGGGGTGATCGCCGATCCGGAGAACTGCGACTTCGACCCGGGCACGCTGCAGTGCCCGGGCGACGTGGACCAGCCGACCTGCCTGACGTCGGCCCAGATCGACGTCGTCCGCGCCTTCTACGCACCGCCGGTCGACGACCGCGGCCGCCAGCTCTACCCGGGCGGGCTCGTGGTCGGCTCCGAGGCCGGGTGGCCGGGCTGGTCGATCGGCACCGACACCTCGCTCTCCGGTGGCGGCAACTTCGCCGAGTCGGTGCTGCGGTACCTGGCCTTCCCGCGCGACCCGGGGCCGGGGTACTCGCTGTTCGACTTCGACCCCACGCGGGACGCGGCCAAGCTGCGGTCGATGGCCAAGATCTACAACGCCGACGAGGTGCGGATGCACCGATTCGAGCGCGCCGGCGGGAAGCTGCTCGTGTGGCACGGCTGGGCCGACCCGCTGATCACCCCCGAGGGCACGATCCACTACGTGGAGGAGGCCGTCGCGGCCAACGGCGGGCGGGCGGCCACCGAGGACTGGATGCGGCTGTTCCTGCTGCCCGGCGTCTACCACTGCGCCGGCGGCCCGGGCGAGGACACGGTCGACTGGCTCACCGCGATCGAGCGGTGGGTCGAGCACGGCGAGGCGCCCGACCAGGTGACCGCCAGCAAGCTCGCCGACGGCGAGGTGGTCAGCACCCGCGTCGTGCCGGAGCACGTCGTCGGCTGATCGGGGAGGACGACCGCCGCACGGCATGCCCCCGGGGCCGTGCGGCGGTTCTCCCGTCGTCCCGTCCGCGCGGTCGGGTCAGCGGCGGTGGCTCAGCGCACGTAGCCGTCGCCACCGGCGAGCATCGTCAGCACCACCATCGCGGTGAAGACCAGCACGACCGCGGCGAGCACCCCGAGCCCGATGAGCAGGTTGTGGTCCTTGACCGGCTGCTTCTGCGCGGGCCGCTCGGCGGAGGACCGCTCCTGGGTGGAGGACGGGACGACGCCGGGGTGGTGTGCGTGGACGGTCATGACCGCTCCCTGGGCAGGACGGACGGGCGCCGGCCGGCGCTCCGACGGGCCCTCTCCGGACCCGGGTCCAGGCTGCTCCGGGCCCTGCCCCGGCGGGAGGGTCGAGAGTCCCCGCCCGCCGGGTCGGAGGGCCCGCGCGGCGTGCGGCCTGTTCGGGGGTCAGCCCGCCGGGGGGCAGTCCCGGAGCGCCTCGGCCGGGAACTCGGGGACCGGCCGCTCCCGGGCCTCCTCGAGGGTCTCCGCCTCGCCGTTCTCCCGGATGTCTTCGATCAGCCACTCCATCTCGGCGATCTCCCGCTGCTGGGCGACGATGATGTCGACGGCGAGCTGGCACACGCGGACGTCGTCGATGTCGGCGCGCTCGGAGCGGGTGATGGCCAGCGAGTGGTGCGGGATCATCGCGCCCATCCAGTTGCGGTCGTCCACGGTGACCTGGCTGCGGTCCAGGAAGACCGCGCCACCGAAGAGGAGCAGGCTCCCGACGATGATCGCGATGTTGCCCTTCACGTTCCGGTACATGCCGAGCATCCAGGCGAGCATGACCAGCCCCATGGTGCCGCCCATGGTGAGCGCCATGAAGACGCGGCTCTCGCTGAAGCGGACGTGGCTCCACTCCCAGGAGCTCACGAACATGGTCCAGTACATGACGACCATGGCCGTCGCGATCATGCCCGCGAACCGCAGGTACATCTTCGTCTCGTGCGACAGCTTGCCGCCGTGCTCCTCCTGCTGCTCGTGCTCGTGCTGGTCGCCGTTCCGCTGCTCCGAGGCCATGGCTGGGTCTCCGTCTCTCGTCGGCCGGCGGGGCGCGCGTCCGGCGCCGGCGGTGCCGCCGCGACCCCCGCGGGTCGGCCAGGCGGAGCGTCCGGCCACAGGCAGCCCGGGGAACGTGTGCGGGGAGGACGGCGGCACCCTGGATCGGGTCGCCGTCCGCCTGCCCCTGCACCCGGACGGGCAAACGCGGTCGGGCGGCAACGCAACGCGGTCGCGCTCACGCGGCCGGCAGACGTCACGCGACCGTCACACGGCGGCCGCGCCGGTCGGCCGGACCGGGTCGATCAGTCCTCGCCCGGCTGCTCGGGCCACGGCCTGTTGTCGAGCTGCCCGATCTCGTGGATGTCGACCCGCACCTCGTGGCGAGCTCCTGTGCCGTCGGGGTACTCCTCGCCGAGGAACTCGTGGAAGAGCACCTCTGCGGTGCCGGGGTCAGCCGTCGACGTAGCGGTCGCGCTCGACGACGAACTGGCCGGTAGCGGTGTTGGCGTCCACGAACTCCGGCAGCAACGGGATGCGCACCGTGACGGTCACGCAGACGGAGAACTCCTCCCCCGGCACCAGCGACGGCGACCAGCCGCCCGCGCCCTCGCAGTCCGCACCCGCCGGCGCGTAGGCCACCCGCAGGTCGGCCAGGTCCACCGACTGGTCGGCCACCGCCAGCTGCGCGGCCCGCAGCGCCCGCTCGTGCCCGGTTCCCGGGTCCGGGGCGGTGCCCATCGCCCGACCGGCCTCCCGCGCCGCGGCCTGCGAGGCGAACACCCCGCGCTGCACCGCCGAGAACCCCGCGACCACGTAGACCAGCGGCACGAACACCACCAGCGCGATGAACACGAACTCCACCAGCGCCGACCCGCGCTCACCGGCCACCATGCCCAGCCGGCGGCGCAGCCACCTCACGCCGCCTCCTTCATCGCCCGGCCGGTGACCTCCAGCGGCAGCAGATTGCCCAGCACCGCCAGGAGCGCGGGCACCGAACCGGAGCAGCGCACCACCACCAGCGTCGCCCCGGAGGTGTCGAGCTCCTCGCCCGAGGTGCAGGCCAGCCCCCGCGCGATCTGCTCGGAGGTGGCGCGGGCGACGATCTCGACCGTCCGCCCGGCCCCCGCCGCGGAGTCGACGTCGGCGTGCGCGGCGTACCGCGCACCCTCCTGGGCGCTGGCCGTGACGACGTTGCGCACGTGCACGTAGACCGCCACCTGCAGCACCGCCAGCAGCAGCGTCATGATCAGCATCGAGACCATGACGAAGTCGACGACGGCGCTGCCCCGCTCGCCGTCGCGCGCCCCGGCCTCTGCTTCAGCCGGCACCGGTGACGGAGTTCAGCGCGTTCTGCACCGCGGTGACGACGGCCTCCTGGAACACCGCCAGGATCGCCAGCACCAGGGCCGCGGTCATCACGGTCACCATCACCCAGCCGGGCACGTCGCCCCGCTCCGGCTCCTCCCCCCGCAGGCGGGCCGCCAGCGAGGTGAGCGCCGCGTCGAGGTACGCGAGTGCGCGCATCGTCGTCCTTCCTGTCGTTCGCCCGCTGCTCACTGCGACAGCGAGACGATGCTGATCAACCCCGGGAACAGGGCGAAGAGAACGGTGACCGGCAGCACCAGGAAGACGACCGGCACCATCATGGCGATCTCCTTCCGGCCGCCGGCCTCCAGCAGCCGGCGCTTGCCGGCCTCCCGGACGTCGGCGGCCTGAGCGCGCAGCACCTCGGCCAGCGGGGTGCCGCGCTCGATCGCCACGAGCAGCCCGTCGATGAACCGGGCCAGCGGCTCCAGCGACGTCCGGTCCGCGACCTGCTGGAGCGCGTCGGTCAGCGGCACGCCTGCCCGCGCCCGGCCGAGCGCCGCGGCCAGCTCGCGGGCCAGCTCACCGCCGGAGAGCCGGGTGACCCGGGCGATCGCCGCGGTGGGGCTCTCGCCCGCCGTCACCGCCAGCGCCAGCAGCTCGGCGACCACCGGGAACTCGGCGAGCAGCAGCTCCTCGCGCCGGTTGACCTGCTGGGTGAGCCACCAGTCGCGGCCCAGCACCCCGCCGACGAGCCCCGCGAGGCAGAACAGCCCGGCCGAGAGCACGTTGAGGTCGCCGGCGGCCACGGACCCGACCGTCACGACCAGCGCCGTCGCGAGCAGACCGAGCCCGCCCCAGACGACCTGCTCGATGCGGAAGTCCTCGACGGTGAGCTCGCCGCCGAGGGCGTCCAGCCGGCGGCGCACCCCGGCCCGACCGCCGATGAGCCGGTCGACCACCCGCGCGCCGTTGCTGATCGACGGGCCGGCGATCCGGCGCACCGCCGTGAGCAGACCCGGCTCGGTCGCGGTGCCGAGCAGCCGCGACGGCGGCGGGGTGTCGTGCACGTAGGGCGCCAGCCGGTCGACCAGGCGCACCGATCGGAACGGCGGCGCGGACGTCAGCACCAGCACCAGGCCGGTCGCGGCCAGCAGGCCCAGCAGCATCCCGACGACGGCGGCGCTCACCGGCACACCCCGCTCACCGGAGCACCCGCACGTCCTCGGGCAGCCGCCCGATCCGCAGCATCAGCCGGTAGGCCACCAGGCACACCGCTCCGCCGCCGAGCAGGATGACGGTGCCCAGCGCCGAGTCGTAGGCGGCCAGCGTCGTCGACTGGGTGGCCAGCAGCAGGAGCACGACCCAGGGTGCGGCGACGGCGAGGCGCGCGGCCGAGACGACCCAGCCCTGCCGGGTCTCCAGCTCCGCCCGCGCCCGGGCGTCCTCGCGCAGGAAGGTCGAGAGGGTGCGCAGCACGCGGCCGAGGTCGGTGCCGCCGACCTCGCGGGCCACCCGCAGCGTCTCTACGATGCGGTCGCCCACCGGGTCGGCGAGGTCGTCCTTGAGCCGGTCCAGGCACGGGCCGAACCGGCCGCTGGACCGGTACTCCGCGGCGAACCGGGCGAACGGCGGCCGCAGCACCTCGGGGCCGCGGGTGGAGAGCGCCCCCAGCGCCTCGGGCAGCGAGAGGCCCGCGCGCACCGCGGAGGCGAGGTTGTCGACGACCTCCGGCCACACCTCGCGCAGGTCGGCCCGCCGCTTGCCGGCCAGCCGGCGCACCTGCACGTGCGGGAGCAGGAAGCCGAACAGGCCGAAGGCCAGGCTGACGGTCACCGTGCCGGTGCTGACCAGGACGACGACGGTCGCGAGCAGCCCCAGGCCGATCTGCAGGGCGAGCAACTGGGCGCCGTTGATGCCGGTGAGCCCGGCGGCGGCCAGGAGCTCCTGCCGGCGCCCGGGCCCGCGGGCGTCGCTGCGCCGCTGCGGTGCGCGCGGTCCGCTGCGCCAGATCAGCAGCAGGCCCACCCCGAGGAGCAGCCCGAGGAGGGCACCGGACTCCGTCACGCCAGCAGCCCGGCGAGGTCGAACCCGGCGGCGGCGAACCGCTCGGGGTGCGGCGGGTAGCCGTCGGCACGGACCAGGCGGCCGTCCCGGCTGGTGAAGACGTCGGCTATCTCGACCACGCCGTCCTCGGCGCGGCCGGGCAGGGCGACGATCTCCCGCACCCGGCGGCGGCCGTCGGCGTCGGTGCCCGCGTGCACGACCAGGTCGACGCTCGAGGCGACGGTGGGGACGACGAACGACGTCCCGATGTTCTCGCCGGCCAGCAGCGGCAGGGTGCACATCTTCACCACGGCCTCGCGGGCGCTGTTGGCGTGCAGGGTGCACATGCCGGGCAGGCCCGAGTTCAGTGCGATGAGCAGGTCCAGGCACTCCTCCTGGCGCACCTCGCCGACGACGATGCGGGAGGGCCGCATGCGCAGCGCCTCCTTGACCAGCCGGCGCAACGGGATCTCCCCGGCGCCCTCGAGGTTGGGCTGGCGGGTCTGCATCGAGACGACGTCGGGCAGCGGCACCCGCAGCTCGAAGACCTCCTCGCAGGTGATCACCCGCTCCCGGGCCGGGACGGCGGCGCACAGGCAGTTGAGCAGGGTCGTTTTGCCGGCCTGGGTGCCACCGGAGACCAGGATGTTGAGCCCGGAGGCGACCGCGGCCTCCAGGAAGCGGGCGGCCTGCGCGGTCAGCGTGCCGAGTGCGACCAGCTCGTCCAGCGAGTGCGCCTGCAGCACGAACTTGCGGATGTTGACCGCCATGTGCCGGCGCGTGATGTCGGGGATGACGCGCTCCCGGACTCTTTCCGCAGGTCAGCCCAGGTATGCGACCCCCTTAGTCCGCACGGAGTCCGCAGATGGCGCGAAAGCCGCGTCGACAGCCGCACGGGTTCGGGTGTCCGCGTCGGGCCACAGGTGCGAGTAGGTCCGCAGAGTTTCTGTCTCGTCCGCGTGGCCCAGGACGTGTGCCACGGTCTTCACCGACTCCCCGTAGCGGATCAGCGCCGAGGCGGTGAAGTGCCGCAGGTCGTGGAACCGCGCGGTCGGGAGGCCTGCGCGCTTGCGGAGCGGCTGCCACACCGAGTTGTTGAAGGTGTTGGCCCAGATTGGGCCGCTGGTGCGCGACCGGAAGACGAGGTCGTCCGGTTCGGCTGGGAAGCCCGCCAGGTGCTCGGCCAGCGCCGAGGCGACCACGTCGGCCAATGGCACCGTGCGGATACTTCCGCGAGTCTTCGGCGGTGCGAGCTTCGGCGGCGCCCCCGGCACCAGCGTCAGCTGCTCGACGACGTCCAGCTCCCGCTCGAGGAACCGGACCCTGCTCACCTTGAGGCCCAGTGCCTCGCCGAGCCGGAGGCCACAGCCGGCGCCCAGGACGACGAGGGCGCGGTACCGGTCGGGCGCGGCGTCGACCAAGGCTGCGACCTGCTCGATCGTCAATGGGACGACCTTCTCCCGGTGCGGTCGAGGCGGGACGGTGTCCCGGCACGGTGACTTGGCGAGGAACCCGTCCTCGACGGCGTCGGCGAAGATGCCGGCCAGCAGCGCCAACAGCTGCCGACTGGTCGTCGGCGACAGCTTCGCCTCGATCCCACGACGGAACGCGAGCACCTGAGTTCGCGTGACTGCCGACAGGCGCTTGTCCCCGAAGGTGGGCAGCAGATGATTCCGCAGATAGGAGTCGTAGGCCCGGCGGGACGAGTCTCGCAGCGGCTGCGCCGGCAGCCAAGTCTCGACATAGGCACCGAAGGTGCTCCGGCCCCTCTTCGGGTCAACCCAGTCACCGCGCACCAACGCCGCGGTCTGTTCGTCGAGCCACCGCTGGGCGTCGACCTTGCGCTTGAAGTGGCGGGCGTGCTCCTTGCCGTTCTCATCCCGGTACCGCGGCCGGTACGTGCCGTCAGGCCGCCTCGCGATCGACGCCACCGCTCATCGCCTCCCTGGTCGTGCATCTGGCCATGGCCAGCGCAGTCTCGGCTCGTCTGCTGATCCGAACGCTGACACCGCAAATGGGACTTGTCTTCCCGCTCCCTTCTACCTGGGGATTCACCGAGACATCCCCAGGCCCGCGTCGCGATGTAGTGCAAGCCGTCGGACGTCCTCGGGGAGCGGCGGTCGGACGACCATCTGGGTCGGCGCCGACGGGGATGCGGGTGTCTGGGGGGTAGCGAGCTCGGGGTCGTGGTGGGCCCGCCAGTGATCACGCTCTCGGGCTAGCTGGTCGGCCGGCTGGGCGACGAGGGCCGGCTCGGCCGTCAGTCGTTCGATGCGAGCTCGGACGGCGGCGAGTTCGGTGCGGGCGGTGGCGATGTCCCGGTCGGTGTCGGCCAGCCGCTCCGCCGGGTCGAGGGTCCAGGCGAGGGGTCCGAAGCGGGCGAGCCGGTGCTCGTGCTGACGTCGGGCGTCGGTTACCGCGGCCCCGGCCTTCCGGTGGGCCTCCTGCGCGGTGGCTGCGGTCGCGCACAACGCAGCGTGCCCCGGGTGGGCGTGTTCGGCGTGGTGGCGGGCGTAGGAGTCGAAGGCGGTCCACAGTCGCGGTCGGTCGTCGGACCGGTCGGCCAGGCGCGCGATCTGCTGTTGGTCGGTGGGCATGGCCGGCAGGTAGGGCCGCCAGGCGTCCGCCCAGTCGACCAGCTGCTCGCCGGCCCGGTTCACCGCCGCACGCCGAAGCCGGAGCCGGCCGGGACCGTCGAGCACGACCTGCGCGGCGTCGCGGGCGGCGTCACGCCGGGTGTCCCAGCTGTCGAACAGCGTGTCGCGGATCCGGTCTGTCTCGGCGATGACGGCCGCGCGGCTGGCGTCGGCCCGCGCCGTGGCGTGGCGGGCGTCGATCCCCGTCCGCTCGTACCGGGCTTCCAGCGCGGTGAGCGGGTGGGCGTGGGTGGACTCGAGCGCGACGATCTGGCGCAGCGCGTTTGCGCGGGGTTCGGCGTGCGCGAGCCGGTCCAGGCAGCGTTGCTCGGCCGTCCACGCGGAGTGCAGGTCGGCGAGCGCCTGTTCCAGCGGTCGGGGCGTGGCGTAGCGGGTGGCGTCGGCGGCGGCCAGCCGGGCGGCATGCGCCGGGCCGAGATCGGCGTGGTCGCGGGCGAAGACGGCGAGCCACTGCTGGCGCGCCTCGGCGGGGTCGGTCGCGACGAGGTGGGCGGTGTTGGCCTCTCTGCCGCGGGTCATGCCGACGTAGGCCGCGGCCGCGCCGGTGTTCTCGTCAACCACCAGGTGGGCGGCGGTCACGGTGTCACCTTGGGTGCCGTGCGCGGTGGTGGCGTAGGCCAGCTCCACGTGCGCGGTGACGTAGTCGCCGGGCAGCATCCGCGCCCCTGTCCCGGCCGGGGTGACGTCGGGGGTGACTGCGGCGGACACGCCGCCGGCGGGGGTGACGTGCAGCCCGCCGTCCCGGTCGACGCCGGTGACCGTCCACACGTCGCGGTTGGCCACCTGGAGGTTGCGGTCGTTGCGGCGGGTGGCGATCCGGTCGCCGACGCCGATCCGCTCCCCGGCCGAGGTGACGACCACGCGCCGGTCGTCCACCCGACCGTCGGTGACCAGCCGGTCGCGGATGGCGGCATTGAGGGCGGCGGCCTGCTCGCGTGTGCCGACCACCACGGCCACCCGCTCGCCCGCGGTGTAGCCGTTGGCCGCACCGGCGGCGAGCGCCTCCCGCAACGCCTGCGCGTCGGGGTGCAGCCGGATCTGGCCACGGGCCAGGAGGGCGTCGAACACCGTCCCGGGCTTCTCGCCGGCGCGCATCGCCAGGGTCAGCTCAGCGTAGTCGGTGTCCGGTGTCGTGGCACCGGTGGCGTCGGTGCGGGTGAAACGGTGCACCCCGACCAGGGTCAGGTGCCCGGCCGGTTCGACCTGCGCCGCGGCGAGGTCCAGGACGCCACCCCGCCCGACCGCCGCGAGCTGATGCCGGTCCCCGAGCAGGGCGACGTGCACCTGGCACTCGTCGGCGACCGTCAGCAGGGCCCGGGCGGTGTCTTGGTCCAACATGCCCGCCTCGTCCACGACGAGGAGGTCGCCGGCCCGCAGCCCCGCCCCCTCCCCCGGGCCGGTGTAGACCCGGCCGGTGACCGGGTCGGTGTGGCCGACGGCGAGGCGGGCCCAGGCGCCGTCGGCATTCCAGCGCCAGCCGTACTCGAAGGCCAGCCGGGCCGCCGACCCGGCGACCGCGCCGACCTCCAATTGGGCGACCTGGGCCGCCTTCAGCGTCGGGGTGACGACCACCAAACGGCGCCTCTGCTGGTCGAGCAGAGCCCTGGTGGCGGCCAGTGTGGTGGTCTTGCCGGCGCCGGCCGCGCCCTCGACCACGACCAGGGCCCGCGGGCCGGCGAGCGCGGCGACCGCCGCGGCCTGCCCGGGATCCAGCCGCGTGCCGCCCACGGCGATGTCGACCGGTGGTAGCAGGTCGGGACCAGGTGCGCCGGCCGGACGCTCGCTGGCTCGGGAGGCGAGGCGAGCGGTGAGGTCAGCCTCGACCGCGAGCACCGGCGCCGAGGTCCAGGCCCGGATGTGCTCGGGCACCCCGCCGCGATGCAGCAACATCACGCAGCGTTCCATCGCGCGGGCGGTGAGGTCTTCGGCCAGCTCGATGCGCACCGCCGGGTCGGCCACGACCCCCGCGGCGGCGATCAGTCGCTCCACCTCACCGCGGATGTCCGCGGCGTTCCACGCCGAGCGGCCGGCGGCCAGCCTCGCGAGCACCCGGTCCAACGCCGCCGCTCGATCCAGGGCGCCGATCGGCATCGGGTGCAGTGCGACGAGGCGGTCGCGGGGCCGGTAGCCGAGGGCGTCAAACTCGGCCTGCCAGCGTTCCTCCAGCTTCGCTCCGGGCTGCGGGGTGACCTTGTCCGGGCGCCCGTCGGCCCACGCCCGCGCATCCCACGCGCGGCGCAACGCCGGGCCGGGGTGTTCGCCCGGGTGCGCCGCGGTCCACTCGGCTTCGTAGCGGTCCACATTCCGGGCGATCTGCGCGTGCCGCGCGCTGAACGGGCCGACATACTCGGAGAGCTCTCGGATTTCTCCGGTGGTGTCCTTTGTGTATCCGTGCGCGGCGAATGCGGCGTTCAATTCCGGATCGCAGGCCATCGCGGCGTGCCCGAGCCCGTTGATCGCATTCAGCGAATCCCGGACACCGACGGTGTGCAGGCCCCGCCATTTCCCGGCGGCGAACACCCGCGCCAGCAGCTGCAGGTGCAAATGCCGGTGCGGGTCCTGCGCGCGGGAGATGTAGTGCCGCACCGTCACCCCTTCCAGCACGTTCAACGGCACCTGCACCTGCCCGCCCCGCGGCCCGACCCGGGTGGTGGCGTGCTCCGCCAGCCAGGCGATGATCTGTTCGGCGGCGCGGTCCTGCGCGGCCTCGTACGCCGCGGCGATGTCCGGGTGCAGGGCGGCCGCCAGGGACCAGGTCTTCGGGCCGTTGACCACCACCTCCACGAACCGGACCGCGTGCTCGTCGGTGCGCAGCTGCCCGCGTGGTTCCCCAGTTGCCGGGTCGTGGCCGGCGACCCACGTTTCGTAGGTATCGCCGGTCAGCGGCGGTAACTCCCGCACGTGTCCCTCGGTGGCGGTGAAGCGGCGAGCGAACCCGGTCCCCTCGGCCAGGTAGTAGTCATCGGCTCGGCCGCAGCCGGCCTCCAGGTACTGCCGAGCCGCGGCCGGCGAACCGGCGTACACCTTCATTCCTCCGTGCATTTTCAACGCCACCCAACAATGACCACCAAGTCACCCCTAGAAACGCCGATGGGCCCCGCGAAGCGGGGCCCGAACTACCTCCGAAGGTAGCATGCGTGCCGTTCTCTCGTGAAGATCTGAGCACTTATTGGAGCAGCTCACTCGGGGGCAAGGAATCGTGCAGGTGCCATCTTGTTGATCGTTCATGGCGATCGTCGACTGCGAGCCGAATGTCAATGTTCCAGCTCTCGCGCTTGCGGTGGAGGTAGGGACACGCCGAGGGCCGCGGGCGCCTGTGCGTCGCGACGAGTTCGACGGCCGTGCCGCCGAGCCCTGCAGCGTGGGAGTCGCCCGCTGGCGGTGACATGGCGGCCAGGCGTCATCCAACCCCCGGCCGTTTCAGAGGCCTTGGCCTCCGGTACATACGATCGCGACGCACCCGGGGCAGTCCGGACCGGTCAGCCTGCACCGAACGTCGACGAACCTCCCGTCAACGGCGGGGTAGTAAGGCACCGACCGAGGCAGGAGTCTCCGCATGGATGTCCCGTTGTGGTTGTGGTTGGCCGTGCTCGGCGGCATCGTCGCCATGCTCGCCGTGGACCTGTTCGCG
>NZ_SSXA01000094.1 GCF_021698975.1 Blastococcus sp. KM273128 | reverse complement strand
CCTCCGCGATCGCCCGCCAGAACACCCGCAACGTCGACCTGGTGACCGCCACCGCATCCACCCCTCATCGAGGCGGTGCGACCACCACCTGACTCCGGGCCACCTGATCGTCGAGCGTCCTCCCTCACGGTGCGCGGTGAGGGAGGACGCTCGATGATCAGGGTCCCTGATCCCAGCGGGCCTCAGCCCAGGTCGGGGAAGAAGAGCGCCACCTCGCGCGCGGCGGACTCGGGCGAGTCGGAGCCGTGCACGATGTTGTTCTGCACCTCGAGGGCGAAGTCGCCGCGGATGGTGCCGGGGGCCGCCTTCACCGGGTCGGTGGCCCCGGCCAGGGCGCGGAAGGCCTCGATGGCCCGCGGCCCCTCGACGACGAGCGCCATCAGCGGGCCGCCGGTGATGAACTCGACCAGCGAGCCGAAGAACGGCCGCTCGCGGTGCTCGGCGTAGTGGGTCTCGGCGGTCTCCCGGTCGAGGGTGCGCAGCTCGGCGGCGACCAGGCGCAGCCCCTTGCGCTCGAGCCGCGTGATCACCTCGCCGACCAGGCCGCGGGAGACGCCGTCGGGCTTGACGAGGACGAGGGTGCGTTCGGTCACGGGGCGGCAGCCTACGGGGTCGGCGTGGCGTCCCCGCCTCCGTCCGCGCGGTCCGGCTCCGCGACGGGGCCGAACGCGGTACCGAGCAGCTCCTTGCGGACCTGGAGCAGGTAGGCCCAGATGAGCAGGAACGCCCCGGCGACGAACCACATGACGCCGTTGATCAGCCCGGTCGCCAGCAGGGGCACCTGCAGCGCCGTGCCGATCGCCAGCCCGCGCTCACGGCGCTGGATCCCGCTGGCCAGGATCAGCACGAGGGCCAGGGCCAGCAGCGCCGCCAGCAGCCCCCCGCTCAGCCCCTCCTCGGTCTGGGCGATGCCGCGCGGCACGAAGAGCACCGCGATGCCCTCGAGCAGCAGCACCGCGGCGGCGGCGCCCCGGAGGGCCTTCGCGGCGCGGGGCGGGTCGGTCGCGGTCACCGCGAGCCCCGGGCCATGAGCGTCCGGGCCTCACCGGCGGTGATCACGCTGCCGGTGACCAGCACGCCCGAGCCGCCGAGGGCGTCGTCCGGACCGGCCTCGGCCAGCTCGACGGCCTCGGTGAGCGCCTCGGGGAGCACCGGCTGCACGCTCACCCGGTCGGCGCCGAAGACGTCGACCGCCAGCGCGCCCAGCTCGTCGGCCGGCATCGCGCGGGGCGAGCCGTTCTGGGTGACGACGAGCTCCGCGCAGATCTCCTCCAGCGCGGCGAGCATCCCGGCGACGTCCTTGCCGTGCACGCAGCCGACCACGCCCACGAGCCGGGTGAAGTCGAAGGACTCCCGGATCGCCTCGACCGTCGCCCGCATGCCGGCCGGGTTGTGGGCGGCGTCGACCAGCACGGTGGGGCTGGTCCGCACCCGCTCCAGCCGGCCGGGCGAGCGCACGGCGGCGAAGGCGGCGCGGACGGTCTCCTGCTCGATCGGGCCGGTCGCGGCACCGGCGCCGAGGAACGCCTCGACCGCCGCCAGCGCCGTCGCCGCGTTCTGCGCCTGGTGGGCGCCGAACAGCGGGAGGAAGACCTCCTCGTACTCGCCACCGAGACCCTGCAGGCGCACCTGCTGCCCGCCGACGGCGACCGTGCGCTCCAGCACGCCGAACTCGGTGCCCTCGCGGGCGACGACGGCCTCCACCTCGACGGCGCGGCGGACCAGTGCGTCGAGCGCACCCGGCTGCTGGCGGGCGAGGACGGCGATCGAGCCGGCCTTGACGATGCCGGCCTTCTCCCCCGCGATCGTCGCGACGTCGGGCCCCAGGTACTCGGCGTGGTCGAGGTCCACCGGCGTGACGACGGCGACCCGCGCGTCGGCCACGTTGGTGGCGTCCCACGTGCCGCCCATGCCTACCTCGATGACGGCGACGTCGACCGGCGCGTCCGCGAAGAGCGCGTACGCCATGCCGACCATGACCTCGAAGAAGCTCATCGGGGTCTCCCCCGCGGCGTCGACCATCTGCACGTAGGGCGCGATGTCCTCGTAGGTCTCGACGAAGCGCTCGGCGCTCACCGGCTCCCCGTCGAGGACGATGCGCTCGCGGAGCGACTCCAGGTGCGGGCTGGTGAACCGGCCGACCCGCAGGCCGAAGCCGCGCAGCAGCTCGTCGACCATCCGCGCCGTCGTCGTCTTGCCGTTCGTGCCGGCCACCTGGACGACCGGCATCGCGCGGTGCGGGGAGCCGAGCAGGTCGACCAGCGCCGAGATGCGGGTCAGCGAGGGCTCCAGGCGGCTCTCCGGCCAGCGGGCCAGCAGCTCCTGCTCGACCCGGGCCATGTCACCGGTGCTGCTGCTCACCCGGCCAAGGATGCCAGCCGCTCACCACGCCCCGGCGCGGCGCGGGGGTGCGCCGCCGACCACGCCGCCACCCGCGTGCATCCAGTCCCTCGGCGGCGCCGTCTCCACCACCCGCTTGCCCAGCGGGAAGAGCCCGACGGCGGCCAGCTTGAACGAGGCGATGCCGAAGGGGATGCCGATGATCGTGAGGCAGAACCCGATGCCCGCGATCACGTGCAGCACCGCGAGCCACCAGCCGGCGACGAGGAACCACAGCAGGTTGCCGATGGCCGACGCCACTCCTGCGCCCGGCGCGCGCACCGTCGTCCGCCCGAACGGCCAGACCACGAAGGCGGCCAGCCGGAACGACGCGATGCCGAACGGGATGGTGACGACCAGCAGGCAGGCGATGACCCCGGCCAGCAGGTAGGCCAGCGCCAGGATCCAGCCCTGGAGCACGAGCCAGACCAGGTTGAGCAGCAGGCGCAGCGTGTCCACGTCTGTCCCACGCGCGACACCGCGCAGGGGTTCCCCGGCAGGGCGGAGGTCCGTTGCCCGCCCTTCCTAGGATGAGCGGCATGGTTCCCGACATCGCGACCCCGGACACGACTGCCCCGGCTGCGACCGTCGGCGTACCCGACAAGCCGACCGTCGACGGGCTCGAGGAGAAGTGGATCGGACGCTGGGCGGCCGAGGACACCTACGCCTTCGACCGCGACGTCGCGCTCGCCGCACCACGCGAGCGGATCTGGTCGATCGACACCCCGCCGCCGACCGCCAGCGGCTCGCTGCACGTGGGGCACGTCTTCAGCTACACCCACACCGACATCGTCGCCCGCTACCAGCGGATGCGCGGCAAGCACGTCTACTACCCGATGGGCTGGGACGACAACGGCCTGCCCACCGAGCGGCGGGTGCAGAACTACTACGGCGTCCGGTGCGACCCCTCGCTGCCCTACGACCCGTCCTTCCAGCCCCCGGCCAAGCCCGGGAAGGACCAGCAGCCCGTCTCGCGCCGCAACTTCGTCGAGCTGTGCATGCAGCTGACGGAGGAGGACGAGGCGGAGTTCGAGAAGCTGTGGCGGCGCGTGGGCCTGTCGGTGGACTGGACCAACGTGTACCGGACGATCTCGGAGACCTCCCGCGCCACCGCGCAGCGGATGTTCCTGCGCAACCTCGCCCGCGGTGAGGCCTACGCCCAGGAGGCGCCGACCCTCTGGGACGTCACCTTCCGCACCGCCGTCGCCCAGGCCGAGCTCGAGGACCGCGAGCGGCCCGGCGCCTACCACCGCATCTCCTTCCATTCCGCCGACGGCCCGGTCTTCATCGAGACCACCCGTCCCGAGCTGATCCCGGCGTGCGTCGCGCTGGTCGCCCACCCCGACGACGAGCGCTACCAGCCGCTGTTCGGGAAGACGGTCCGCACCCCGCTGTTCGACGTCGAGGTGCCGGTGGTCGCCCACCGCCTCGCCGAGCCGGACAAGGGCTCGGGCATCGCGATGATCTGCACCTTCGGCGACCTCAACGACGTCACGTGGTGGCGGGAGCTGCAGCTGCCGACCCGCGCCATCGTGGGCTGGGACGGCCGGATCCTGGCCGACCCGCCGGCCGACGTCCCCCCCGGGCCGTACGCGGAGCTCGCCGGGAAGACCGTCTTCAGCGCGCAGCAGCGGATCGTGGAAATGCTGCGCGAGTCCGGCGACCTCGAGGGCGAGCCGAGGCCGATCACCCACCCGGTGAAGTTCTTCGAGAAGGGCGAGCGCCCGCTGGAGATCGTCACCACCCGCCAGTGGTACATCCGCAACGGCGGCCGGGACGCCGAGCTGCGCGACGCCCTGGTAGCCCGCGGCCGGGAGATCCAGTGGGTGCCGGAGCACATGCGGCACCGCTACGACAACTGGGTCGAAGGGCTGAACGGCGACTGGCTGATCAGCCGGCAGCGGTTCTTCGGCGTCCCGTTCCCGGTCTGGTACCGGCTGGACCCCGAGGGCCAGCCGATCCACGACGACCCGATCCTGGCCGACGAGGCGGCGCTGCCGGTCGACCCGTCGTCCGACGTGCCGCCGGGCTTCACCGCCGACCAGCGCGGCGTGCCCGGCGGGTTCATCGGCGACCCCGACGTCATGGACACCTGGGCGACGTCGTCGCTGTCCCCGCAGGTGGCCTCCGGCTGGGACACCGACCCGGAGCTGTTCGCCAAGGTCTTCCCGATGGACCAGCGGCCGCAGGCGCACGACATCATCCGCACCTGGCTGTTCTCCACCGTCGTCCGGGCGCACTTCGAGCACGGCACCGTCCCGTGGACGCACGCCACCATCTCCGGCTTCGTCGTCGACCCCGACCGCAAGAAGATGTCGAAGTCCAAGGGCAACGCGACGACGCCGATCGACGTGCTGGAGCGGTACGGCACCGACGCCGTCCGCTGGCGGGCCGCGGGTGCCCGCCCGGGCGCGGACTCGCCGTTCGACGAGGCGCAGATGAAGGTCGGCCGGCGCCTGGCGATGAAGATCCTCAACGTCGGCAAGTTCGTGCTGGGCCTGGGTGCGTCGGCCTCGCTGACCGCCGACCAGGTCACCCAGCCGATCGACCGCGCGCTGCTCACCGGGCTCGCTCGCGTGGTCGAGGAGGCGACGGCGGCGCTGGAGTCCTACAACTACACGCGGGCGCTCGAGGTCACCGAGGCGTTCTTCTGGTCGTTCTGCGACGACTACGTGGAGCTGGTGAAGTCCCGCGCCTACGGCTCGGGCGAGGCCGCGACCTCCGCGCAGGCGGCGCTGGCGATCGCACTCGACGTCCAACTGCGCCTGTTCGCGCCGGTGCTGCCGTTCGTCACCGAGGAGGTCTGGTCCTGGTGGCAGACCGGCTCGGTGCACCGCGCGGCGTGGCCGGCCGCCGCGGAGCTGCCGGCCGACGGCGACCCGGCGGTCGTCACGGTGACGGCAGCGGCGCTGGCGGCGGTGCGGAAGGCGAAGTCCGACGCCAAGCAGTCGATGCGGGCCGAGGTGGAGACGGCGACGGTCACGGTGGCGCCCGACCAGCTGCCGCTGGTCGAGGCCGCGCAGTCCGACCTCGTCGACGCCGGGCGCATCCGCACGCTGACCGTCCGCCCGGGCGAGGGCGGGCTCGAGGTCGACGTCGTCCTGGCCGAGGCCGCCGAGAGCTGAGCCGGCCGCGGGTGCCGGCGTCTCAGGCGGCGTCGGCGGCCCAGGCCGGGGCCGGACCGGCGCCGAGCCGCCAGCGCGCCGCCTCCTCCGACGGGCTGTACGGGCCGAGCGCCAGGCCCAGCGCCCGCAGCTGGGCGCGGGTCACGGCCAGCTGCGCCGCACCACCGCGGCCCCGACCCGGCACCCCGGCGCACCCGGCGATCGAGGGTGACACCACGTACGCCGCGGCGCCGGACAGGCCTCGGTAGACCAGCCGCTCGGGCGCGCTCAGGCCGGGCGGAGCGGCGAGGAACTCGCGCAGGTGGCCGGGGACAGGCCGCAGCTCGGGGCCGTACGCCTCGAGGGCCTCGGCGAGCTCCGCCGTCGTCAGGGGCAGGTCGGTGGCGCCCAGTTCGGCGGCGGCGCGGGCCCACTCCCCCACGTAGGCGTCGGGCCAGCCGCGGCCGAAGCGCGGGGTCAGATCGGTGCCGACCGCCTGCTGGGCGGCGAGGAAGGCGTCGGTGAAGGCCAGGTGCACCCAGCGCAGCAGCGCCGGGTCGGAGGCCGAGTAGGCGACGCCGCCCACCCGGCCGCGGACGCGCGCGTGCATGCCACGGACCCGCGCCGCCTCCCGCTCGGCCAGCTCGACCGAGCCGAACGTGCTCACGACGAGCCAGCGGGCGGTCCCGGCCAGCCGCTTCCACGGGTCCTCCCGGTAGGCGGAGTGCCGCTGGACGCCGGCCAGCGCGAGCGGGTGGGCGCCCTGGCCCAGCAGCGCCGCGACGCCGCCGACGAGCGTGGCGAGGTCGCCGTGCACGCGCCAGACGACTCCGTCGGGCTCGAACCAGCCGGGGCCGGTGCCGACGCGGGCGATGTCGCGGACCCAGTCCGGGGCGCCGGTCGGGTCACCGGAGACGCGGACCCGGAAGGCCTCCCGCGCCTGCTGGGGCAGGGAGGTCAGGGCGCGCACACCCCCGAATGTGCCACGCGGTGGGGACGTCGGCTGGTCAGCGGGTGAGCTCGACCAGCTTGCGGACGGTGTTCCAGTTGCGGGTGGTCCCGGTGGCACCGATCAGCCGGTCCCAGTTCCGGCCCGCCGCGCTGCTCTGCTGGAAGCCGTCGGGCAGCCACGCGTACAGCTCGCGCCCGCGCACGGCCCACTCCCCGCTGTCGGCCGCCGGCAGCGCTGCCACCCGCTCGGGGTCCAGCGGTTCGACGTAGAAGGTGACCGCGTACCGGGCGGGGTCGGTGGCGACGTGGCCCAGCGGGTCGGCGGCCAGCGCCGCGGCCAGCTCGTCGGCCGTCCGGACGACGACCGGGACGTCCAGCGCGAAGTGCTCGGCGATCGCTGCGGACAGGTCGGCGGCGAGCTCGGCCTCGGGCAGCGGGCTGTCGAGGAGCACGTTGCCGCTGGCCAGGTGGGTGCGGACGGCGCCGTACCCCCGGGCGGTCAGGACCTCCCGCAGCTGCGGCATGGCGACCCGGCGGGTGGCGCCCAGGTTCACCGCGCGCAGCAGGGCCACGTACCGCGTCATGCCCGCACGGTAGGCCTCGGCGCGGACTCCGTTGCAGGTGTGCGGCCCAGAACCGGGCCTCGGATGGCTTCCTGGCGTTCAACGGTGAGCGGTGTCCACAGGGCACCTGCGGTCCGAGCTCCGGGTGCGCCACCCTCTGCGCCGTGCACCGGCTCCCCGCGCTCCTGCCCGACGGCGTCGCCCGACGGGCTGACGTGGTGCGGGAGAGCAGCGCGAGCAGCGTCGTCCGCTGGCTCCGCCGGGGTGACCTCGTGCAACTGCACCCCGGCGTCCTCGTGCTCCCCGACCGGACGGGTGAGTGGGCGATCAGGTCCCGCGCCGCCTTCCTCTGGGCCGGTGGTCCGCTCAGCCACCTCTCCGCATTGATCGCGCTCGGGATGGCTGAGCCGCAGGGCGGCCCGGTCCACGTCACGGTCCCGTACGCCCGCTCACCGGAGCGGCAGCCCGGCGTGGTGGCCCACCGCACCACCCGGAGCCCGGTCACCGTCCGGTGCGGCGCCGTGGACGTCGTGGAACCCGCCCGGAGCGTGGTCGACGCCTGGGCGTGGGCCCACTCCCCCGGTCGCAATGCGCGGAGTCCCCAGGAGGCCGCAGCCGTGCGCCAGGCCCTGATCGAGGGCGCGCGACGCCGGGCCGTGCGCCTGGCAGCGCTCCGCCGGGAGTCCGACCGGCGCGCCCGCCATCCCGGCCGGCGGGCGCTCGTGGAGTTGCTCGACCTGGTGGCCGGTGGCTGCCAGAGCGAGCTCGAGATCTGGGGCGCGCTGGAGGTCCTGCCCGGCCCGCCGGTCGTACCTGCGCCGGTCCGGCAGCACGAACTCAGGCTCGGGAACGGCCGGCGTGTGCACCTGGACGCCGCATGGCCCGGAGCGCGCGTCGCCGTGGAGCTCGATGGTGCGGCGTTCCACGGCAGCCGGGAGCAGCGCGAACGGGACCTCCGCCGCGACACGGAGCTCGCCGCGCTCGGCTGGGTGGTGCTGCGCTTCAGCTACGCCCGCCTGATGACCGACCCGGAGGGTTGCCGGCGCGAGATCGTGGCCGTGCTCCTCGCGAGGCTCGGCCGTTGAACGCCGGAGGCCCAGAACCGGGCTGATCCTGGGCCTCTGGCGTTCAACGCTCAGGTGCGGTTCAGGCCGACTTCTCGCGGGGGGCGCGGGTCGGCTTGCGCGGCACGATCGTCGGGTTGACGTGCTCGAGCACGACCTCCTTGGTGATCACCACCGAGGCGACGTCGTCCCGGCTGGGGACGTCGTACATCACCGACTGGAGCACCTCCTCCATGATCGCCCGGAGGCCACGGGCTCCGGTGCCGCGGAGGATCGCCTGGTCCGCGACCGCCTCGAGCGCGTCGTCGGTGAACTCCAGCTCCACGCCGTCGAGCTCGAACAGCTTCCGGTACTGGCGCACCAGGGCGTTCTTCGGCTGGGTCAGGATGTTGATCAGCGCCTGGCGGTCCAGCTTGCGGACGCTGGTGATCACCGGGAGCCGGCCGATGAACTCGGGGATCATGCCGAACTTCAGCAGGTCCTCGGGCATGACCTCGGCGAAGGCGTTGGCGTCCTCGATCTCCTGCTTGCCGCGGATCTCACCGGCGAAGCCGATGCCCTGCTTGCCGGCGCGGGCCTCGATGACCTGCTCCAGCCCCGCGAAGGCGCCACCCACGATGAACAGCACGTTGGTGGTGTCGATCTGGATGAACTCCTGGTGCGGGTGCTTGCGCCCACCCTGCGGCGGCACCGACGCCGTCGTCCCCTCGAGGATCTTCAGCAGCGCCTGCTGCACGCCCTCGCCGGAGACGTCGCGGGTGATCGACGGGTTCTCGCTCTTGCGGGCGATCTTGTCGACCTCGTCGATGTAGATGATGCCGGTCTCGGCCCGCTTGACGTCGTAGTCGGCAGCCTGGATCAGCTTGAGCAGGATGTTCTCGACGTCCTCGCCGACGTACCCGGCCTCGGTCAGCGCCGTGGCGTCGGCGATGGCGAACGGGACGTTGAGCATCCGCGCCAGCGTCTGCGCGAGGTGGGTCTTCCCGCAGCCGGTGGGGCCGATCAGCAGGATGTTGGACTTCGCCAGCTCGACGGCGTCCTCGCGGGAGGCGCGGTCACCGCCGGCCTGGATCCGCTTGTAGTGGTTGTAGACGGCGACCGAGAGCGTCTTCTTGGCCTTGTCCTGGCCGATGACGTACTGGTCGAGGAAGTCGTGGATCTCCTTGGGCTTGGGCAGCTCGTCGAACTTCAGGTCCGACGACTCCGAGAGCTCTTCCTCGATGATCTCGTTGCAGAGGTCGATGCACTCGTCGCAGATGTAGACCCCGGGGCCAGCGATGAGCTTCTTGACCTGCTTCTGGCTCTTGCCGCAGAACGAGCACTTGAGCAGGTCACCGCTCTCACCGATTCGTGCCACCTGCTGACCTCCACCTCGACAGTCGCCGGTCCTGGTGTCAGGTACCCGCGGGTTGGACCCTGCTTGCTTGTCTTGTGCCCCTGCTCGACCCCGCTGGCAGGCTGCCCCGCGAGGCTCTCCTCCCGGCGGTGCGGGCCGGGGATCGGGCGTTCGCCGAACCTACCCGCCGCCTCCGGCCGGTCCGGGCAATGACTCACCCGGATCGCCCGAGGCCGTTCCACTTCTGTCCCGTCGTGCCCTCGGACCCCCGACGGTACGGGCCGAACACGCGTCCCGCGCGTCCCCGGCCCGCACCGGATCAGGCGGTCGGGAGCGCGTTCAGCTTCCGGCTCTGGATCACCTGGTCGACGATCCCGTACTCCTTGGCCTCCGGAGCGGTGAGGATCTTGTCGCGGTCGATGTCGGCCCGGACCTGGTCGGCGCTCCGGCCGGTGTGCCGCGCCAGGATCTCCTCCATCTGCGTGCGCACCCGCTGGATCTCGGCGGCGTGGATCTCCAGGTCGGAGACCTGACCGCCGGCCTCACCGGAGGGCTGGTGGATCAGCACGCGGGAGTACGGCAGCGCCAGCCGCTTGCCCGGCGTCCCCGCGGCGAGCAGGACGGCGGCGGCCGAGGCGGCCTGGCCCATGCAGACGGTCTGGATGTCGGGCCGGACGAACATCATCGTGTCGTAGATGGCCATCAGCGAGGTGAAGGAGCCACCGGGCGAGTTGATGTAGATGGTGATGTCGCGGTCCGGGTCGGCCGACTCGAGGGTGATGAGCTGGGCCATCACGTCGTTGGCCGACGCGTCGTCGATCTGCACCCCGAGGAAGATGATGCGCTCCTCGAAGAGCTTGTTGTACGGGTTGGACTCCTTCATGCCGTAGCTCGTGCGCTCCACGAAGGAGGGCAGGATGTACCGGCTGGAGGGCATCTGGAAGCTCATGTGTCTGTGTCCTCGGGCGCTCAGTTGTCGGAGACCGGGTTGGCGCTGTCGGTCATCGCGGCACGGCTGACGACGTGGTCGACGAAGCCGTACTCGAGCGCCTCCTGCGCGGTGAACCAGCGGTCGCGGTCGGCGTCCTTCTCGATCTGCTCGACGCTCTGACCGGTGTGGAATGACTGCAGCTCGTTGAGCTCCCGCTTGGTGCGGCGGAACAGGTCGGCCTGGATGGCGATGTCGGCCGCGGTGCCGCCGACGCCCGCCGACGGCTGGTGCATCATGATCCGCGCGTGCGGCAGGGCGTAGCGCTTGCCCTTGGTGCCGGCGGTGAGCAGGAACTGGCCCATCGAGGCGGCCAGGCCCATGCCGTAGGTCGCGACGTCGCAGTCGATGAACTGCATCGTGTCGTAGATGGCCATGCCGGCGCTGACCGAGCCGCCGGGCGAGTTGATGTAGAGGTGGATGTCCCGCTTCGGGTCCTCGGCGGACAGCAGGAGCATCTGGGCGGCCAGCTGGTTGGCGATGACGTCGTCGACCTGCGTGCCCAGGAAGATGATGCGCTCGCGCAGCAGGCGCTCGTAGACCGAGTCGCCGAGGTTCATCCCCCCGCCGTTGGCGCGCAGCAGCGGCGCGCTGGCCAGGTTCGGGTCGGTGGTGCTCACGGGTGCGGTGACCTCCGTAGGACGCGTGTCGTGGCAGTCGGTCTCGGTGTGGTGCGGGCCCGGAACGGCCTGCCGGGAGGCGTACCCCCCGGCGATCGCCTGAGTCCTGTCGACCCTAACGCGCACCTGCGACGGGACAGTCCCCGTAGCGGTGGTGTTCGCCGTCGGCGCAGCGGCCGGCCCCGGAACGACGACGACGCCGCCCCGCCCGGGTGGGCAGGACGGCGTCGCCGTGGAGGGTGGCCCCGTCCAGAGGCTCACCCCGAGCGTGCGAGGGGTGAGGGGGACGGGGTCCTTTCTCAGGCCTTGCTGACGTCCTCGGTGTCCTCGGTCGCCCCTTCGGCGGCCTCGGTGGCGACGGCCTGGACGCCGATCTCCTCGTCGGCCGGAGCCTCCTCGGCGTCCTCCGCGGGGGTCTCCTCGGCGGCCGCCTGGACGGTCTTGGGCCGCAGCGCGTCGAGGTCGACGGTCCGGCCCGACTCGTCGGTGATCGTCGTCTGCTCGAGCAGCTGCGCGAGGGTCTTGGTGCGCCGGACGTCGGCGACGAACTCGGCGATGTTGCCGCTCTGCTGCAGCTGCTGCGCGAACTGCTCCGGGCTCATCCGGTTGCGCTGCGCCTGCGCCATGATCTGCGCGGAGAGGTCGTCGTTGCCGACGGTGACCTCACGGGCGTCGGCGATGGCGTCGAGGATGAACTGCGTCTTGACCGCCTGCTCGACGTTCGTGCGCTGGTCGGCCTCGTAGTCCTCGCGGCTCTCCACGCCCGACATCTTCAGGAACGCGTCCCAGTCCATGCCGGCCTGCTGGAGCTCCCGCTCGAAGGCCTGGTTGCGCCACTGCACCTCGCGCTCGACCAGGTTCTCGGGGACCGGGACCTCGATGGTCTCGATCAGGTGCTCGACCAGCTTGTCCCGCGCCTGGGCGCCCTGCTGGATCACCTTGGTGCGGGCCAGCCGGGTGCGGGCGTCCTCCCGCAGCTCCTCGAGGGTGTCGAACTCGCTGGCGGTCTGCGCGAACTCGTCGTCGAGCTCGGGCAGCTCCTTCTCCTTCACCGAGCGGACGGTGACGGTGACGTCGGCCAGCTGGCCGGCGTCGGGCCCGGAGAGGAGCGCGGTCTGGAAGGTCTTCGACTCGTCGGCCGAGAGCCCGCGGACGGCGTCGTCGAGGCCCTCCATGAGGTTGCCCGAGCCGACCTCGTAGGACATGCCCGTGGTGGAGCCGTCCTCCAGCACCTCGCCGTTGAGCTTGGCCTCGAGGTCGATGGAGACGAAGTCGCCGTCCTGCGCGGCCCGCTCGACGCCGGTGAGCATGCCGAAGCGCTCGCGCATGACCGAGATCTGCTGGTCGATCTCCTCGTCGGTGACCTCGACGTCGTCGACGGTCACGGCCAGGGAGTCCAGCGCCGGCAGCTCGAGCTGCGGGGCGACGTCAACCTCGGCGGTGAAGGCGAGGGTGTCGTTGTCGTCGAGGCGGGTCACCTCGATGTCGGGCTGGCCCAGAACGCGGACCTGGTTCTCGCGGATGACCTCGGAGTAGATCTCCGGGACGGCGTGCTGGACGACCTGCTCCAGGACGACGGGGCGGCCGAGGCGCTGGTCGAGCACGCGGTTGGGCACCTTGCCCGGGCGGAACCCGGGGACGCGGACCTGCTTGCCCAGCTCCTTGTAGACCTCACCGAAGGCGTGGTCCAGGTCCCCCCACGGCACCTCGATCGCCATCCGGACCCGCGTGGGGCCCAGTTCCTCGATGGTGCTCTTCACAGCGGCAGTGCTCCTCGGTGAGACAGTGGTGTGCAGGCGCCCGGGCGGACTCGGGACGCCGGGTCGACCCCCGAGTCTAGAGACGTCGGGGCACGGTCGGGGTGGCGGGATTTGAACCCACGGCCCCCCGCTCCCAAAGCGGGTGCGCTACCAAGCTGCGCCACACCCCGTGGCCGCACGAGTCTAGGCGGCCCCGGGGCCGGCCGGGCGGGCGCGGTCGGACGGCGGGCGGACCGGTCAGCCGTCGTCGACGACCAGGTCGGGGTCGACCAGCCGCAGGTCCACCCCGACGAGGTCCCAGCGCGTCACGGTCGCGGTGCGGGCGCCCGAGGCGACCAGCGGGTCCGCGGCGACGACGTCCTGGGCCTCCGCCGGCGAGCCGCAGCGCAGGACGTAGGCGGCGTCGTCCTCCCCCAGCGGGCCGCCGAGCAGCACCAGCCGCCGGTCGACGAGCGAGTCGACGAAGGCCTCGTGGTCGGCACGCGGTGCGCCGGCGCCCGCCGCGGCGGTGAGCAGCACCAGGAAGTAGGAGGCCCCGGTCACGCCGACACCGGCGGCCGCCGGTCGGCCCACGGCGCCGCCTCCTCCAGCGCGGCGGCCACGCGGACCAGCAGGTCCTCCCGGCCCACCGCGGCGACGAGCTGGACGCCGACGGGCAGCCCCTGCTCCGTCCGGTGCAGCGGCAGGCTGACCGCCGGCTGGCCGGTGACGTTGAACTGGGCGGTGTAAGGCATGAGGCTGTTGATCCGCCGCCCCTCCTCCTTCTCGCCGGCCGCGGTGAACCAGCCGAGCTCCGGCGGGGGCGCGGCGATGGTCGGGGTGACCAGCAGGTCGAACCCCTCGCCACCGAGTTCCTCCGACGCCCACCACTGCGCCATCCGTCGGCTCCAGGCGCCGAGCCAGGTGCGGGCGCCGAGGTACTTCTCCGCCGAGAGCCGGCGCCCCACCGCCCGGTACACCCGGTTGCGCGGTTCGAGCTCGTCGTCCTCGATCTCCCGGCCGAGGGAGCGCTCGAAAGCCGACAGGGTGAGCGCCACGTCCGCCGCGATCGTGGTGGTGAACCAGCGCGGGAACTCGGGGTCGAACATCGCCCCGGGCGTCCCCGGCCCCACGTCGCAGCCGAGGTCGGCGAGCAGCCGGCCGGTGCCCTCCACCGCCGCGCGGCAGGCGGGGTGGTCCAGGTACTGCTCCCCCGGCTCGGCGTCCAGCAGCCCGACGCGGAGCCGGCCCACGGGCGCCCCGACCTCCTCGGCCAGCGGGCGGGGCAGCGGCGGGGCCGCGTACGGGTCGCCGGGCATGGGGCCGCTGATCAGGTCGAGGACCGCCGCGGTGTCGCGCACCGTGCGGGTGAGGACGCCGTCGGTGGTGGCGCCGGCCCAGCTCTCCCCCACCTCCGGCCCCTGGCTGACCCGGGCCCGCGTGGGCTTCAGCCCGACCAGCCCGCACTCGGCCGCGGGGATGCGGATCGAGCCGCCGCCGTCGCCGGCGTGCGCGACCGGCACCAGGCCGGCGGCGACCGCGGCCG
>NZ_SSXA01000093.1 GCF_021698975.1 Blastococcus sp. KM273128 | reverse complement strand
ACCCTCCGTGCCCTGCTCCGCGCCGCCTGGTACCTCTACCGATGGGCCAACCGACCAAGATCACCGCGAATCCGTTGACCTACTGGCGGACGCTCTTAGTCGTTGGCAGTGTCCGAAAAGTTCCCGCCCTGCGAGGCACCGCTGAGATGTCCACCCGAACGCTCAGGCGGGTGCACCGGTGAGCTGCTGCTCTCCGCGTCGTCCGTGGAGCGGCCTTCACCGAGGGCTGCCGCGATACCGCTGTGCGCGCCAGCGGGCCGCCGACTGGGGAATGGCACCGACATCCCCTCCACAGACTCTGCGAGACGGGCGAGAACTGCTGTCCCGACGGCGTCAGCCCCCGCAGGCACCGACCCGGATACCGCGGGCGTTCAGCCACGCAACCGGATTCGACGCTCCGCTGTACATGGCGCCGTTCGGGTGGACCTCGAAGTGCACGTGCGGCCCGGTCGAGTTGCCTCTGTTGCCGACCTCCGCGATCTGCTCACCGGCCACGACACGGTCGCCGGGGCGGACGAAGTAGTCGTTGATGTGCCCGTAGACGTAGACAGCACCGTCGTCCCCGAGCAGGTAGACAGCCAGCCCGAAGCCGGTGGCCGACCCGGCACGCTTGACGGTCCCCGATATGGGGGCATACAGCGGTGTGCCGATGGGCGAGGCGACGTCCACCCCGTTGTGCGAGGTTCCCCAGCGTGCGCCGAAGCAGCTGGTGACCCGTCCGGAGAACGGTGTGGCGTAGCCGGATGACCCACCGGAGCCGCCGCCGGAGCTGTCGTTCCGGGCCGCCGTGGCCGCCTCGGCGGCCTCGCGGGCTGACCGTTCCGCCGCCGCTGCGGCGGCGGCCTCCTCGGCTTGCTTCTGGGCCATCCACTGCTGGTAGGCGTTCCGTGCGCCCTGCAGCTCGAGCACCTTGATCTGGGCGGCCTGCAGTTCTGCCTCGTGCGTCGCCTTCTGCGCGGCCACCTCGGCGTAGGCACGCTGCTGGTCGGCCAGCTGGGCATCGGCCCGCGCCTTGGCGACCTGTGCCGCCTCCTCGGCGGCGGCCATCTCGTCGCGGGCGGCGCGGGCGGACGAGTCGGCGTTGGCCTGGGCCACCTTGGCGACCTGGAGCTGGCCGAGCACGTCCACCTCGTTGGCCGCGACATAGTCGAGCAGGGCGGCGCGCTGGATCAGCTCCGCGGGGCCCTCGGCATCCAACAGCGCTGCCGTCGTGGAGGCCGCCGACCCGCTCATGTAGCTGTCGCGGGAGAATCGCGCAATGCGGGCTTCCGCGGCGGAGACGGCAGCCGCGGCCGCCTGCAGCTCGGCTGCCATCTGCTCGGCCACCGACTGTGCCTGCAGCAGCGACTCCTCCGCGATCATGTAGTCGGTTCCCGCGGCCTCGGCCTCGATGCCGACGCGTTCGAGCTCGGCCTCGGCGGCCGCCACCAGCCCGGCGATACGGCCGACCTCCGCGGCCGCAGCCTCCTGCTCGGTCTGCGCGGCGCCGATCTGGTCGTCCGTGGGATTCGGAGGCGCGGGAGCGGCGAGGCTCGGGGTTCCAGAGCCGATGAGCGCAACGCCGGCCAGCGCACCGACCAGTGCGGTCCGCAGCGGCCGGCGGAGGCCCGTACGGCTCGCTACCTGCCAGCGGCGGCCGGCCCGTCCCGTGCCTGTCGGGTTGACCGGCCGAAAGGGACGGTGGTGGGACATGGCTTGCTCCCCGGGGAAGAGGGTGGCGGTGCGGATGAACCCGAGCAGAGTCCCACTATCACCATTAGTAGAGGTGGCAACACGCGGAACGACCGCCACGAACCGTCATCACGCAGTGACTCGAGCGACGTCAGGAGCGCGCAACCCGCTTCGCCGGCAATGGGGTCACGCCTCAGGTCCACGTTGACCTAGGGCGACCCCAGGGCTTCCCGATCGGTCACCGATTACCAAGAAGCTGGATGTTCGTGCTCACGATCCCCATGTCAGTAGTCGTCACGGTGTTCCTCGTCCCCGGCAGTCGCCTGGTTCCCGATCGATCCACCCATCACGTGGATCGCGGCCCTCAGCCGCAGGCCAGGTCGACACCGCGCGCAGCGAGCCAGGGGGTGGGATTGACGCGGTTCGCGTAGAGCCCGCCGGTGTGCGTCTCGATGTGCAGGTGCGGGCCGGTCGACTGGCCCCGGTTGCCGACCTCGGCGATCTGCTGGCCTGCCGAGACGACCTGGCCTGAAGACACGAAGTACTGGTTGATGTGGCCGTAGACGGTGATCGTGCCATCCGGGTGCTCGATGTAGACCGCGTAACCGAATCCGTTCGCCGTGCCGGCGTGCAGCACCACGCCGTCCTCAGGGGCGTAGATCGGCGTCCCGATCGGGGCGGCGATGTCGACGCCGTTGTGGTTGGTCCCCCACCGGTTGCCATAGCAGGAGGTGACCCGGCCGGCGACCAGAGCAGCCGCGCCGGCTTCGGCTCGGACCAGCTCCTTTCGCTGTTCCTCCTCCCAGGCGATGACGGGATCAGCTACCCCCCGGCTGGCGAGCAGTTGCGTCTCCGCTGCGCGGAGCTGCTCCTCCAGAGCAGCCTTCTCCGCAGCGGCGGTGTCGTACGCTCGCTGTGATTCCTCGAGCTGAGCCTGCGCGGCTGCCTCGGTCTCGGCCGCGGCGACCGCCGCCTTCTCCTGCTGCGCGACAGCGACCTTGGCAGCGCGGTCGGCCTTTTCTTGCCGCTGCTGGACGTCCTCGAATACCTCCAGCCGTTCCGCGCGGTCCTCGCCAAGCAGGTCCATGGTCGCGGCCCGCTGCAGCACCTCCTCCGGCCCTGCCGCTTCCAGCAGGACGGCCGCGTCGCCGAGCGGGTCAGCCCCCATGTAGAGCTCCCGACCCACGGCGGCGACGTCGTCCTGCCCCTGCTCGACGGCGGCCTGCGCGGCCGCGAGCTCTGCCGCCGCCGCGGCCGCCGCCGCTTGGGCCGACAACAGTTCCGCCTGGGCGGCGCGCGAGGCTTCGGCAGCCGCCTCGGCTTCGATGGTCGCCCGCTGCACCTTCTCCTCGGCAGCGGCGAGAAGCTGGTCGATCCGCTCGATCTCCGCGACGAGTTCACTCCCCGCCGCCACGGTCTGTAGTGGATTGCCGGGGGCGGCGAGTGCCGACTGCGCGGCCGCCGCGACGAGCAGGGCCGCCATCGCTGCAGCGATTGCGCCGCGGCGGGGAATCCGTCGCCGGGCTCGACTGGCACGGGTGGGTATGGAAGTGCTGGCTGAGCTGACGGTCCGAGCCCCGCCTGGGGCGGAGCTGCCCTCGGACGCGACGGTGATCGGGGCATGACGATGGTGCAGGGGCGCCAAGGCGGCGTCGCTCCGTTCTTCCTGGCCGCTTACCGGGTTAGCTGACGGGTTCGGGCGGGAAGGCGCCCTACCGGGTGCGCGCGGGCGCACTCGGATTCACCCCAGGGGATCGGTGGGTCCCCGGTCCGTCCGGCTGGGAAGCGGACGGTTCGGCGGGGCCGGTCGAGGTCCTCGCTCTGAGGACGGGGCTCGGTCGGACCGGAGAGGACGGTAGTACGAAGACGCTTAGTTGTCACGGTCGGGTAACGGATCGCCTCAGTGATGACTAGCAAGAGGGTGCGGGGCTGATGCCGGCCGGCACCAGCCCATGCGCCGAGGAGCCATGCCGCGCACCCACAGGGCACCGCTGTACGCGCGCGCCCCGCCACCTCCGGTGGTCAGGAGACCCCGCCGTAGGAGTGCAGCCCGGTCGAGACCAGGTTCACGAAGAGCAGGTTGAACACCAGACTGGCGAAGGCGACGAGGTTGACCCACGCCGCGGGCCGGCCACGCCACCCGGCGGTGGTACGAGCGTGTAGGTAGGCGGCGTACAGGGCCCACGAGACGAAAGCCCACGTCTCTTTGGGGTCCCATCCCCAAAACCGTCCCCACGCACTCTCCGCCCAGATCGCCCCGGCGATCACCGCGAAGGTCCAGACCGGGAAGCCGAAGACGGCCGTGCGGTGGGCGACGCGGTCCAACGCCGCAACCGTGGGCATCCGGCCCCACAGTCCGATGGACAGCTCCTCGCCTGCGTTCCGCGACCGTTCACGGTGCACAGCCACCAGGAACAGGGCGCTGGCCACAGCGCTGACGATGAAGATGCCGAAGGAGAGGATCGCCGCCGACACGTGCACAGCGAGCCAGTCGGAGCGCAGGGCGGCGATCAGCGGTCCCGACTCGGCATAGAGGTACAGCCCGATCAGGACCAGGCCGAGCACCACGGGACCGAGCACGAACAGCCCCAGCCCCCGCAGCACGGGAGCACGGAGCCCGAACGCGAGGAAAGCGACGACGCCGACCAGGACCGCCGCCGTGCCGAACTCGTACATGTTCCCCCACGGCACGCGGCCGGTAGCGAAGCTGCGGGTCACCAGCACGCCGGTATGGGCAAGAGCACCGACGGCGGTCACGGCCATCCCGACCAGTCCCCACCGACGGCTCGGCGACTGGTCATCAGCGACCTGCGGTTCCGGCGGCTGCTCCCTACCAGCGCCGGTGGAGACGAGCGCGGTCCGGCGAGTCGATGGTCGCCGCCCGAAGGCGAGGTCCGCCGCGAAGGCGGGCGCAGCGACGGCGTAGACGACGATCGAGACGGTGAACAGGGTGTCGGACAGCGTGGAGAGCTGCTCTGACGTCATGGGGAGCCTTTCTGACTCGTCGAACCCGGCACTCGGAGCAACCGGGTGGCGGAGGGATTGCGAGCCGCCGCTGCCGTGCGGCGATGCCGGATCAGACGTGCAAGGAGCAGGGCCGTCAGGCCCGCTGCGGTGAAGGCCCACTCGGGAACGGCTCCGAGCCGGGTCGCCACGGTGGTCGCCTGCCGCTGGGCGATCGATTCGACGAAGAGACGGGGGGTGAACAGCTCGGACCTCTGCACCACGGTTCCGTCCGGTGCGACGACGGCCGAGATCCCGCTCGTCGCGGCGACGACGACGCTGCGACCGTGCTCGATCGCCCGGAGCCGGCTCATCGCCAGTTGCTGCTCGCTCTCGGCCGTGTAGCCGAACGTCGCGTTGTTCGTCTGCACCACGAGGAGCGAGGCACCGCCTTCGACGACGTCGGACACGAGGCTGTCGTAGGCCACCTCGAAGCAGATGACGTCGCCGATGCGGATTCCTCCGATGTCCAGGACGCCGGGCTCCTCCCCGGCCATGAAGTCCCGGCGCAGCAGGTCCACCTGGTCACTGAAAATGCGGAAAAAGGAGCGCAGCGGCATGTACTCGCCGAAGGGAACGGGGTGCCGCTTGGCGTAGCTGGCCCCCGCCCCCTCGACCGGATCCCAAACGATGCCGGCGTTCGTGAGGTTCTCCCCCGGCCCGTCCAGCACGGCGCCGACCAGGACGGGCGCGCCGATGGCCTGGACGGCGCGGTCGATGGCGGCCGCGGCGTCATCGTTCTGGTACGGGTCGATGTCGGACGAGTTCTCCGGCCAGATCACCAGATCCGGCTGCGGCCTGACCCCCCGAGCTACCTGCTCGGCGAGCAACAACGTCTGCTGCACGTGGTTGTCCAGCACGGCACGGCGCTGCGCGTTGAAGTCCAGCCCGGCCCTGGGAACGTCACCCTGGACCACGGCGACGGTGGCGGTCTGCCCGCCGTCCGTCAGGCTGGCACCCGGAAGCGGTAGCCAGGCCACCGCACTCAGCCCGGGCATGAGCAGGGCTGCGGCGAGCGGACCGGCCCAGGTGCCGGCCCTTCCCCACCGCCCCGGCTGCCGGCGCACGGCATTGACGACCGCCGCGGCCAGGAGGGTGCCGGTCAGCGCGACGGCGAAGGTCACGAGCGCGACGCCGCCGTAGGCGGCGAGCGAGGCGAAAGGACCGTCGGCCTGGCTGAAGCCGATCCGTCCCCAGGGGAAGCCACCAAAGGGCACGCGTGAACGCGCCGCCTCCGTCCCTACCCAGAGCGTCGCCACCCAGAGCGGCCACCACCGGAGCCTGCTGGTCGCGGCCGTCGCCGCACCGAGGACGGCGTAGAAGGCCGCCTGTGCCACCGACAGTGCCAGCCATGGGAAGTCACCGACGAAGATGCCCGTCCACTTGAGCAACGGGACCATGAAGGCCAGGCCCAGCAGCATGCCGAGGGCCGCCCCCGACCGCGCGCTACGGCCCCGGGTCGCCACCGCCAGGGTCATCGGCCCTCCGGCGGCGAGCGCCCACCACCCGAACGGTGGAAAGGCCACCCACAGGCACAGCCCACCCCCGACGCTCAGCACGGCGGCCATGGGCCAACCACTCACCGGCTCGCGGCTGGACGGAACCGCTGTGCGGCTGCTGTGGGAGGGGTGGTCGAGCGACGGTTCCAAGTGGCCCGCGGGGGGCGTCGTGGTGCTCATCCCGGGTCAGCGGACGGTGCCCACGGGAGCCTGCCGCCGGTCCGGCGCGGTCAGGGCACGAGCCGCCCAGCTGGAGACTCGGATGTTGTAGACCCTCACCGCTACTCCCCCGAATGTTCAGTGGCCGGAGACCGCAACACGTCTCCTAACCTGCATCGTAGGGCTTGCAACCCGTCGCTCCGGTTGCACGGAGCCGCGCGCTCCGCCCCGACCGCGCGGGCGTGGAGTTGACGCCCCGGTACACGACCCGGCCGGCGGCGTCGGCCTCGGTCGGCATCTGCATTGTCTGCAGGGACACCTCCCCACTTCGGCGCCGGACACGGTGATCATGTCCTCGCCCTGTCGGGCGCCACGTCCGTCGGTCATCCGGAGCTGCGGTGCCAGGCGCCTGTACCCTCTCCTAAGCCCCGTCGTAGCGGAGCGAAGACTCGGCACGAAGGCGTGCGGGTACCGGCCCATGCCCGTCGCATCCGACTGGTCTGACCGACACACCGAGGAGAAGCGCCGGTGAGCAGGAATCTGAAGATCTCGGCGGCGCTCGTGGCGGTGTTCATCCTGGCCGTCACCGTGCTCCTCGGACTGGACGACGACCGCAGCGCCGCCCCCGGTGCCACAGCCGACGCCGCGCTCGTCCGGGACGACAGCCATCGGCTCTCCACCGCCGAAGATGGCCGCGTGACCCTGGTGGAGTTCCTCGATTTCGAGTGTGAGAGCTGCCGGGCGGCCTATCCCTTCATCGAGCAGCTCCGCGAGCGGTACGCGGGTGAGGTGACCTTCGTCGCCCGTTACTTCCCCATGCCGGGCCATGCCAACGCCGAGAACGCCGCGGTTGCTGTCGAGGCCGCCGCTCAGCAGGGCGAGCTCGAGGCGATGTACCACCGCATGTACGAGACGCAGCTGGAATGGGGGGAGCGCCAGGACTCCCAAGCCGCACTCTTCCGGACGTTCGCCGCAGACCTCGGCTTGGACATGGCCGCGTATGACGCCGCGGTCGCCGACCCGGCCACCCTCGAGCGCGTCCTGCGGGACCGCGAGGACGGCCTGGCCCTGGGGGTCGAGGGCACCCCGACGTTCTTCCTCAACGGGGAGAAGCTCGAGGTGAGCTCGACGGACGAGTTCATCGAGCGCATCGATGCTGCCCTCGCCGGCTGAGAGCGTCGACGCCCGCTTCCCGGCTGAACTTCGGCGGATCTCCACGAGCCACGAGGGCCGGAACGGGCCGCCCCCCGCCGACCGCGCCATCGCCTGGCTGCTGTTGATCGGTGGTCTGCTCGGCCTGGCAGCTTCCTTCGTCCTGGCTGTCGAGAAGTACGCCCTGCTCGCCGACCCCGGCTACGTGCCGACCTGCAGCCTGAACCCCGTCCTCAGCTGCGGGTCGGTGATGTCCAGTCCCCAAGCCGCCTTGTTCGGCTTTCCCAATCCCCTCGTGGGTGTCGCCGGCTTCCCCGTCGTCGTCGTGACGGGTGCGGTGCTGCTCGCCGGAGCACGGCTGCCCGGCTGGTTCTGGAGCGGACTGCAGCTGGGAGTCACGGGAGCCGTCGTCCTCGTGCACTGGCTGATCTTCAGCAGCATCTACCGCATCGGCGCTCTCTGCCCGTACTGCCTGGTCGTGTGGGCGGTGACGATCCCCGTCTTCTGGTACGTGACGTTGCGCAACCTCGCGGCCATCCACCCCCGGTCGCCTTCTCCCCTCGCCCGGGTGGTCGAGGCAGTGCGATCGGTACACGGCATCGTGCTGACCGTGTGGTTCCTTCTCATCACTGCCGCCATAGCGCAGCGGTTCTGGCTGTACTGGAGCACCCTCGTTGACTGACAACCTGCGTCGCGCATCGTGGGCGTTCTGCGCCCTCGTGATCACGTTGGCCCTAGCGGGATGTTCGGGGAGCGGTGGCAGCAACGCCAGCACCGCCACGGAGTCCGCGACGTTCGACTTCACGGGCAGCACCCCCCTCGGGGAGGTCATCCCCGTGGAGTCCCGCCAGTTCGCGCCGGAGTTCGGCGGTGAGCTCCTCGACGGCACCGAGTTCCGGTCGACATCCCTCGCCGGGGACATCACGGTCATCAATTTCTGGGGCTCGTGGTGCGCTCCGTGTCGCGTCGAGACGCCCGAGTTCCAGGCCGTCTACGCGGATGTGGCCGACAGCGGCGTGCGCTTCCTCGGCGTGGACGTGAAGGATCAACGACAACTGGCCCAGGCCTTCGTGGAGTCGGTGGGCGCGGAGTATCCCTCCCTGTTCGACCCGCGCGGCGAGGTGGCCTTGGCCTTCCGCGGGTTTCCCGCGAACGTCGTGCCGAGCACCATCCTGCTGGACCGGGCCGGTCGGGTGGCCGCGGTCTACGTCGCCGTCGTCCCCGAAGAGGATCTGCGGCGGTCCCTCGACCAGCTCCTCGCCGAAGAGACTCCGCAGTGAGCAGCCTTGGCGAGACCTTCGCGTCCATCGTCAGCGACGGCTCTCTCCTGCTGGCCGGGGGAGTCGCCGCACTGGTCGGGCTGATCAGCTTCGCGTCGCCGTGCGTCCTACCGCTCGTGCCGGGCTATCTCGCTTACGTGGCCGGGCTGACCGGAGCGCAATCCACGGCCCGCGAATCAGGCACTACGGGGAGGACCCGGGAGACCGGCGGTCCGACCGCCACGACGGCCGTGGCCGGGCAGGCCCAGCGCAGCCGGGTGATCCTCGGCGCGCTTCTGTTCGTCCTGGGATTCACCGTCGTCTTCGTGTCGTTCGGCGCGCTGTTCGGCGGCTTGGGGCGCCTCCTCCTCCAATGGACGCCTGTGCTGACCCGTGTGATGGGTGTCATCACGATCCTCATGGGGGTGGCCTTCCTGGGCGGTCTGCCGTGGCTCCAGCGCGAACGGCGCATCGCCCGGCGTCCCCCGGCCGGCTTGGCTGGCGCCCCCGTTCTCGGTGTGGTTTTCGGGCTCGGCTGGACACCGTGCCTCGGGCCGACGCTCTCGGCCGTGAACACCCTGGCCTACGCCGAAGCTTCGGCTGCACGCGGTGCCGTATTGGGACTGGCGTACTGCCTGGGCCTCGGCATCCCGTTCCTGCTGGTCGCGCTGGGCGCTCGTCGCGCACTGAACTTCTCGGCTTTCGCCCGACGACATGCGGCGACGGTGATGCGCCTGGGAGGCGTGCTGTTGATCGTCCTCGGCATCCTGCTGGTCACCGGATGGTGGGACCACATCATGATCTGGCTGCGCGCATGGCTGGCCACAACAGGCCTCGGCTCCTCCGTGCTCTGAAACGCGCGACACGCCACTACTATGCGGCTTAGGTGACCGCTCGATCACGGTGTGCTCTGATGACGGGGATGTTCGATGCGATCCGTGAGGACGAGCAGTGACCCGACGCCAGCGCGTGCCGATGGGCCCGCGACCGCGCCAGAGGCCACGGATCCTTCTCACCAGCGTCATCCTGGGCGCCCTGGCCGCCGGTCTCTGGGAAGGCGGCTGGGGCCTGCAGCGCCCGATCGCGCACGCCCACGAATCGCCGGCTCGCTCAGTGTTCTCCGAGTACGGAACCGAGGAGGTACTGGCGGATTTCGACGCGCGACCCCAGATCGCAGCAGCGGAGGTGGCAGCCCGCCTCGAGCAGCTGGCTGCCTCCCGCGCAGCCCGGGAGGAGGCCGCACGACCGGACGCGGTCATGCCGGTGCAGGGCCGCATCACCAGCGGCTACGGCGCTCGGTGGGGCGCGACGCACTACGGCCTGGACATCGCCGCCCCCATGCTGACACCGGAGTACGCGGCGGCCGACGGCGTCATCCTCCGCGCCGGTGCCGCCAGCGGTTTCGGTCTGGCGGTGTACATCCTGCACGACAACGGGGATGTGACCGTCTACGGCCACATGGAGAAGATCCTGGTCGAGGCTGGCCAGGAGGTGCGGGCAGGCGACACAATCGCGCTGTTGGGCAACCGGGGGCAGTCGACCGGCCCGCACCTGCACTTCGAGGTGTTCCAGGGCGGGCTCGACGGTCGCCGGGTCAACCCATCGGCCTGGCTGCGCGAGCGCGGCGTCGCCATCTGAGATCCGGCGCGGGTGAGCTCAGGAGCGGCGCTGCCGGAGCACCTTCTCGTTCAGCTCCGCCAGGTAGCTGTTGTATGCGGCGAGCTCGGGATCGCCCGTGGTGTCGATCCTCGGCGCCTGGTAGAGCGCCACGGCCTTGTGCGGCTCGCCGGCGTCCGGATCCCGCTCCACCTCGATGCGCATGAACCGGCTGTAGAACCACAGCCCCATCAGGCCGTAGACGGGCCACTGGAATGCGTAGGACACGTTCTGCGCATTCCAACCGCGGATTTCTGCGCGCTGCCACTGCCACCAGCCGAGCTGCAGCGTCGCCAGGAAGAGCAGCACAACCACGAGGTGCATGAGCAGGAAGCCCGGCCGTAGCAGGCGGGACCACAACCGATGCGGCTTCGACGAGCCGGCCGATGCACTCTCGGTTTCCCAACTCATGTCGGCGCCCTCTCATGTCCGCTGGTGCTCGAGGTGGTGCGCCGATCGGCGCCCGAGCCCCGTGGCTAGACTACTAACGTGCTTAGGCGATCCTCCCTCCGGCGACCGCTCCCGGCGCTGGCAGTTCTTGCCGTCGTCACGATGCTGGCCGGGTGCGGCAGCACGGATCAGGAAGACCACGGCGGGAACCACGTGGCCGAGATCTCGACATCAGCTGATGCGGGCCCCTACGCGGGCCGTGAGCTCAGCGACCCCCGGCCGCGACCGGACTTCACCCTCACCGCCCAGGGTGGGGCACGCTTCGACTTCGCGCAGGAGACCAGCGGGCAGCCCACCCTCCTGTTCTTCGGTTACGCGAACTGCCCCGACGTCTGCCCGACGACGATGGCCGACGTCGCTCTCGCACTGCGCTCGGTTCCCGAAGACGTCGCAGCGCGCACCCAGGTCGTCTTCGTCACCACCGATCCGGCCCGGGACACGCCAAAGTTCCTCGGCGAGTACCTCGCCCGCTTCGACGCCGAGCTGCCCAACCGTTTCGTCGGGCTCACCGGCACCCCGGCAGAGGTGGAGTCGGCCCAGGGGGCGGCGGAGGTCTCCCTGGCCGAGGCGGGCGGCACGATGCACGCAACCAGCCTCCTGCTCTACGGCCCGGACGACGTGGCGCGCGTGATGTTCTCCGCCGGGGACACCGCCGAGGAGATCGCCGAAGACCTGACGACGGTGACCGGCAGCTGACCTGCCCCGAGGACTGACGTGTGAACGAGGCGCCTCGATGATGTGGATGCCCGAGCAGCCGCCAACCCTGCTCCGCCTGCTGACCCCGCAACTGGATGCCACCACGGTGTTCCCGGCCGTCGCCCTGCTGATCCTAATCGCCTACCTGGCCGGGGTCCGGTCGCTGCGCCGCCGGGGCATGCCATGGCCCTGGCACCGGACCGCGAGCTTCGTGTCGGGCATCGTAACCGTGGTGCTCGTGACTGCCACGCAGGTGATGGGCTACTCGATGGCCCTCTTCTCGATTCACATGCTCCAGAAGATGACCCTCAGCGTGGTGGCAGCGATGCTCCTCATGCTCGGCGCGCCGGTGAGCCTGGCCGTGCGAACCCTCCCCCACCGCGGCATCGGCCGCGTGTGCCGAGGACTGCTGCTGGCGATCCTGCGCAGCCGAATCGCGCGTGTGCTGACACACCCGGCGGTCACCACGTCGGTCTTCATCGGCAGCCTCTACGGCCTCTACTTCACACCCGTGTTCGACGTACTCATGCGCAGCTCCGCCGGGAACGTCGCCATGCTGTTGCTGTTCCTGGGCACCGGCCTGCTGGCTTTCGGCGGCGCCTTCGCCATCGGACCCTGGCCGCACCGGGCCTCCCCCGGGATGCGGCTCATCGAGCTTTCGGTGCCCGGGCCGCTGCACGCCTTCTTCGCGGTGGTCGTGATGATGGCCAGCGCACCGCTCGTCAGAACCTTCGCGCATCCTCCCGACACCTGGGGGATCGACGCGATGACCGACCAACTCGCGGCAGGCAACATCGTCTGGGGATTCGGTGAGTTTCCCACGATCCTTGCCACCATCATCATCTACGTCCAGTGGGTCCGCTCGGAACAGCGCCGCACACCGGCGGCGGACCGTCGTGCCGAGGCGGAGTTCGACGCCTACAACGCCCACCTCGCCCGGCTGGCGGCGCGCTCGTCGTCGACTACCTGGCGATGAGTCGAAGGTGTAACCGAGCTCAGGCCCCGCACGCTGCAGCTGCTCCGGGAGATGGTGTCGACGCTCCTGGAGACCAGACCGCCGGCGCTCGACCTCGAACACGTGCGCCTTCACCTACTGGCTGTGCCGCACGAGCTGGAACTGCATGCCCTGCACGCGTCTTAGGTCGCCAGCGGTCTCCTGTGCTGTACGCGCACGTCGTTGTGGAGGACTCACTCGCCGCGCACGAGTGACGGAGCGGCAGCCCGCTCAGTTGGTGGCGAGGAACAGCCGTTCAGCCTGCGGTGACCGTCATGACGCCGATCTGTCCGAGGGCGACGTGGAAGGAGCACTCGTACTGGTAGTCGCCGGTCTTGTCCACGGCGAACTCGATCGTGTCGCTGTCCCCCGGCGCCACGATGGGGATCTCCTCGACGATCGGCGCAGGGCCGCCGTCGGGGGTGAAGCGGAAGTTGTGCGTGAGCTGCTCGGCCTGGCTGGCCAGTGTCAGCCGCACTCTGCCGGTGCTCACCGAGAAGGCCGCAGGGTGGAACTCGTAGTCGTCTCTGACGAGGACGGTAATCTGCTGTGTCCCGTCGGGAGCGACGGTGACGGTTCCCTGCGTGCCGCCGCCCGAACCGGATCCGGTATCGACTTCCTCGGCTGCGTCACCGCACGCGCTGAGCACCGTCGCGCCGAGCCCCGCGAGTCCGGCGATCAAGAAGCCGCGTCGAGTGAACTCCGCCGATTGGCTCAGCACCCGTGCGAAGTCGTCCGAGGATGGCGAGGTAGGAGCCATCAGATGTTGCACAGGTCGCTGAGCGCCGCCGAGAAAGCGGGATACCCGGCGATGAGCAACGGGACGACGGCGACCGCCAAGGCGCCGAAGGCACCGAGCCGGTAGCGCCATGGGGTCATCGGCGGCTCCGGCTGCAACAAGCGGGACACGCGGACCGCAGCAGCGTCCTGAGCCATGGCCAGCGCTGCGCTAGGCGCCTTCATCTCCACCAGGCTCACGATGGCCGAGGCCACACTCAGCCGGTCGACCCGCTGCACGGCGACATCGTCGGCGAGCAGTTCGATCAGCTTCCGGGTCTCCCGTGTCGCGACCTCGAACACGCGTACCCGCGGGAAGGCGCGGGCGAGTACCTGGGACAACGCCACCGCCAGGTTGTGCCGCCCTTGAAGGTGAGCCGCCTCGTGGGCCAGCACACCGTCGAGTTCCGTTGCGGTCAGCCGCTCCAGCGCGCCCCGGGTGACGACGATGCGACCGGCCCGCCCGGGAACGCAGAAGGCCGCCGCGGCCGGCGCCTCGAGGACCACCATCCCGGACTCGTCGTTCGGCTGAGCAATCAGGCTCAGCGACCGGTGGAGCCGTCGGCGATCGCGCCATCCGCCCGCGAGGACACGCACGGCACAGACCGTGAGCCACGCGGGCAGCACCCCGGCGAGCACCGCGCCGAGAAGCCTGCCGGGGAGAAGGCCTGACGATCCGTAGGCGGTCGCGACGCTGACCGCGCAGGCATGCACGATCGCGCCCAGGTTCCCGGCGAGGGCCGTGATGGGGATCAGAGACCTTCGACAAGCCACATCGTCCCTGGTCAGAGGGGCATTCGTGCTTTCCGACGCGCAGCCACACGCCTATTCGATGGTGGATCGGGGCTGAGCGACGCTGTCGGCGTCCAGGTCGGCAACGAAGTGCATGAGCACTTCCTGGCGGTCTTCCGACTCCTCGAGGACGTCCTGCAGCAACGCGGCCGCATGCTCCGCGCGCGTGCGGATCGGGCGGTAGAGCCAGGCGCGACCGCTCATCTCGCGAGTCAGCTGCCCCTTGCGGTGGAGGTTGTCCATGACCGTCATGACCGTCGTGTACGCCAGCGTTCGGGATCCACTGAGGGATTCCAGGACCTCGCGGACGGTCGCCGGCTGACCCCGATCCCACAGGTCGCGCATGATCGCCGCTTCGAGCTCTCCGAACGGTCGCACAGAGCCGCCTTCCCTCAAGAACGCCGACGGCGAGCGGGCCGTCGCCGCGACACCACTCCTCCACCCCGAACAGGCGACGGTGCGGCAGATGCCATCTACTAGGCAGTCTAGGTGGTCGTTGAGGAGGCCCGCGAGGTGCCTGGTACGGCAGGGACCAGCGGGTCCTTGCACCGGTGAACGCCGGCTGCCGACGATGTCGGTTGCCTGAGTGAACGGCGTGGCGGACGCAAGACCGGCAGGGACGTCGTGTCCTGACCGAAGATGGGCTGACCGGGCGCCTACGGTGACCGTGTGCCATCGCCGCGAAGCATGGGCGCCTGGGCTTCCCGGCTGTCATCGGTCCTGCTGGCTTCCGTCGTCCTCGTCCTCACGGTCGCGACGCCCGCGGGTGCGCACTCCGACCGCGGGGTGGCCGGGAGCAACTTCGCCGGCCAGGTGCTCAGGACGTCGGATCCGATGCCTGCTGTCAGCCTGCGCGTCACCGAGTTCGGCGACAGCCTCGAACTCCTGAACGGCTCCCCGGCCACCGTCACGGTCTTCGGCTACTCCGACGAGGAGTACCTGCGCATCGGCCCGGGCGGTGTGTGGCGCAACGCCAACAGCCCGGCGACGTACCTGAACCTCGGCCGCGACGGCAACGTGGAGCTGCCGGCCCACGTCGATCCTCGCGCCGACCCGGACTGGCGTCAGGTGTCCACCCAACCCGAGTACTCCTGGCATGATCACCGCACCCACTGGATGCTCGACAGCCCCCCGCCCCAGGTGGTGGCCGACCCGGATTCCCAGCACACCATCATCGAATGGCAAGTGCCCGTCGCCTATGACGGTCGTCCCGTCACCGTGGACGGAGAGCTGACCTGGTCGCCGCCACCGGCCAAGGGTCTCTGGTGGCCCCTTTACCTGCTCATTGGCCTGGCCGGCGTGCTGGCCGGCTTCCTAGGCAGGAGCGGGCGCCCGCTCGCGCTCCTGCTGGCCATCGTGACGGTGGCCGCGACCTGGCACCTCCTGGCGACACCACAGCCGGGACTGACTGCCACCGACCGCGCGTTGGCGATGGGTGCCGCCTCGCTGCCCACCCTGGCGCTCGTCGGCATCACGACTCTGTCGGTGCGGGGAGCCTTCCGCGGCAACGGGCTGCTGGCCGGGATGCTGGCGGCGATTGCCGGATTCATGCACTTCGTCCAAGGCCTCCCGGACATGGACGTCCTGTGGAGCGCCAACGTGATCACCGGTGGTCCCACCGTCCTGGCGCGACTCTCGGTGGCCCTGCTCATCTTCGGGGGCCTGGGTCTGATGGTCGGGTCCGTCGGTGCCGTCCGGCGGTTCCGCCCCCTCCTGGCAGAGCCCGCTCCGGAGACCCGGCGAGCCATCGCACCCACCTGACGACGCGAACTCCTCCCGTCCGTCGACGTCAGCGGGTCGGCTCGAAGAGCCCTCGCCCCCACCAGTCGCTTTCATCGACCACCCCGGGCGGGCAGGCGAACACGGCCGTGGAGGTGTGCCGGATGAAGCGGTTGAGCGCGTCACCGGAGAGGTTGCGCTGAACCTGCACGAACCCTGTTTCCGGGTTCCGCTGGTAGGCGATGAAGAACAGGCCGGCGTCCAGACGACCGTCCTCGTCGGTGCCGTCCACGAAGCTGTAGCCGCGCCGCAGCATCGCCGTCCCCGCGTTGGTCGGGTGGGAGAGGAAGACGTGCGAGTCATGCGGGATGGCCGGCCGGCCATTCGTCTGCTTGGTGAAGTCGGTCGGATCGAACTCACGGCGCTGGCCGAGTGGCGCACCGGCCTCCTTGGTCCGACCGATCACTGCCTCCTGCTGGGCGGTGGGAACGCCGTCCCAGTCCTCGATGAGCATGCGAATCCGGCGTGCGACGAGATAGGACCCACCTACCAGCCAGTCCGCATCGTCCTCTCCCACCCAGAGGAAGCGGTCGAGCGCCCGTCCGTTCTCCGCCTTCAGGTTGGCCGTGCCGTCCTTGAAGCCGAGGAGGTTGCGTGGGGTCTCCTGCGCCGCGCTGGTGGACGACGTCCGGCCGAAGCCGAGCTGCGCCCAGCGCACCTTCACCACCCCAGCCCCCAGTCGGACGAGATTGCGCACGGCGTGGACAGCGACCTGCGGGTCGTTGGCGCAGGCCTGGATGCAGAGATCGCCACCGCTGATGGCGGACCGCAAGGCATCGCCTGGAAAGGGCGGCATCTCGACCAGGGGTAGCGGCCGCTGCGCGGCCAAGCCGAAACGATCTCTGCCGTCGGCCGCCTCGAACAGCGTCGGACCGAAACCGATGGTCAGCGTCAGGCTTGAGGCGGGCAGCCCCATGGCTTCACCCGTGTCGCCGGACCCCGTGGGCCGTCCCGCCGTCAACTCCCGGGCAGCCGCCGTCCAGGCGCGGAGCATGTCGGCCAGCGGCTCCCGGCTGTCCGTGACCACGTCGAACGCGACGAAGTGGAGCCGGTCCTGCACTGGTGTGACGATGCCTGCTTGGTGGACGCCGGTGAAGTCGACAGCTGCGCTCGGATCCGTCGCCGGCGCGCCGGTGGCCTGCCCCATGGGCGGGGTGGCGGTCGCTCGACCGACCACTCCCCCGACCGCGCCCGACGCCACGGCACCGGCGGCGCCCAGGCCCACCAGTCCGAGAAGCCGGCGGCGCGACACATGCGGCGCGGAGGGAGTAACGGCCTCGTCCTCGGGAGAGCCACCGGCAACTGAGTGCGCCGTGGAGTGTGACGGAGTTTCACTCATCACGCCCAGGCTACTACGCGCAGTAGGACCGGATGAGGACGCTGGTGGCTGCTGCCCGGGCAGCGCCGACCTCCGACGCCGGTGGCCGGCACTGCTCCGCCCGAGAAGACTCCGCCGGCTCGGAACCTCGTAGGCCGCCTCCGCAGGTGGCTGGTGCAATTCCATAGAACGCCGGTCAGGCGGGAAAGGAATCTCCGGCATGTCCGACTTCTTGCTCGTCCTCGGGTTCGCTGCGCTCCCGGCTGCCGGGAACTTCTTCGGCGGCGTGCTCGCGGAGGTCTTCCGCGTTTCCGAGCGCGCGTTGAGCCTCGCCCTGCACCTCGCCGCCGGCATCGTGCTTGCTGTCGTCGGCCTCGAGCTCATGCCCGAGGCCTTGACGGCCGGCCTGCCGTGGGTTCCGCTGCTCGCCTTCGTCTTCGGCGGGGCGATCTTCATCGGGCTGGACCGGACGATCGGCTACGTGCAGGCCCGGATGGGTGGCGGTGGGGAGAAACAGTCAGGAGCCCTCGCCATCTTCTCGGGCGTGTCGATGGACCTCTTCAGCGACGGAGTGATGATCGGCACCGGCGCCGTGGTCAACCCGGCGCTGGGCCTCCTGCTCGCGGTCGGCCAGGTGCCGGCTGACGTGCCCGAAGGGTTCGCTGCCATCGCTACCCTGCGCAACGCGGGGATCAGCCGAAAGAAGCGGATCGCGATGGCGGCCGCCTTCGCCATCCCCATCCTGCTCGGGGCGACCATCGGCTACTGGGCGCTACGGGACGCTCCCGAGATCATCACCCTGTCCGTGCTGGCCCTCACCGGCGGCGCCCTGACCGCCGTCGTGGTCGAGGAGATGATCGGCGAGGCCCACGAGGGTGAGACCTCCCAACTCGGTCCGGTGTTCCTCACCGCCGGTTTCGCCCTGTTCGGCGCCATCTCTGTCTATTTCGGCTCGTGACAGCATCCGCCACCGCTGCTTGCGGGCGCTACAGCTAGCGCCTGATCACCGTCCCGACAAGGAAGGCAACGCAGTACGGCCGGCTGTGGCCGCGGCCAGGGAGGAGCGACCGGTGAAGCGCTGGCTCATGCGGATTCCGATCGCGCTCGGAGTGACGATCGTGCTGCTGCTCGTCTACGGGGCCGCGGTGGAACCACGGTTCGTCCTGGACGAGGAACGCTGGCGGGTTGCCCTACCGAAACTGGGCGAGGAGTGGGCCGGCACTGACATCGCCGTCATGTCGGACCTGCAGATCGGCATGTGGTGGTCCAACGAAGGCATGGTGGAGAAGGCGGTCGGGGAGATCGTGGAGGACGAGCCTGACGCTGTGCTCCTCGGCGGGGATTTCCTCTACAGCAAGGAGCCTGACGTCTCCACCCAGGTCGACCGCGTCGTGAAGCTCCTCGACCCGCTGGTCGCGGCGGATATCCCCACCTACGCCGTCCTGGGCAACCACGACTACGTCGTCGGTGCGGCCGACGAGCTCACCACCGCCCTCGAGGACGCCGGGATCCGGGTCCTGCGGAACACCGCCCTCCCCGTCTCCTCCCCCACCGCTGATGCCGACCCGTTGTACGTGGTGGGGATCGGCCCGCAGACACCCCACGTGCCCGACGTGAGCGGGCGAGCCGACGTGGACGCGGCGCTCGCCGACGTCCCGGACGATGCACCGCGCGTCGTCCTCACACACGACCCCACGACGTTCGACGAGCTGCCGGCCGGCACGGCACCGCTGACCCTTGCCGGGCACACGCACTGCGGCCAGATCGCTCTTCCCGGCACCCCGCGCTGGTCCTACCTTGCGCTGACCGACGAGGAAAAAATCGTTGCCGACGGGTGGGCCCCGGCGCAGTACGGCGCCGAGGGCAACCGCATGTTCGTCACCTGTGGGATCGGCTTCAGCACGGTCCCCTTGCGCATCAACGCCCCGCCCCAGGTGGCGTTCTTCGAGCTGGTCCCCAAAGAGGGGGGTCGCTGACAGCCACAAGCCCACGACGGGGAAAGCAACGACTGCCACCACCTGTCGTCCCACTGCGCCGAACTCGACTCCGGGTCAGCGCACCGGCGCCCCAGGCACGATCGTGCCGCGATCGGCGAAGAAGGCGACGTCTCGCCTCCCCTCCGGAGCTACCGGCCGGGGCGTCGGGATGCCGGCGTCAGCTCAACCGTCCCGCAGGAACCTGGAGGTGAGCCCCATGACGCTGAGCATCTGATCGAAGTCGGGGTTGACTCCGCGGACGACCGCCTGCCGGTTCCCTTGGGAGATCCGCCGCGCCCACCGCACCAGGAGCGGGAGCGCCGTCGAGTCGAGATAGTTCAGGTCCCGGACGTCGATCGCCACGATCGGCAGTTCCTCGAGGCGCTGGCGCAGCTGCAGCCGGCTGACGTCTGCGGCGTTCACGGTGCCGACGAGATGGAGCACCCAGCCGCACTCCTCCTCGTCCACGGACGCGGAGCCCGACGCCACGGCACTGGAGCCCGGCCGACCCTCGCCCATCTGATCGACGTGATCCGGCAGCTTGGTCAGCTCGGAGTCGACGGTCGCCTGAACCATCCGTTCCGTAGCCTTCCGCCGGACGGTGCGCCGCCACCAGCCGCTGCGCTTGGGCTCATGGGTGACCGTGACGGTGACGTGGGTGGATCCCCCCGCCACGTCGGACAGTTCGACACGGGTCTGCCAGGTCTCGGTCGCGAGCTCCAGTCGCGTCCCGATGGATCGGTCGACGACCCACTCCACGACCTCACCGGCCACCGCATTCGCCGGCACCGGAGAGCCGTCCAGGCGGCCCCGCACGCACACGAACCGGGTGCCCTCGCCGATGGCCAAGGCCCCGTCCTCCTCCACGGTCCCGGAACAGACGTAGGAGACGTCGCACACCGGGCAGTAGGGAGGCAGGGCGGCCAGTGCTCCCCACACGATCGGTCGCGCGAACGGCAGCTCACGGGCGCCTGATGCGGTCGTCATCCCGTTCCTTCAGCTGGACGGAGAGCAGGTGACCTGCAGGCTACTACTGAGTTTAGTGGAGTACGCGCACCGCACCGGCGGTCGCCGAGAGCTCCGTCGGCCGACCGTACGGACCACGTCTACCTGGCAGACCGCTGGGCCTTAGTCAGCCTTCCTAGCGTCGGCCACACCGTCGGCGTACGGCGGAGAGGCCGAACCACCACCGGGAGAGTTCATGCACGCCATCCGGCCCTTCGACATGTGAGTACAGCGTCGGCGGCCACCCTTCGCGACTGACCCGGACCTGCAGGGCCCGGGCGCATCCGATGTCTGGGCGATTGGTCCCGCCACCTCCGTCGGTGGTCAGCTGGCTCCCTTGGTCCACTGTCGACGAAAAAGGATCTCGGCCGTCCTGGGAGGTAGGTCCTCCTCGACCTCGGCGCCGTGATTGGCCAGGATGCGGGCGACGTAGGCGTCGGCTTCGGCCCGGTTGCCCTGGGCGTCGCAGGCGGCGACCAGGTCGAGTAGCGGCACATCCTCGTAGCTGCCGGCTTTCAGCGCTACGTGAGCAGCGGCCGCAGCGAGCTCGGGCTCGCCGGCGGCGAGGTGGTGCGTCGCGACAGTGTGCGCGACGTCGACGGTCATGGCGGCGTACTCGTGGTCGAGCCGGGAGTTCTCCTCCACCAGCCAGCTGTAGCCGCCAGGCGCACCCTGCCGCGACGTGGGCAGGTCGAACGGCCGCCCGGTGACCAGGTCGAGGGCTGCGCGCAGGTCGGCGATGCCGTCGACACCGCGGGCCAGTCCGCGGACTCGCAGTCGGCGGAACAGCTCGGCGTCGATGAGGACGTCGTCGATGCGGTAGCGGCCGACCCCGCCGGCTGTGACTCCGGACGGGAGATAGTCCCGGCCAGTGGCCGGGTCGGTGCCCAGCCAGGCGCGCACGATCGAGATCGACTGCCGCACCTTGGTCTTGCCGACGACATCGGGCTCGTTGGGCCAGATCGCGGTGGCGTAGCGCTCGCTGGTCACGCCACCGGGCCGGGTAGCCAGGTAGGCGACGATCTCGGTGTAGAACTGCCGCCGCGGGTTGCGCTCGGGCAGCGTGCCCTGCGCCCGCACTTCGACCGGGCCGAGCAGGGTCAACTTCGGCCGCGGGCAGGACGTGTCGGCCCAGTCGGCGAGGTCGGCGTCCAGGCCAGGGTCGGCGACCTCGACCTGATCGCGGATGTTGTCATCGGTGGCCGGAGCCAGTACCTGCAGGTCCTGCTCAGTGGTCGCGGCTCGGTCCAGGTAGGTCTGCACGGGCAGCGGTAGCACCGAGGTGGTCATCCAGGCCGCGGTGCCTGTCTGGTGGACCACCGGCCCATCGTCCGCCGCAGCCGGCGCTGGTGGCTGCCGCCGGCCGGCGCGGGACGGGTCGACTCGGAGGCCACCGCAGGCGTCGGCGTGCTCGTCCCAGGACTCATCGCCGCGAGAGGGCGGGACCGGGCGGTCGTCGGTGACGGTAGCCAGCGCGAGCACCTGGGCCAGCTGCGCGGCCTCGTCGGCCGGGATCTGCTGCGCGATCAGCTCGACTCCCAGGGCTGGCATGCTGAGCATGCCGGCCCCGTCAAGAGTCAGCTGCCAGGAGGCGGCGTCCGCATGGTCCGGGTCGTCGATGAGCACCAACGCGGCCGCGCCGCGGGCGCGCTGCTGCTTCATGGCGGTCAGCAGCCGTTCCAGCCCGGCGCTGTCCTTGGCAACATCCGGAGCGATGAGCAGCACGTGCGGCGCCCACGCGTCGCCGGCCACGTCGCGCAACCGGCCCGACAGCACGTCGACGTCGGCGATATGCATGACCTCGGTGACCGACTCGAGCCGGCCGTCGAGCGCCGCAATCGCCTTCTCGACGTCGTCGGTGTAGGTCAGCCGGTCGGGATTGATTTGGGCCAATTCCTTGCCGAAGCCGACCAGGGTCACCTGCAGCATCTCCGACCACGTGTTGTGCGCCAGCTCAGCAGCGAGGAACCGGGCCAGGTTCAGGCAGCGTTCGGGGTCCCCGGACAGGGACAGGGTCGCGACCCGTTCCAGGTCGAGCAGCCAGTGCTCGCCCTCGGCCGTGTAGCCCACCGACGCGAGCATGGGGAATGGTGCGAAGAAGTACGCCCGCCGCTGCTCGTCGTAGGTCAGCGGATCATCGCGCCGGATCGACCAGCGGGTGCCGGTCGGGTCCACCGTCCATGGCTCCGGGGCCTCCGAGGCCGACTCGGTGAGTACCAGAGTCAGGACGTCGTCGGTCATGCAGGCCGCCACCACGTCGGGCAGGCGAGCGCCGTCGACCTTCGCCAGAGCCTGCACCAGCGCCCGCAGCGCCTGGTCCAGCCAGGTGACGTCGGCACTGCCGACGCTGCCGGCCTCCAGCAGTGCTCGTTCGACGCGCAGCAGCTCTGGTGGTGCGCTGCCGATCGTGCGCCCGGGACGACGCTGCCGGAACTGCCGGCGGCGGTAGCGCAGCAGCGCGGTCAGCGAGGCCCCGGCCAGCAGCAGCCCACCGCCGGCGGCGAAGGCGACCGTCGGCAGCTCCGGCGTGCTACCCGTCGAGGTCACTTCAGGCCTCGCCGGCGACGGCTCGACGCTGTTCGGTGCAGCCGTGTGAGACGAGGTCGGGGCGTTGGTGGCCGGACCAGGCGCGGGCGGAGGCGGCGCGTTGGTGCCCGGCGTGGTCGGGCCAGCTGGAGGGGCGGTGCTCGGGCCTGGCGCTGAGGGTGCCGGGTCGGTCGTGGGCGGTGCCGGCTCGGCTGCCGGAGGCGCCGGTGCGCTGGGTGCGGGCGTCGCGGGACTGGCCGGGTCCGGGATGCTCAGCGTCCAGCCCGGTCGGATCAGCGACGGGTCGGTGAAGGTGGCGCCTGCGGGCTGGCTGCGTCCCCGGTTGAGCTCCCAGGCTTGTGGCCAGTTGTGCCCGCTGCCGGTGATCTCCTCCGTGAGGTCCCACAGGGTGTCACCCGGTTCCACCGTGACGTCCTCGACGGTCATCGCGGTGTTCGAGGCTGGGCCCGTCGGCGGGAGGCCGACCGCGTCGGGCGGCAGGACCAGCACCGTGCCCGGGAAGATCTCGTTGTCCGGACCGACCGCGGTGGGGTTGAGTCTGGCGATCTCCGGATACCGCAGCGGGTCCCCGAGATGAACCGCCCCGGGTTCAGTGGAGGCTCGCTTCTGCCGGGAGGTCCTCGGTGAGGCCGGCGATCGAACGGTAGTGGTTGTCCTCGTACTCGACCGGCGGGATGTCACCGCACGCGCCATGGAGTCGGCGGTGGTTGAACCAGTCGACGTACTCCAGGGTGGCCAGCTCGACGTCGTCGAGGCCCTTCCACGGGCCGCGGCGGCGGATGAGTTCGGTCTTGTAGAGGCCGATGAGGGATTCGGCGGCGGCGTTGTCGTAGGAGTCGCCCTTGCTGCCCACCGACCGGAGGGCGCCGGCGGCGTCGAGGCGTTCGGTGTAGCGGATGGCGAGGTACTGGACGCCGCGGTCGGAGTGGTGCACCAGGCCGCTGACGTCTCGCTCGTCGCGGGCCCGGGTCCACAGGCCCTGCTCGAGGGCATCGAGGGCCAGATCGGTGCGCAGGCTGGTCGACGCCCGCCAGCCGACGATCCTGCGGGAGAACACGTCCATGACGAAGGCGACGTAGACGAACCCCGACCAGGTGGCGACGTAGGTCAGGTCGGCCACCCACAGCCGGTTCGGCGCCGGGGCGGTGAAGATGCGGTCGACCAGGTCACCGGGGCGGGCGGCCACATCGGCCGGCACGGTCGTGCGCTTGACCTTGCCGCGGACCACGCCGGCCAGGCCCAGTTCGCGCATGAGCCGCTCTACCCGGCAGCGGGCGACCGGGACGCCCTCTCGGTTCAGGGCCCGCCAGACCTTGCGGGCGCCGTAGACGCCGAGGTTGGCCTCGTGCACCCGGACGATCTCGGCCTTGAGCTGGGCGTCGCCGACCGCCCGCGCCGAGGGACCTCGGGTCCGTGCGGCGTAGTAAGTGCTCGGAGCGATCTTGGCGCCCGCCTCGGTGAGCGCGCGGCAGATCGGCTCGACTCCGAACTCCTGACGGTGCTGGTCGATGTAGTCGATCAGCGCGGGGATGGCCGGTCGAGCTCGGCGATGCTCCTATGTCAAGCCACAGCCGGGAGGCCGGGGGTCGGGGCCGCTGCCGGGGCCGCTGCCGGCGATGCTTGAGCGCAGTGCGCGTCTGCGCGG
>NZ_SSXA01000092.1 GCF_021698975.1 Blastococcus sp. KM273128 | reverse complement strand
GCGACGGCTGGGGCCGGGGCGGGCGCTGGGGGGACTGAGCAGGGGCGACGCTCGTCCCCGCCGCCGTCAGGCGCCGCGCTCGACCTCGGCCTGCACCACGCCCCGCACGGCGCGGAGCAGCGACTCGTCGGAGGTGTCGCCGTTGGACAGGGCGGTGCGGGCCTGGTCGTCCAGCAGGCTGCCGGCCACCGACTCGAGCCAGGTCACGTCGCCCCCGACCCGGCGCCCGACCCGCAGGCCCTCGCCCTCGGGCTGCACCACGTAGTCGTCGCCGTCCAGCTTGATCGTCATCTCGTCGCTCATGCCGGTGCCCCTACCCCCGCTGCCCCCGGTTCCACGCAGGACGTCGTGCCGCGGGCAGGATCCGGGCATGGACGAGGAGTTCTGCGAGGTCGTGGTCACCGCCGCGGACGCCGACTGGCTCGCGGGCTGCACGCGCACGCTGGTGGAGGAGCGCCTGGCGGCCTGCGGGCAGCACGTCGCGCCGATCCGGTCGGTGTACCGCTGGCAGGGCGAGGTGCACGACGAGCCCGAGGCGCGCGTCGCCCTGCACACCCGCCGGGACCTCGTGCCGCGGATCGTGGCGCGGGTCGGCGAGCTGCACCCCTACGAGGTGCCCTGCGTCATCGCCCTCCCGCTGGTCGGCGGGAATCCGGCCTACCTGCGGTGGATCGCCGAGGAGACGCTCCGCCCCTGACCGGCGGGTTGCCGCGTCGTCCTTCCCGGGTAGTCCGGCGCGATCGGCTCCTGCCGCGCGACCGGCCTGCCGATGGGGACGGGGAACGCGGACGGAGCACTGCGACCCGGCGGAGGGGATGTGACGACGACACCTGGCGGACGGGAACTGCCGCTCGACGTGCGACGCAGCACGGGGTCCTCGGGCCGGGACGCCGCCCTCGTGGAGGCGGTGCTCGACGCCCTCGCCTCGCCCACCGTGCTGCTCGACCCGGACGGCCGGGTGGTGCTGGCCAACTCGGCGTGGACCGCGGCGGGGGTGGAGCGGCAGGCACCCATCCGCCCGGGGGCGGACTACCACGCCCTGGCCCTCGCGCTGCGCGACGACGAGGACGGCCGCCGGCTGGTGCGCGAGCTGAGGGAGCTGGCGGACGGCGAGCGCGCCGAGGTGTCGGTCGACCGCTCCCTGCCGGACCCCACGGGCACGGCCACGAGCTGGTTCCACGTGCAGGCGTCCCGGATCGACCAGGTGGGTCACGTCGTCGTCACCCACGCCGACATCACGGCCCGCGTGCTGGCGGAGAAGGCCTCGGCCTGGCAGGCCCGCCACGACTCGCTCACCGAGCTGCCCAACCGCTCCCACCTGCACGAGCTCATCGACGACGAGCTGCGCCGCCCCGGTTGCCCCGCCGTCGCCGTGCTGTTCCTCGACGTCGACGGCTTCAAGGACGTCAACGACTCCCTCGGCCACGAGGTGGGCGACGAGCTCCTGCGCCAGCTGGCGGGGCGGCTGCTCGCAGTCACGCGCGGGCAGGACACCGTGGGCCGGCTCGGCGGCGACGAGTTCGTCGTCCTCTCCCGGGACTGCGAGGCCGACGGCGCCGAGCTGCTGGCGCAGCGCTGCCAGGCCACCTTCGAGCAGCCCTTCGACCTGGGCGGCCGCACGCACCGGCTCAGCGCCAGCATCGGCATCGCCGCGGTGCCGGCCGGGGAGCGCGCCGTCGTCCGCTCGACCGACCTCGTCCGGGACGCCGACCTGGCGATGTACGCGGCGAAGGCCGCCGGGCGCAACCGGGTGCGGGTGTTCAGCCCCGAGCTCCGGGACAGCGTGCAGCGGAAGGTCCAGCTGGCTTCCGAACTGCGGGACGCCATCGCCGACGGCGGGCTGTCCCTGGAGTACCAGCCGATCGTCGAGGTGCCGACGGGGCGCATCACCGGCGCCGAGGCGCTCGTCCGCTGGCAGCACCCCGAGCGCGGGTGGATCGGGCCGTGCGAGTTCGTGCCGGTGGCCGAGCAGCACGACCTGGTCATCCCGCTCACCCGCTGGGTGCTGGGGGAGGCCTGCCGGCAGACGGCCGCGTGGCGGGACGACGGCGTCGAGGTCGTCACCGGCGTCAACGTCAGCGCCGCGCACCTGGTCACGGGCACGCTCGTCGACGACGTCCTCACCGCCCTGCAGGGAGCGGGCCTGGACCCCCACCAGCTGCTCGTGGAGCTGACCGAGACCAGCGTCGCCGAGGACCCGGCCCGCGCGGCGCAGCAGTTCCGGCGGCTGCGCGAGCTCGGGGTGGAGTCCTCGATCGACGACTTCGGCAGCGGGTTCTCCTCCCTCGGCCAGCTGGTCGCCATCCCCGCGGGCGTGCTCAAGATCGACCGCAGCCTGGTCACCGGTGCCGACACCGCCGCCGGTGCCGCGATCGCCGCGGTCGTCGGGCTCGCGCGGGGGTGCGGGATGCGCAGCCTGGCCGAGGGGGTGGAGACCGCCGCCCAGCTGCGGCGCGTCGTCGACCTCGGCTGCTGGTACGCGCAGGGGTTCCACCTGGCCCGGCCGATGCCGGCGGAGGAGTTCCTCCGGTGGGTGCGTGCCCACGGTGGGCGGCTGGATCTCACCGCCGGTTGAGCCGGCAGCACCCGTCGCCACGCGACGTCGCCGGCACCTCCTGCCGACCCAGCGCCGGCCGAGCCGGCACCAGGACGGTCCCGGGCCGGAGCCGCGCTGCCCCCTGTGATGGCGACCACAACCCCCGGGGCGCTCGCTCGTTGTGCTCCCCGAGCGGGCGCGCGCGTGCGTGCCCCGACGCGAGGAGAGGCCCCGATGCAGAGGTCCCGGTTGCTGACCGCCCTGACCGCCGTGCTGACCGCCGCGCTGACCGCCGTCGTGCTGACCGGCGGGGCCGCCGCGGCCGCACCGGCCCCGTCGACGGGGGAGTACGCCCCGCTGGACCAGCGCGGCCCGGCGCTCTCGGTGCCGCAGGCCGAGCTGCGGGCGAGCCTCACCTGCAACGGCCCGCTGCGCGCGCTGCGGCAGGACCCGATCCTGCTCGTGCCGGGGACCACGATGGACCCGTACGTGGGCTTCGACTGGAACTACATGCGGGCCTTCGACCAGCGCGGCTGGCGCTGGTGCGCGGTGACCCTGCCCTTCGACGCCACCGGCGACATCCAGGTGGCCGGCGAGTACCTCGTGCACGCCATCCGCACGATGAGCCAGCAGGCGCGCCGCGACGTCGACGTCGTCGGCTGGAGCCAGGGCGGGATGGTGCCGCGCTGGGCGCTGCGCTTCTGGCCCGACACCCGGGAGCTGGTCGACGACCTCGTGGGCCTCTCGCCGTCCAACCACGGCACGGTGCTCGCCGACGCCTCGTGCAGCACCGGCCCCTGCACGCCGGCCAACCACCAGCAGGCCTCGCAGTCGGAGTTCCTGCGGGCGCTCAACAGCGGCGCGGAGACCTTCGCCGGCGTCGACTACACCGTCGCCTACACCGCCGCTGACGAGATCGTCGTCCCGAACACCCCGCCGCTGGCCAGCTCGGCGCTGCGCACCGGCGCCGGCCGGGTCGCCAACATCGCCACGCAGGAGGTGTGCCCGGCCAACGCGGCCGACCACTTCGCGATCGGCAGCCACGACCCGGTCGGCTACGCGATCGTGGTCGACGCGCTCACCCACGACGGGCCGGCCGTGCGGGGCCGCATCCCGCTGACCACCTGCGCGCAGGTCCTCCAGCCCGGGGTGGACCCGGCCACCTTCACGGCTGACCACGCCGCCTTCGTCGGGTACGCGGTGGACGGCGAGGGCGACGCGCCGGAGGTCGACGACGAGCCGGCGCTCGCGCCGTACGTGCGCGCCCGCCGCTGAGCCGGCGCGCCGCCGGCCCACCGCACCGGGCGGGTCGGTCATGCGGGTCGGGAGGGGTGCGGCCGGCGGTGGCGGCACGCGGGCCGGCTCAGCCCGGTTCGCCGCGTGCCTTGCGGCGCAGCACCACCACCAGGTCGACCGCCGCGACGGCGGCGAGGACGAGCAGGACGATGCCGGGCCAGGTGGGCAGCTCGTCCACGGCCAGCCAGCCCAGCCCGGCGACCAGGCAGAACACGAGGCCGAAGCCCGCCAGCACCGCGCGCAGGGTGAGCGCCGAGCGGGCCGGCGGCGCCCCCGCGAAGCCGGCCGTCGGGTCGTGGTGGTCGGGCAGGCCGCGGGCGTAGTCCTCCCGCGAGCGGCGCTGGTCGGGGTCGGTCATGGCACACCTGCCTACCCGCGGCCGGGGCGCACTACCCTGGGTCGACGTGGCCGCTGACTTCTCCGTCGTCCTGGACGAACTCGACACGACCCTGAAGTCGATCGAGGCCGTCCTCGACGTCGACCGACTCCGCCGCGAGGTGGCCGAGCTCGAGCAGCAGGCCGCCGCGCCCGACCTGTGGGACGACGTCGAGGCCGCGCAGGCGCTCACCTCCAAGCTCTCCTACATGCAGGGCGACCTGCGCCGGGTCGAGGAGCTGCGCGGGCGCCTGGAGGACGTCGGGCTGCTGCACGAGATGGCCGCCGAGGAGGGCGACGAGGCGACCACCGCCGAGGCCGAGCAGGAGCTGGCCAGCCTGCGCAAGGCGATCGACGAGCTCGAGGTGCGCACGCTGCTGTCGGGCGAGTACGACTCCCGCGAGGCGCTGGTGACGATCCGGTCCGAGGCCGGGGGCGTCGACGCCGCCGACTTCGCCGAGATGCTCATGCGCATGTACCTGCGCTGGGCCGAGCGCCACAAGTACCCCACCGAGGTGCTCGACATCAGCTACGCGGAGGAGGCCGGCATCAAGTCGGCGACCTTCTCGGTCAAGGTGCCCTACGCCTACGGCACCCTCTCGGTCGAGCAGGGCACCCACCGGCTGGTGCGGATCTCGCCGTTCGACAACCAGGGCCGCCGCCAGACGTCGTTCGCCGGCGTCGAGGTGCTGCCCGTCGTCGAGCAGACCGACCACGTCGACATCCCCGAGAACGAGATCCGGGTCGACGTCTTCCGCTCGTCGGGCCCCGGTGGGCAGAGCGTGAACACCACCGACTCCGCCGTCCGGATGACGCACATCCCCACCGGCATCGTGGTCTCCTGCCAGAACGAGAAGAGCCAGATCCAGAACCGCGCCGCGGCGCTGCGCGTGCTCCAGGCCCGGCTGCTCGTGGTCCGCCAGCAGGAGCAGAAGGCGGAGCTGGACGCGCTCAAGGGCGAGGGCAGCAGCTGGGGCAACCAGATGCGCTCCTACGTGCTGCACCCGTACCAGATGGTCAAGGACCTGCGCACCGAGCAGGAGACCGGAAACACGACCGCGGTGCTCGACGGTGACATCGACGCCTTCATCGAGGCCGGCATCCGGTGGCGCCGCCAGCAGGAGGCCACCGCCGCCTAGCACGGCCCCGATCGGCACCTGTCAGCGAGGTCACGTTTCGGGTGTTCACCGGCGCCGGACGCAACGGTCGGTGACGGCCGTCCACGGGTTTCCCGGGGCTGTGGTGACGCAGGGCGAGAACGACTCCCGGCGGTTCTGCGGCGAACGGGCCGCACGGGCAGCTGGGACTAGTACCGTGGCGCCTCGTGATCGAACTGCAACACGTCACCAAGCTGTACCCGGCGAGCGGCCGGCCGGCCCTCGACGACGTCTCCACCGAGATCGAGAAGGGCGAGTTCGTCTTCCTCATCGGCTCGTCGGGGTCGGGCAAGTCCACCTTCCTGCGGCTGCTGCTCAAGGAGGAGGACCCGACGTCGGGCACGATCACGGTCAACGGCCAGACGCTGAACACCCTCAGCAAGTGGAAGGTGCCCAAGCTGCGCCGCACCATGGGCTGCGTCTTCCAGGACTTCCGCCTGCTGCGCAACCGCACGGTGGCCCAGAACGTCGCCTTCGCGCTCGAGGTCATCAACAAGCCGCACCGCACGATCAAGCGGGTCGTGCCGGAGGTGCTGGAGATGGTCGGCCTCGAGGGCAAGGCCAACCGGCTGCCCGGCGAGCTCTCCGGCGGTGAGCAGCAGCGGGTCGCGATCGCCCGCGCGTTCGTCAACCGGCCGCTGGTGCTCCTGGCCGACGAGCCGACCGGCAACCTCGACCCGGAGACCAGCGAGGGCATCATGCTGCTGCTCGAGCGGATCAACCGGACCGGCACCACGGTCCTCATGGCGACGCACGACTACCACATCGTCGACTCCATGCGCCGCCGGGTGATCGAGCTCAACGGGGGAGTCCTCACCCGCGACCAGTCGCGCGGTGTCTACGGCGTGGGCCGCTAGCAGCGCCCGCCGCACCACCGCCGACCGCGTCCGAACGCACTCCACGACAGGGAACCAATGCGCGTCAACTTCGTGCTCTCCGAGGTGGCCACCGGGCTTCGTCGCAACCTGACCATGACGGTCGCGATGATCCTGACGACGGCCATCTCGCTCGGCCTCATGGGCACCGGCCTGCTCATCGCCGGGATGATCTCCGAGATGAAGGAGATCTACTACGACAAGGTGCAGGTCTCCATCTTCCTGGCCGACGACGTCACCGACGAGCAGCGGCAGGCGATCCAGGGCGAGCTCGAGTCCTCCGACGAGGTCGCGAGCTTCCTCTACGAGTCGCGCGAAGAGGCCTACGAGCGCTTCCAGCAGCAGTTCGCCCAGCAGCCCGAGCTCGTCGCCAACACCCCGCCCGACGCGCTCCCGGAGAGCTTCCGCGTGGAGCTCGTGAACCCGGAGCGCTACGAGGTCATCGCCGCGCAGTTCCCGAACGGCGAGAACGGCGTCGACCAGGTGCGGGACGAGGGCGAGTTCCTCGACCGGCTGTTCAGCCTGCTCAACGGCGCGCGGAACGCCACCATCGCGGTCGCGGTGGTGCAGGCGCTGGCGGCGCTGCTGCTGATCTCCAACACCATCCAGCTCGCGGCGTTCAACCGGCGCAACGAGACCAACATCATGCGGCTGGTCGGCGCCTCCCGCTGGTACACCCAGCTGCCGTTCATCCTCGAGGCGGCGATCGCCGGGCTCATCGGTGGTCTGCTCGCCGCCGGCGGCCTGATCCTCACCAAGGTGCTGTTCATCGACAACACCCTCGCCGGGCCGATCCGCGCCGGGATCATCCCGCAGGTGGAGTGGGACGCGATCATCACCAACAGCGTGATCGTCTCCGGCGTCGGCGTCGCCCTGGCCGGCATCGCCGCCTACGTGACCCTGCGGCTGTACGTCCGCCTGTAACCGGCTCCGCCGCTCCGCGACGCCCCTCCCGCCCGGCCCACCGGCGCGGTAGGGGCGTCGTCGTGTTCGCGGGACCGTGCGCCGTCGCCGAGCCATGCGAACTCGTGGCGATCGGGCGCGGATGGCCACGAGTCCGCATGGTTCGCGCGGCGCGGCGCGGCGGCAGCGCGGCTGGGGGCGGCGGACCGGCGGGGCGGGATCGACGGCCGCAGTAACCTGGTGCCCATGCCGCGGGAGCAGGGGCGCAAGTTCATCGCCCAGAACAAGAAGGCGCGGCACGACTACTCGATCCTCGACACCTACGAGGTGGGCCTGGTGCTCACCGGCACCGAGGTGAAGAGCCTGCGGGCCGGGCGTGCCTCGCTCGTCGACGGCTTCGCCTCGATCGACGACGGCGAGGTGTGGCTGCAGCACGTGCACATCCCCGAGTACGTGCAGGGCACCTGGACCAACCACGCGCCGCGCCGCAAGCGCAAGGTGCTCATGCACCGCGAGGAGATCGACAAGCTGCTGGGCAAGACCCGCGAGGGCGGCCTGACGCTGGTGCCGCTGGACCTGTACTTCAAGGACGGCAAGGTCAAGGCCACCCTCGCCCTGGCCAAGGGCAAGAAGTCCTACGACAAGCGGCACGACCTCGCCGAGCGCGACTCCCGGCGGGAGATCCAGAAGGCGTTCGGCCGCTACGTGAAGGGCCGTCGCTGAAATCCGCTTGAGCGGCCCGCGACACTCGGGCCGTGCGGATGACCTTCGAGCGGATGGCCGACCGCCGGCCGGTCGAGACGCTGGTCGAGCGGGACGACGGCGTCGTGTTCGCCATGCGGGGCGCCGGGGGCGGGGCCGGCCTGCCGCACGACCTCGTGCACGCCGTCGTCGAGACGGCGCTGCCGCTGCGCGACGGCGTCTGGGGCTGCGTCGCCGACGGCGTGGTGTGGGGCAGCATGCGGCACGTCTCGGGCCGCCGGCCGCCGCACGCCGCCGAGCGCTACGACCGGCTGAAGCGGGAGCGGGCCGAGGCCGTCCAGCGCGCCGAGGCGGTGGCCGACGTGGTGCACCGCCTGGCGCAGGGCGAGGAGGTGCTGCCGGCCCAGGTCGCCGCCGCCGGCGTCCCGCGCGAGCGGGTGGGGGTCGCCGTCGAGGCCGTGCGGGAGGCGACCCGGCGGTGGGCCGCGCTGCCGGTCGGGGAGCGGTGGGTGGTCGAGTGGCCGGCCGGGCCGCGACGCCCCGGGACGGGCGGTCGGCGACGCTGACCGGCCCCGCCTACGGTGAGCCCCATGAGAGGTATCGCCTACGACCGGTTCGGCGGGGTCGACGTGCTGCAGCTGCGGGACGACCTGCCCGAGCCGCCCGTCGGTCCCGACACGGTGCTGGTGCGCACCCGCGCCGCGGGCGTCAACCCCGTCGACATCGGCATCCGCGAGGGCGGCCTGTCGGCGTTCTTCCCGCACAACTTCCCGATCGTCCCGGGCTGGGACCTCGCCGGCGTGGTCGAGGCCGTCGGCCCGGCGATCGTCGACTTCCGGCCCGGTGACGAGGTCTTCGGCTACCTGCGCCGGGACGACGTCCAGTGGGGGACGGCGGCCGAGCTGGTGCCGGCCCCGCAGCGCTGCCTGGCGCACAAGCCGGAGTCGCTGTCGTTCACCGAGGCCGGGGGCGTGCCACTGGCCGGGCTGACCGCCTACCAGGCGCTCACCGAGGCGCTGGCCGTCGGCGAGGGCGATCGGGTGCTGGTGCACCGGGCCGCCGGCGGGGTGGGCTTCTTCGCCGTGCAGATCGCCGTCGCCCTGGGCGCGCACGTCATCGGAACCGCCAGCCCGCGCAACCACGGCTTCCTCACCGAGGCCGGCTGCGCCGAGGTGCTCGACTACTCCGCCGGGCCGATCAGCGGCCAGCTCTCCGAGCCCGTCGACGCCGTCCTCGACCTCAACGGCGGCGACACGCTGGCCGACGCGCCGCGGCAGGTGCGCGACGTCTCCCGCATCGCCAGCGTCGTCGACCCCGCCGTCAACGAGATGGGCGGGCGCTACGTGTTCGTGCGCCCCGAGCGGCACGACCTCGAGGAGTTGGGCCGCATGGCCGACGCCGGCCAGCTGCGGGTCGCCGTCGCCAAGGCGTTCCCGCTGGAGCAGACCGCCCAGGCCCACGAGCTCGTCGCCGGCGGGCACGTGCGCGGCAAGGTCGTCGTCATCCTGTGATCGAGCCGCCGGTCGACGACGGCGACGTGCCGCGGTACTGGCGGGAACTGGGCCTGCCCGGGCTGGTCGACGTCCACGTGCACGTCCTGCCCGAGCGGGTCCAGGCGAAGGTCTGGCAGTACTTCGAGGCGGCCGGGACCCACTACGGCGCCGACTGGCCGGTGGCCTACCGGCTGCCCGAGGAGGAGCGGCTCGCCGTCCTGGCGCGGCTGGGGGTGCGTGCCTTCCCGACGCTGCCCTACCCGCACAAGCCCGGCATGGCGGCCTGGCTCAACGAGTGGTCGGCCGGGTTCGCGGCGGGGCGCCCGCAGGTGCTGCAGTCGGCCACCTTCTACCCCGAGCCGGGCGTCGCGGACTACGTGGCCGAGGCGCTCGACCGGGGCGCCCGGGTGTTCAAGGTGCACGTGCAGGTCGGCGCCTTCGACCCGCGGGACCGGCTGCTCGACGAGGTGTGGGCGCGGCTGGAGGAGACCGGCACGCCGGTGGTCATCCACTGCGGCTCCGGGCCGCTGGCCGGCGAGCACACCGGGCCGGAGCCGATGGGCGGGCTGCTCGAGCGGTTCCCGCGGCTGCAGCTGGTGATCGCCCACCTCGGCATGCCGGAGTACCGGGAGTTCCTCGACCTCGCCGAGCGGTACGAGCGGGTGCACCTGGACACCACGATGTTCGCCACCGACTTCACCGAGCGGCTGATGCCGTTCGACCGGGCCGACCTCCCGCGGCTGGGCGCGCTGCGCGACAAGGTGCTGCTGGGCAGCGACTTCCCGTCCATCCCGTACCCCTACGCCCACCAGCTCGCGGCGCTGCACCGGCTGGGTCTGGGGGAGGAGTGGCTGCGCGCCGTCCTGTGGCGCAACGGGGCCCGGCTGTTCACGATCGACGCGTGACCCCGAGCGCCCGGCTGACCGCGACCGTCCTCGGCACCCCGGACCCGCAGGGGCTGGCCCGCTTCTACCAGCGCCTGCTCGGCTGGCCGATCCGCGACGACGACCCGCAGTGGACCACCCTGCGGCCCGAGGACGGCGGCCCGGGGCTCTCCTTCCAGCTGGAGGAGGACCACGTGCCGCCGGTGTGGCCCCCCGAGCCCGGCACCCAGCAGATGCAGCTGCACCTGGACCTTCAGGTCGACGACCTCGACGCCGCCACCGCGGTCGCGGAGGAGGCCGGCGCGCGCCGCATCGGGGGACACACCGACGCGCAGGAGGACGTCCGCGTCTTCACCGACCCCGCCGGCCACCCGTTCTGCCTGTTCGTGCGGCTGTAGAAAAGCGCTCGCCCCGCACCGGCGGGCTCCCTACCCTCGGCTCCCGTGCCCGCCCTGCCTGCCGCCCCCGACGGCCTGACCGTCCGCCCGCTCCGCACCGACGACGCCCCCGCGGTCGCCGAGCTCCTGGTCGCGGCCGAGGCGGTCGACGACACCGGTGAGTTCCCCGACGCCGACGACGTCGCCGAGGAGTGGACCGGCTGGGGGGTCGACCCGGCGCGCGACGGGGTCGCCGTGACCGACGCCGACGGCGCGCTCGTCGCCTACGCGGTCGTCTCCGCGAGCCCCACCTTCCGCGGCGCCTACCGGATCCACCTCGACGGCCGGGTGCACCCCGACCGGCGCGGCCGTGGCCTCGGCACGGCGCTCCTGGGCTGGGAGCAGGCCCGCGGCACCAAGGTGCACGCCGAGCGGCACCCGGAGGCCGACGCGCTGCTGGTGGTCGGCGTCTCCGGCACCCAGCCGCGGCTGGAGCGGCTGGTCGAGCAGCGCGGGTTCGCCGCCGAGCGCTGGTACCGCACCATGGAACGCCGGCTCACCGACCTGCCGGAGGTCCGCGACGTGCCGGGCGTGCAGGTCGTGCCGTTCTCGTGGGACCGCGACGACGAGGTGCGGCGCGCGCACAACGCGGCGTTCACCGAGCACCACGGCTCCAGCGAGCGCGACGCCGAGTCGTGGCAGCGGCTGTTCACCGGTAGCCGGGCCTTCCGCCCGGACCTCTCCGTGCTGGCGATCGCCGACGGCGCCGTCGCCGGGTACGTCCTCGGCTACGTGTACGAGGCCGACACCCGGGCGCGCGGCTACCGCGAGGTGGTGCTCGGCCAGATCGGCGTGCTGCCCGGTGCGCGGGGCCACGGCCTGGCGTCGGCGATGATCGGCGCGAGCCTGCGGGCGGCCGCGGCGCAGGACTGCCGCGTGGCCGCCCTCGACGTCGACAGCGACAACGTCACCGGGGCGCTGCGGCTCTACCAGGGCCTCGGCTTCGACACCGTGCGGACCCGCGTGGCGTGGTCCCTGTCACTCCCGCCGGTGGCCGCTGGCTAGGGTGCGCCCATGGTCAGCGCCGAGCAGCCCGAGCACGCCTTCGACCCCGCCCTCGTCGGCCGCGCCCACCGCGCGATCGACCCGCTGCACTCGCAGCTGTACTTCGCGCCGGAGCAGGACGAGCACCTCGGCGCCCTGGGGCTGCGCAAGGGGCGGATGGTCTACTTCGCCGGGCGGGCCGCGGCCATGGGCGCCGTCGGCGCCGGCGTGGTGACGGCGACCTTCTACAACTTCGCCCCGTCGCTGGTCGCGCACATGATCCCGCGCGCCTGGACGCTGGCCACGCCCGAGCAGGTCGTCGCCGCCCGCCTGGACGCCGCGCGCGCCTCGCTCACCCGGCTGCTCGGCGAGGAGGTCGCCGGCTCGCCCGAGGTCGGCGAGCTCGCCGGGCTGCTGCGCGAGGCCTGCGCCGACCTCAGCGCCGAGGGCCGCCCGCTGTTCGCCGGGCACGCCGACCTGCCGTGGCCCGAGGAGCCGCTGCTGGCGGTGTGGCACGGCGCCACGCTGCTGCGCGAGCACCGCGGTGACGGGCACGTCGCCGTCCTGGTGCACGCCGGGCTGACCGGGCTGGAGGCGCTGATCACCCACTGCGCGACCGGGCGCGGGTTCACCGTGCCCGCGGCCAAGGCCACCCGCGGGTGGAGCGACGAGCAGTGGGACGCCGCCTGCGCCGCGCTCGCCGACCGCGGCCTGCTCGACGACGCCGGGCTCACCGAGGAGGGCGTGGAGCTGCGTGCCCGCATCGAGGTGCAGACCGACGCGCTCGCCGCCGACCCCTGGCTGCAGCTCGGCGAGGAGAAGACCGCGCGGGTGGTCGAGCTCGGCAAGGGGATGTCGCGGGTGATCACCGCCAACGGCGCCTTCGGCCAGGGCATCTTCGGCCGCTGACGCGCCCGCCCGTCACCCCTCGCGAGGTCGCGCGTTCTCCAGGTCGCTGAGCCGCTGACCCGGGCCTATCGTCAGGCCGGATCCGGGCCCGAGGGAGGCGCCATGACCGCGACCGAGCGCGAGCAGGGTGGGGTCCAGTCAGCCACCCACGGCGGGCCCGGGTGGCAGCGGACCGACGTCGACGCCGCCTTCCGCGGCAGCGCCACCTACCGGAGCCTGGGCGAGCAGCAGCTCAGCCCGGCCGAGGAGCGGTTCGAGAAGGGCCGCCGCACCATCGGGCTGTTCCTGGCGCCGCTGGTCACCCTCGTCTTCGCGCTCGTGCCGATCGACCTCCCGCGCGACCAGCACCTGCTCGCGGCGATCCTGCTCGGCGTCATCGTCCTGTGGATCACCGAGCCGGTACCCATCCCCATCGGCGGCCTCATCGGCGTGGGGGCGATCGCCGTGCTCGGGGTGGTCCCGGCCGACGACGCGCTGGCTCCGTTCGGGTCGACGACGGTGTTCACCTTCATCGGCGCGTTCATCCTCGCCGCGGCGATGCTCAAGCACGGGGTCGCGCGGCGGTTCGCGATGTTCATCCTGTCGCTGAAGTGGGTCGGGGCCTCGACCGCGCGGGTGATCATCGCCTTCGGCTTCATCACCGCGGTGCTGTCGGCGTTCGTCTCCAACACCGCGACCGTGGCCATGCTGCTGCCGACCGCGATCGGGATCCTGTCGGTGATCGCCAAGCTGCTGCAGGACAAGGAGCTGGTGAGGCCCGACTTCGACCCGCTGCGCCTGCGGGTGGGCGTCGCGCTGATGCTGATGCTCGCCTACGGCGCCGGCGTCGGCGGCCTGCTCACCCCGGTCGGCAGCCCGCCCAACCTGATCGGCCGCGGGCTGATCGAGGAGGCCACCGGTGAGCGGATCGGCTTCCTCGACTGGATGATCATGGCGCTGCCGATCTGCGCGCTGATGTTCGTCGCGCTGGTGGTCGTCCTGCTGCTGATCAACAAGCCGGAGATCAAGCGGATCGAGGGCGTGCACGAGTACGTGCAGAAGGAGCGGGCCGAGCTCGGCCCCTTCTCCGGCGCCGAGCGCAACACCCTGATCGCCTTCGGCGTCACCGTGGCGCTGTGGATCTTCCCCGGCATCATCGCGCTGACCGCCGGCACCGAGTCCGACCTGTACGCCACCCTCGGCGACCGCCTGGACGAGGGCATCGTCGCCGTCCTCGGCGCCTCGCTGCTGTTCCTGCTGCCGACGGACTGGAAGCGCCGGGAGTTCACGCTCAACTGGAGCGACGCCGCCACGATCGACTGGGGCACGATCCTGCTCTTCGGCACCGGCATCATCTTCGGCTCGCTGCTGGCCGACACCGGCCTGGCCGAGACGATCGGGCAGGCCTCCGCCGACGGCCTCGGCCTGACCAGCATGATCGCGATCACCGTCTTCGCGGTCATCCTGGCGATCATCATCAGCGAGACGACGTCGAACACGGCGTCGGCCGCCGTCGTCGTGCCGATCATCATCCCGGTGGCCGTGGCTGCGGGGATCAACCCGTTCGTGCCGGCGCTGGCGGCCACCTTCGCCGCGTCCTTCGGCTTCATGCTCCCGGTGTCGACGCCGCAGAACGCCATCGTCTACGGCTCCGGCGTCGTGCCGATCACCAAGATGATCCGGTCGGGCATCTCCTTCGACGTCCTCGGCGCGATCCTCATCGTGCTGCTGCTCCCGCTGCTGGTCGACCTGGTGCTCGGCGTCGCGAACTGACGCGAGGGGCCGCCGCTCACCCGTGTGGGCGATCGCACGTCCGGCTCCCCGTGGTCGACGTGGGACGATGGACGACGGCCGAGAACACGTGGGCGGAGGCGCCCGGACCCGGGAGGTGGACGTCGTGCGCAGCGAACCTCCCAGTACCGATCCCCAGGTCCTCTCCGCCGGTTGACCGGATCTCCCCGCGCCCGCCCCGCACTCCGTGCCGCGCCCGCCGGGAGGTCGCCCGCCCCGCCCTGCCC
>NZ_SSXA01000091.1 GCF_021698975.1 Blastococcus sp. KM273128 | reverse complement strand
GACCTCGGCCGCTCCGCGGCCGCCACCGAAGACGCATGACCACGAGGGGGTCAATTTTCGGCCGTCGCTAGGGGGTCAACTTTGGGCCGTCGTTGACAGTCTCCGGCGTTCGTCGCGCTCACGACACCGGCATCGGGCCCGCCGGCGAGAATGCGGGTGCCGCGGAGTGCAGTGCAGCGGGGGCCCGGTCGTCGGGATGACGCCTCAGATCGGCAGGCGGCGAGCGCGGTCCGGCTCGGGGGCCGACCCCGAGCCGGCCGGGAACGACACCCCCGCCAGCTGCTCCGACACCTGCCAGATGCGCCGCGCGTCCTCGGCGCTGCGCAGGCGCCGGTAGACCGCATGCTCGGCCGGCGCCCCGCTCATGTGCCCGAACCGGCCCGGCCCGTAGAACCGGCCACCTCCGGCGGCCGGCGACGTCGCGGCCAGCAGGGCAGGCAGCGCAGCGGTCTCCGGCGTCCCCGCGATCCCCCACCGCGACAGGCGGCGGATCATCCGGATCTCGCGCGACTCCTCGGCCCGTCCGATCTCCGGCCGGGACGCGAGCAGGTTCGTCGGCGCGATCCCGGGGTGCGCGATGTTGCTCGTGACGCCCCAGCCGGAGGCCTTGCTGCGCCGGTCGAGCTCCATCGCGAACAGGCCGACGGCGATCTTCGACGAGCTGTAGGCCCGGAACGGGTCGTAGGAGCGCTCCCACTGCAGGTCGTCCCAATGCACCGCGCCGCGGTTGGCGGCCACGCTCAGCTGCGTCGTCACGCGCGCCCGCCCGGCCCGCAACAGCGGCAGCAGCCGGGCGACGAGCGCGACGTGGCCGAGGTGGTTGGTCCCGAACTGCAGCTCGAACCCGTCGGCCGTCGTCCGGCGCTCCGGCGGTGTCATGACGCCGGCGTTGTTGACCAGGACGTCGATCGGTCGGCCCTCGCTGACCAAGGCGCCGGCGAAGGCGGCGACCGAGTCCAGCGACGCCAAGTCGAGCTCGTGCAGGGTGACGCTGGCCCGCGGCACCCTGGCCCGGATCTCCGCGGCCGCTGCCCGGCCTTTGCCGTGGTCGCGCACCGGCAGGACGAGGTCGGCGCCGGCGGCCGCCAGGCGGCGGGCGATCACCAGGCCGATGCCGTCGCTGCCGCCGGTGAGCACTGCACGCTTCCCCGACAGGTCGGGGACGGTGATGTCGATCGTGCGGGCCATCGCTGGACTCCTGGGTTCGAGTGGTGCGCTGATCGCGCCGTGGCACCACCGTCGCCGGTCGCGGCGCCGGTAGGCAGGGCCTGCCGATCCCCCCGTCCGAGCCGCCGAGAGGGGGATCGGCAGGCCGTGGTTCCGCCCCCGGAGTGCCGGTAGACACAGCACCACCGGGCTCGACGGGGCCGGCGGAACGCACACCGGGAGGACCGCACATGGCGATCGATCGAGCCGGGCTGGCCGCGTTCCTCCGCCACCGGAGGGAGTCGCTGCAGCCGGAGGACGTCGGGCTGCCCCGGGGGCCGCGGCGCCGCACCGCCGGGCTGCGCCGCGAGGAGGTCGCGGCCCTGTGCCACATGTCGACCGACTACTACACCCGGCTGGAGCGGGAGCGGGGCCCGCACCCCTCGGCGCAGATGATCGCCTCCATCGCCCAGGGGCTGCACCTGTCGCTGGACGAGCGCGACCACCTGCACCGGCTGGCCGGGCACCAGCCGCCGCCGCGCGGGGAGACCAGCGAGCACATCAGCCCCGGCCTGCTGCGGATCTTCGACCGGCTCGGCGACACCCCCGCCGAGATCGTCACCGAGGTCGGCGAGACCCTGCGGCAGACGCCGCCCGGGATCGCCCTCGTCGGTGACGCCATGCGCTACACCGGGCCGGCCCGCAGCCGGGGGTACCGCTGGTTCACTGACCCGGCGGCCCGCACGCTGCACGTGCCGGAGGACCACGCGCACCTGTCGCGCACCTACGCCGCCGGGCTCCGCGCCCTCGTCACCATGCGCGGGCCGGGGTCCAAGCCAGCGCAGCTGGCCGAACTGCTGCTGGCCCGCAGCGAGGAGTTCCGCTCGCTGTGGGAGGTCCACGAGGTCGGCATCCACCTCGACGAGGTGAAGCGCTACCAGCACCCGGAGGTCGGCCGGCTGGAGCTCAACTGCCAGACGCTCGTCGACCCGCACCAGGCCCACCGCCTGATGGTCTACACCGCGGCGCCCGGCACCGAGAGCTACGACAAGCTGCAGGTGCTCGCGGTCATCGGCGCCCAGTCCCTCGCGCCGTCCTGACCCGTCCCGGCAGGAAACCGCCGCCCACCTCACCGGCCTGGCCCCATGGGGTGAGGGCCGGCCCCGAGGCGGGTCCGGTCCGGCTCGGCGCGGTCCACCCTGGACGCATGACCTGCGACGACTGCCTCGAGCTGGCCGACTTCTGCCGCTGCCACTCCCGGCCGTGGTGGCGCCGGCGCAGCTGACGCCTGCTCACCCCAGGGCGTCGGCGACGACGTCGGCCAGCACCTCCGTGCCCTCGGCCGAGGGGTGGGTGCCGTCGTCGCTCATCCCGTCGGCGAAGGTGCCGTCCGCATCGGCCAGCGGCGTCCAGAAGTCCAGCAGTTCCACGCCCTGCTCGTCCGCCCACGCCTGCAGCCGTTCGTTGAGGGCCGCCGTCTCCTCGGGGAACTCGTCGCTGGGGGGCAGGGTCGCGAAGACGGGGGTCGCCCCGCCGGCCTCGATCTCCTCGGCCATCCGCGTCAGGTTCCCGATCGTGCCCTCGGTCCGCCCCTGGCGGACGTCGTTCGTGCCGGCGAGCACGAGCACCGTGGCCGGGCGCGGGTCGAGCGCCTCGGGCACCCGCGCGAGGATCTCGTCGCTCCGCTCCCCGCCGACCCCGAAGTTGCCGCTGTAGGTCACGGGGGAGTCCTCGCGGCAGCCGAGCACGTCGATGTACGAGTCGTCGACCCCGATGGGGAATACCCCGACGTGGCTCCCGGCGGTGATCGAGTCGCCGAGGGCCACGGTGCCGCCCGGCTCGTCGGACGCCGACAGGAAGCACTCGAAGTGCAGGACGGCGTGGGCCACCCGATTACCGGGGCTGTTGTGCACGAACGCCGAGGCCGCCAGCGCCACGGCCAGCACCACGACGCCGGCCAGCACGACGCGCCCCCGGCCCATTCCCCGACCGTAGCGACCACCCGGCGGGCCCCGCAGACACCTGTGTGAGTTGCGTAACCGCAGGTCGGCTCGCGCGTTGATCCGCGCACACCGCCCCCACCCGATCTGGAGGAGACGTGCGCCGTCTCGCTACCTGCATCCTGGCCGCCGTCGCGGTCCTCACCGGCGTCGTGGTCGCGCCGTCGGCCCAGGCCGCGCCGGCCCCGGTGCGCTACGTCGCCCTGGGTGACTCCTACAGCGCGGCCTCCGGCGTCCTGCCGCCGGACCTGACCGCGCCACCGCAGTGCCTGCGCTCGACCCGCAACTACCCGCACGTCATCGCGGCGGCGATCGGCGCCCGGCTCACCGACGTCACCTGCGGCGGCGCCGACACCGGTGACTTCTTCGCCGGGCAGCACCCGGGGGTGGCCCCGCAGCTGGCGGCCCTGAGCCGGGACACCCAGCTGGTCACCATGACCATCGGCGGCAACGACAGCGGCGTCTTCATCAACTCGGTGCTCGCCTGCAGCAGCGCCGGCCTCGCCACCCTCGGCCAGGGCAGCCCGTGCAAGGACCGCTACGGCAGCTCGTTCACCGACACCGTGCGCAGCACCACGTTCCCGGCGCTGGTGGAGGCGCTCCGGGCCGTGCGGGCGGCGGCGCCGAGCGCGCGCATCGCCATCCTCGGCTACCCCTGGATCGTGCCGGCCAGCGGTGGTTGCTTCGACCGGATGACCATCGCCGAGGGCGACATCCCCTACCTGCGCGACCTGCAGGCGACCCTCAACGACGTCGTGCGGCGGGCGGCGTCCCTGTCCGGCGTCACCTTCGTCGACCTCAGCCGCGCCTCGGACGGCCACGACGCCTGCCAGCCGATCGGCGTCCGCTGGGTCGAGCCGGTCCTGCAGGGCCTCAACCCGGTCATCGTGCACCCGAACGCGCTCGGCGAGGCGGAGATGGCCGCGCGCACCATGGCGGTGCTGCGGCTCGACCGCCGCTGAGCGGCGTCAGCTCGGGACGGCGCCCAGCTCCGGCTCGGACGCCCGCCCGTTGCCGTGCCGCCGGGCGAGCCGGGCGGCCGTCGGCGTGGCGGCGTACCCGTTGGTGAGCCGGGCCCGGGTGACGAGCGCACCCGCGCGGTGGGCGGCGATCGAGTGCAGGACCTCCTCGAACGGCGTCTCGACGACGTAGTGGGTGCCGTCGACGAGGTGCACCACCGTGTCGGGGTCGCGCTCGATGCGCTCGATCAGGTCGGGGTCGACGGCGAAGTGCTCACCGTTGCGGCAGCTCACTGCGATCACGGGGCGGGTCCTCTCGCACTCGTCGGCCCGGGGACCGGTGACCCGGTCCGGACGTCGGTCCGGCACCGGGACCATCGGCATCCCGCGGCCGGGGCTGGAGGACGCCGGGCCGGATGCCCCCGTTCGGGTGACCCGCTCAGAAGCCGAACAGCAGCCCCAGCCCGCCGAGGGTGAACAGCACCATCACCACCACCAGCGGGAGCTGGTCGGAGGCCCGCGCGTGGCGCGCCGAGAGCAGGGCCCGCTCGTGCGCCAGCGCCACGCCGACGACGTGGCCGGTGATGATCGCCCCGACCTGGACCAGCGCGATCGCGTCGGAGCCGACCGCGGTCAGGTCGACCCGGTTGCCGTACGTGCCGAACAGGTCCACGCCGGCGACGCCGAACGGGTTGCTCAGCAGGATCCATGTGTGCTGCCCGTCGAGCAGCAGCAGGCTGAAGTAGTGGGCCACCGTGTAGCCCAGCGCGATCGGGATGACCGTGGCCGCGTACCGCCCCGGCTGCACCCCGGGGGCCTGGCCCGCCAGTCGCCCGGACAGCCGCGTGCCCAGCGCGTACAGGGCGGCGACGACGCCGATCGAGGCGAGCAGGCCCACCGTGCCGGAGAGGGTGTCCCCGGCCGCTCCCGGGCCGGTCTGCCACCACACGGTCCGCGAGAGCCCGTCGAAGGCGGTCGAGCCCAGCAGCACCACGACCAGCGCGGTCAGCCCGGGCTCGGCGGGGGTGGCCAGCGCGCGGGCCAGCGGGTTGCGCAGCACCAGGCGGCCGTCGTCCCGCCGTCCCCACGGGGCGAGCCGGGCGATCAGCGTGGAGTAGGCCTCGAAGCCGTCGCCGCGGGCGAACCAGCCCTCGCCGAACCACAGCGACAGCGCCACGTGCACCACCGCGTGCAGCAGCAGGAAGACCGCGACGGTGATCGGCTCGGCGCGGCCGGGGAAGACCAGCTCGAGCCAGACGAAGGCGAGCAGCGACGCGGCGGCGGGCCACACCCCGAGGGCGGGCAGGCGGGCCGCACCCGGCGCGGCCGGCGCCACCGGCCGCAGCAGCCGGTGCAGCAGCCGCAGCGGGTTCGCCGCCCGCCAGACCGGGCCCAGCAGCAGGCTGGCCGGCACCAGCCCCACCCAGAAGGTCACGTACAGCACCCACGGGGCGAGGTTGCGCGAGGTCTCGGCCGGCCCCAGGAGCGCGGCGGCGACGACGAGGACCGCCGCCGCCAGCGCGGCCGCCTGGAGCCCCCGCCGCAGCGGCGCGCCGTCGAGCACCCGCTGCACGCCGGCCGGCAGCGGGCGCCCCGAGGCGGGACCGCCCAGCCGGGGCGTGCGCCAGAACAGCAGGAGGACGGCGAAGCTGACCAGGATCACCGCCCCCGCGCCGTAGAGCGCGAAGCCGATCGGGATCGGCAGGTCCGTGCGCGAGCCGACCCCGTGCGCGAGGACGCTCACCCGACCTGCAGCGTCAGCAGCACCGTCCCGGCGTCGTGCAGCTCCAGCTCGAAGACCCCGGGGATCGTGGCGTCGAACGCGAGCTCCGCCGGCTGCCCCGGCACCAGGGCGGCCAGCACGTCGTACCCGTGCAGGTGCGCCTCGTCGGCGACGTCGGAGGTGACGACGACGGTCACCGGCTCGCCCAGCGGCACCGGCACCCGGCCGGTGTCGCCGGTGACCCGGCCGCCGGCGAACGCCACCTCGATGCGCCGGCCGGCGGCCTCAGACGGCGTGGGGGAGGTGTCCGCGGTAGAGGAGCTCGCGGCCGGAGGCGTCGTCCCCCGGGTGGATGCCGCGGGAGCGGCGGTGCCCGCGCAGCCGGCCAGAGGCAGGGCCAGCATCAGGACGGCGGCGGCCGTGCGGCGGGGGCTCACCGGCGCACCGCTCCGGCCGTCGTGACCTCCGCGGCCCTGCGCACCGGGGCGCCGGGGGGTGGCTGGACGGCGGCGCCGCGGCGGGCGTGGCGGCCCACCCCCCAGGCGAGGGCGGCGACGAGCGCGAGCGTGCAGGCCAGCACCACCAGGTTGGAGACCAGCCACAGGCCGCCGCCGCTGTCCTTCAGCTCCCGCTGCAGAATGTCGATCTCGGGGATCGCGCTGCGGGTCATGCCGTCCTCGGCCGGGATCTCGTCGGCGGGGATCGCGTCGTCCTGCGGCAGGTAGACGGGGAACGCGGTGAGCACCCGCCCGTCGTGCACGCGCAGCAGCGTCTTCCACGTGCCGTGCAGCGGCACCGGCTCGGTCGTCCGGTACTCGCCTTCGCCGACCCGCTCCAGCGGGGTCACGACCAGCCCCTGGCCCTGCCAGGCCGTGATCTGCACCCAGGCGGGGTCGTCCACGAAGCCGGCCGGGTCCAGCCGCACCCCGACGTGCGCGGTGCGCGGCTCGGCGGTGACCTCGTCGATGGTGAAGGTCGCCTCGACGTCGTCGGGGACGGTGGCGACCAGGCCGTTGGCCACGGCCCCCGCGAGCACCGCGAGGCAGGCCAGCAGCACGCCGCGGGCGACGGCGGGGCGCGGCAGCCGGCGGCGCAGGCCGCTGGCCAGCAGGGCGCCCAGCAGCGCGCCGGCGACCCCGCCGGCGAGCGCCATCAGCGTGCCCTCGACCAGGATGTCGCTGCCCCAGCTGAGCTCCTGGACGACGTGGGTCCAGGCCGCCTCGGTGGCGTGGCCGACGGTGCCGATCGCGACCCCGGCGACGGCGCCGAACAGCAGCGGCCGGCGCGCCGGCGGCAGCGCGATCGCCACGAGTTCGACCGCGATCGCCGAGCCGAGGTAGAGCGGGAACGTGGGGGTGATCTCGCCGAGGCCCGGCCCGACGACGAGCGCGATCGAGCCGCGCACGACCAGGAAGAACACCGTCGCGGCGAGCGCGCCGCCGCGGCCCATGAACATGCGCGCGGCGACCAGCGCGATGCCGGCCGCGCCGGCGATCATGAACGGCTCCAGCACCAGCCGGAACTGGGGCACGTCGAAGTCGAACTCGCCCTGGAACACCGACATGCCCAGCAGCAGCCCGCCCATGGCCGAGGCCTGCCGGAGGAACCGCGCGGTGCGGCCGGCCTTCCGGTCGCCGTCGCTGGAGAGCCCGCCGTGCCCCTCCTGCTCGAGCACCAACAGCCCGACGATCGACAGGCCGGCGCCGCCGATGAGCATCAGGTGCGTCGGGCCCCAGAGGGTGACGTCCTGGCCGAACATCCGGTGCCACACGTCGTCGAGGGGGAAGCCGAGGAGGGCGTAGAAGCCCGCGGCCGTGAGCAGGATGCCGCCGATCGGGACGTCCCAGCCGCGGAAGAAGCGCACCGCCGCGGGGCCGGGCCGCTCGTCGAGCGGCATGGCGCAGGCCAGCACGCCGCCGGCGAAGACGCCGAAGAGGCCGAAGAGGATCAGGTAGTGCGCCGGGTTGGCCAGTGGCCCCTCGTCGCGGCCCACGCCGATGTGCAGGGCGATGTCCCAGAGCATCCCGAGCAGAGCGGTCAGCAGCGACACCGTGGTCAGGACGGTCGGCAGGGCGACCCAGCCCGGCGCGCCCGTGGTGCGGCCCAGCCGGTCGCCCACCCGCACCAGCAGGGTCGAGCGCCGGGTGCGGTGCGCGAGGACCAGGGCCAGCAGCACGGCGGTCAGGAGCGCGCCGAGGCCCGTGGCGAGGACGACCTCGCCCAGGGCGGCACCTCCTGCCGGACGGGTCTCGGCGGCGAGCAGCACGGTGTCCCTCCCAGGCATGTGCCTATGTAACACGAGTAACGGTTACATCGACAAGTGTCACATGCAAGACGTCGCCTACCGTGTGCGGACGACGGAGAGGAGCCACGTGAGCACAGCCCCGCCCGAGCCCGCCGGCGAGGACGAGCAGGAACTGACGGTCGACGAGCTGGCGGCCCGCGTCGGGCTGACGGTCCGGAACGTGCGCGCCTACGCCGCCCGGGGCCTGCTGCCGCCGCCGCGCATGGCCGGCCGCACGGGCTACTACGGCCGCGGGCACGTCGCCCGGCTGCTGCTGGTCCGGGAGATGCTCGCCGAGGGCTACTCGCTGGCGATGATCGAGCGGACCCTCGTGAGCGCCCCGCCGGCGGCGAGCTCGGCCACCCTCGCGCTGCACCGGGCGCTGCTCACGCCGTGGCTCCCGCCGGAGCCGGAGGAGGCCACGCCCGCGGAGCTCGCCGCCCGGACGGGCGTGCCGATCGACCCCGCACTGGTCGGCCGGCTGGTGGAGCTCGGCATCGTGGAGCGGCTGGACGGGGAGCGGCTCCGGGTGCTCGACCCGGCGCTGCTCGTGGCCGGGCTGCAGGTCGTCGGCCTCGGCGTGCCGGCGACGGCGCTGATCGAGGCGCAGGCGCAGGTCAACGAGCACGTGCGGGCGATCAGCCGCACCTACGTGCAGATGTTCGTCGACACCGTCTGGCGGCGCTTCGTGGCGGCGGGCGCGCCGCCCGAGCAGCTGGACGCCATCCTGGACACCGTCACCCGGCTCCAGCCGGTCGCGGCGCAGGCGGTCCTGGCCGCGTTCCGCACCGAGATGGCCGCGGAGGTCGCCGGCGCCGTCGAGGCGGCGCTGGGCGAGCTCGAGGGCTAGCGGTCCGGGGCGTCGCCCTCGGGGAGCTCGTCCCGGGCCTCGGCTGCCGCCTCCCGCGCGCTGATCCGGCGGTCGCGGACGACGGCGCCCGCGACCAGCGCCACCAGCACCGCCGCCGGCACGAAGAAGCCGACGGTCCCGATGACGCTCAGGCCGTCGGTGGCGACGACGTCGTAGCCAGGCACGGCCTCATGTGACACCGGCCGATGTCACGGTGTCAACCGGAGGGGCGTCAGTCGGAGTCGCGGCCCTCGCGCCAGTAGCCCATGAAGGCCACCGAGCGGCGGTCGACGCCGACCTCCTGGACCAGGTGCCGGCGCAGGCCCTTGACCACGCCGGCCTCACCGGCGAGCCAGGCGTAGACCCCAGAGGAGCCCGCGGCGGTGTCCTCGGCGGGGACCTCCCAGAGGATGCCCGCGTCGACGTCCACGTCGGCCAGGTCGGGCGCGGGGGAGGGGGAGATGAGCTCGCCCAGCTCGCGCACCGCCCCGAGCACCGCCTCGGTGAGCAGCCGCCCCCGCGGCGCGGCGGAGGAGCCGTCGGCGGGCCAGCGGGGCAGCCAGGTGATCTCCACGCCGGCCGGGGCGGCGACGTTCAGCGCGTCACCCGCCGTCGGCACCTCGAGCAGGACCTTGGCGCGGCGGCCGGCCGGCAGCCCCTCGACGATCGCGCAGATCGCCGGCACCGCGGTCTCGTCGCCGGCGATCAGCAGGCACGAGGCGTCGGCCGGCGGGTGCCACTCGTAGCCGCCGGTCTCCCCGGGGAAGCGGGCGTTCGGCGCGACCAGGACCACCTCGTCGCCGGGGCCGGCCTGCTCGGCCCAGGCCGAGGCCGGGCCGGTGGCGCCGTGCAGCACGAAGTCGACGTCGATCTCGCGCTGCTCGGACCGCAGCGCGCGGACGGTGTAGGTGCGGATCGGCATCCGGCGCTCGGCGGGCAGGGCACGCCACTCGCCGTACCAGTCCTCGCCGGCCGGGCAGTCCAGGATGCCGCGCCCCGGCAGCGGCAGCAGGACCTTGATCCGCTGGTCGCGGCCGTTGGACGTCAGCTCGTCCATCTCCGGGCCGGTGAAGGTGACCCGCAGGAAGCTCGGGCTCAGCCGCTGCACCCGCGCGACGCGCACCGGGAAGGTGCGGTAGGCGGGGATCTGCGCGGTCTGGACGGTCACGGCGTCTCCCGGGTCGGGCGTGTGGGGCGGCTCGCTACTTAGGCTAGCCTTCCCTGGCTTCCGGCAGTCTTGCACACGGACGCCGGCCGATCCAGACGCACGCCCTCCCCGGGGGTGCGCCCCAGCACGGAGGAGAACGATGACGATGCGCCTCTCGCGCGCCACCGCCCTCGCGGTGGCCGCCGCCCTGACCCTGGCCGCCTGCGGCGGCGGGGACGAGCCCGACGACGGCGCGGCGGGCGGGGCGGCGGCCGATGACGCCGCGTTCCCGCGCACGGTCGAGCACGCCATGGGCGAGACCGTGATCCCGGCCGAGCCCGAGCGCGTCGTCGTCCTGGACACCGGGGAGCTGGACTCGGCGCTCACCCTCGGCGTCACCCCGGTGGGCGCGGTGACCACCGACGTCTCCGAGACCTTCCTCAGCTACCTCGCCGAGGACGCCGAGGGCGTCGAGGTCGTCGGCACGATCGCCGAGCCGAACCTGGAGGAGATCGCGGCGCTGGAGCCGGACCTCATCCTGTCCAACTCCGTGCGGCACGAGGACATCTACGAGCAGCTGGCGCAGATCGCCCCCACCGTCTTCGCCGCCGACGTCGGTGACACGTGGAAGGAGAACCTCCTCCTCGATGCCGAGGCGCTGGGCAGGGAGGAGGAGGCGGCGGAGCTGATCGCGGACTACGAGGAGCAGGCCGCCCGGCTCGGCGAGGAGATCGGGACCGGCACGACGATCAGCCCGATCCGCTTCGTCGGTGGCACCATCCGGGCCTACCAGCCCGACTCGTTCATCGGCACGGTCCTCGGCGACATCGGCCTGGACCAGGTCGAGCTGCCGACGGACCGTCCGACCTTCGCCGAGCTGAGCCCCGAGGAGATCACCCAGGCCGACGCCGACGTCGTCCTGTACTCGTCCTACGGGCCGGTCGCCGACTCCGGCGAGGCCGCGGTCGTCGCCGGCCCGCTGTGGCCGATGCTCACGGCGGTGCAGGAGGGCCGGGCGTTCCAGGTCGAGGACGACATCTTCTACACCGGCATCGGGCTGCGCGCCGCCACCCTGCAGCTCGAGCAGCTGCGGGAGCTCCTGGCCGGCTGATGCGACGAGGGCCCCTCCTACCGGGAGGGGCCCTCGTCGGCGTCAGGGCGTCTCGGTGGCGATCTGCGCGGCCAGGTACTGCGGGGAGCCGACGCGCTCGATGGCGGCCAGCTGCGCCTCGAACCAGTCCGCGTGCTTCTCCTCGTCGAGGACCATCTCCTCGAACACCGACGCTGTGCCGTGGTCGCCCAGGTCGTGGCACTCCTTCGCCGAGGCGTTGAACTGGGCGACGGCGGCCTTCTCGCTGTCGAGGGCCAGCACGAGCATCTCCTCGGCCGTCTCGCCCACCCGGATCGCCCCGAGGCGCTGCAGGTTGGGGTGGCCGTCGAACAGCAGGACGCGCTGGATGAGGGCGTCGGCGTCGCGCATCTCGTCGATGGAGAGGTCGTAGAAGACCTTCCCGAGCTTGGGCAGGCCCCACGCGTCGAGCATGCGGGCGTTCAGGAAGTACGTGTTGGTGACCGTCAGTTCGAAGGTCAGCGCGTCGTTGAGCAGCTCGACGACACGGGGGCTAACGGGCTGCACCGGCCACTCCCAGCTCTCGCTCGGCCGGGTGCTCGGTGGTGCCCCGGCTCGCCACCGGGCAATGCTGGCACACCAGCTCGCGCAGGGAGGTCACGCAGTTGCCGCAGGTGCGCCCGGCACCGGTGGCCCGGGCGACGTCGGCGACGCAGCGCGCCCCGTTGGCGATCGCCTCGAGGACGTCGCGGTCGGTGACCACGGTGCAGTGGCACACGTACATGGAGCGGGCGCCTAACGGGAGACGGCGGGGGCGGCCCCGGCGCAGGCGCCCGGGCGACCCGTGCAGGTTAGCCTGGCCTAACCGCCCGCCGCCAGGCCGGCTGGTCAACGGCCCGGCGCGCGCCCTAGGTTGCCCGCATGCCCGACCTGGCCGCCCGCGCCCGCACCCTGCTGCAGCTGCAGACCGACCCCCGCATCCTCGTCCTGGCCAACGTCTGGGACGTGACCTCCGCCCGCGTCGTCGCCGGCACGCCGGGGACCGGTGCCCTCGCCACCGCCAGCCACGCGATCGCGGCCGCCCACGGGTTCGAGGACGGCGAGCAGCTGCCGCTGGAGTCCCACCTGGACGTGGTGCGGCGGATCAGCGCCGCGGTCGACCTGCCGCTGTCGGTCGACATGGAGGCTGGCTACGGCGACCCGGGCGGGACGACCGCGCAGGCGATCGCGGCCGGCGCCGTCGGCGGCAACCTCGAGGACGCGCTGCGGCCCCGCGACGAGGCGGTGGCCGCGGTGGGGGAGGTGCTCGCCGCCGGGCGCGCGGCCGGCATCGACTTTGTGCTCAACGCGCGCACCGACGTCGTCCTGCTCGCACCGGACGACGCCGACCGGGCGGCGCTGCTGGCGGAGGCGGCGGACCGGGGCCGGGCCTTCCTGGCCGCCGGCGCGGCCGCGGTCTTCGTGCCCGGGGTGGTCGCGGCCGACGAGATCGCCGCGCTGGTCGGGGCGCTCGGGCGGGGGCGGCTGAGCGTGCTGGCCGTCCCCGGCGCCACGCCACCGGTCGCAGAGCTGGAGCGGCTGGGCGTCGCGCGGGTCTCCACCGGCCCCTTCGCGCAGCGCGCCGCGCTAACCGCCCTGCAGGACGTGACGGCGGAGCTGCTCGCGGGCGGGGTGCTGCCCCCGGGCACCCGGATGCTGAGCTGAGCGTGCGGGCGTCCGAGCGGCTGACCTGGGCGGCGGGCCTGGTGGACCCGGCGCCGGGGGAGCGGGTGCTCGAGGTCGGCTGCGGGCACGGCGTGCTGGCCGCCCTGCTCGCCGCGCGGCTCCCCGACGGCGTGGTCGTGGCCGTGGACCGCTCCCCGGCGATGGTCGCGGCGGCGACCGCCCGCAACCGGGCGGCGATCGAGGCCGGCCGGGTCGCCGTCCTCGGCGGGCCGCTGGTCGCCGCGGAGCTCCCCGAGCGCGGGTTCGACGTCGTCGTCTCCTTCGACGTCCGGGCGTTCTGGACGCCACCGGGCGCGGAGTGGGACGTCGTCGACCGGGTGCTCGCCCCCGGTGGGCGGGTGGTCGTCGGCTTCTCCGTGATGGCCCCGGACACCGCGGACCGGGTGCGGGCCGGGCTGCGCGCGGCCGCGGAGCCGCGGGGTTTCGCCGAGCACGCCGTGCACCGGGCGGGGACGGAGCCGCTGCCCGCGGCGGCCGTCGAGTTGCGTCGGGCACCCGGCGGGTAGGAGGCCGACGCCACCGACGAGAGGACACCGCATGACCGACGACCTCATCCCCGGCGACCTCTACGCCTACGAATCGCTGCTGGCCGACGACGAGCGGGCGGAGCTCGCCGGCATCCGCACCTTCCTGGAGGAGGAGGTCCGCCCGGGGGTCAACGCCCACTGGGAGGCGGCGACCTTCCCGATGGAGCTGGTGCCGCGCTTCGCCGAGGCCGGGCTGGTCGGCCGGAGCTACGACACCGAGGGCTCGCCGCGGGCCTCGCGGCTGTTCACCGGGTTCATCGCGCTGGAGACCGCCCGCGTCGACCCGTCGATGGCCACCTTCCTCGGCGTGCACAACGGCCTGGCGATGGGCTCGATCGTCACCCTCGGCTCCGACGAGCAGAAGGCGCGCTGGCTGCCGGGGATGCTCGCGCTGGAGAAGATCGGCTGCTTCGCGCTGACCGAGCCGCACGGCGGGTCCGACGTCGCGCTGGGCCTCGAGACGACCGCGCGGCGGGACGGCGACGAGTGGGTGCTCGACGGCGCCAAGCGCTGGATCGGCAACGGCACCTTCGCCGACCTCGTCGTCGTCTTCGCCCGGGACGTCGCCGACGACTCGGTGAAGACCTTCGTCGTGGAGAAGGGGACGCCCGGCTTCCGCGCCACCAAGATGGAGGGCAAGTACGCGCTGCGCACCGTGCAGAACGCCGACATCACCTTCGAGGGCTGCCGGGTGCCGGCGGAGAACAAGCTCGAGGGCGGCAACACGTTCAAGGACGTCAACCGGGTGCTGAAGCTGACCCGCGGCGGCGTCGCGTGGAGCGCCGTCGGCTGCCAGATGGGTGCCTTCGAGGCGGCGCTGGCGTACGCGAAGGAGCGGGAGCAGTTCGGCCGGCCGATCGCCGGGTTCCAGCTGGTGCAGGACCTGCTGGCGCGGATGGCCGGCAACGTCACCGCCAGCCTCGGCATGGCGGTGCGCGTGGCGCAGCTGCAGGAGGAGGGCGTGTTCCGCGACGACCAGGCGGCGCTGGCCAAGAGCTACGTGACCAACCAGGCGCGGGAGACCGTGGGCCTGGCGCGCGAGCTGCTCGGCGGCAACGGCATCCTGCTGGAGAACGACGTCGTCCGGTACTTCAACGACGCCGAGGCGCTCTACTCCTACGAGGGCACGCGGGAGATCAACCAGCTCATCGTCGGGCGTGCCCTGACCGGGGTGAGCGCCTTCGTCTGAGTGCAGGGGTGCGGCCCGCCCCGCCCCGGGTCAGGGGGGCGGGGCGGGCCGCCGTCTCAGAGGGTGTTGGGTAACCGGCTGACTACTTCTGGTCCTTGAGGTCTTCGGCGAGGCGTCGAGCGGCCTCGGTCTCGATCGGGCCCTCGGGCTC
>NZ_SSXA01000010.1 GCF_021698975.1 Blastococcus sp. KM273128 | reverse complement strand
ACCGGGTGGAGGCGTTGACCAGCACGGCGGCGGCGTCCAGCCCGGTGAGCAGCAGCGTCACCTCGGTGGCGCGCCGCGCCTGCGACGCCGGCGTCACCAGCAGCGCGGCGCCGAGCGCGATGTTCCGGGCGGCCATCAACCGGACCAGCAGCGGGAGCGCGACGTCGGTGCGCGCCGCGGTGTCGCGGACGCCCAGCACCCCGGCCAGCCACCGCGGGGCGAACAGCGCCGCCGTCCCGAGCCAGATCGACAGCGTCCCGATGCTCTTGCGGGTGACGTCCCACTCGTGGTCCACGGCTGGCTACTGCCCCGGCCCGCGGGAGGTCAACCGGCGGCGGCCGGCCAGCACCAGGACCAGCGCGAGGAAGGGCAGCGTGACCGCACTGGCGACCACGTCGCTGACGGCGGCCACCGCGAAGGCCGATGCCGCCGGGTCGTCGAGCGGCCCGAGCACCTGATCGGCGCCCAGTGCGGCCACCGACGCCGGCACGGTCAGCAGCGCGGAGACCGCACCTCCCAGGACGACGCCGGTGGCGACGGTGCCCGGCGCCGTGCGCACCGCGGCCAGCGCCAGCCGGGTGCCGCGCCCCAGGGCGCCCCGCGGGCGCAGGGGCCCGCCCTCCGGCAGGTCGGCCACCGCTCCGGTGACCCACAGCTGCGCCAGCAGCGCGGTCAGGAACCCGATGACGTCGACGACGACGGCGGTCCACACCCGCGGGTCGTCCCAGACGGGCAGGTGGCGCAGCACATCGGGCACGGTGTTGACCAGCGTCGCCACGACGGCGGCCAGGTAGGCCCGCCGCCAGTGCCGGGTGAGCAGGGCCAGCGCCGCCCGCGCCGTGGGCAGCGGCCGGACCGCGGTGGTCACGGCCGGGTCGCGACGAGCGCCGTCCAGCAGCCGGCGAGCCGGGTCTCCTGCGCGACGACGTCCAGCCCCGCGTCCCGGCAGGCGGTGGCCAGCGCGGTGGGGGTGGGCCGGTCGCCGTCGGCCGGGTGGAAGGCGACCGCGCGCAGCGGGCGGCTGTCGACGAAGCGGGCGGTCATCTCGCAGGCGTAGAACCGGCCACCCGGGCGCAGCACCCGCGCCGCCTCGCCGACCACGTCACGCCAGGCCTCGGCGTGGTGCAGCACGTGGTAGGCGAACACCGCGTCGTAGGACCCGTCCTCGGCGGCCAGCGCGGTGACGTCGCCCTCGCGCACCTCGACCCGGTCCCCCAGGTCGGCGACCGCCGCGCGGCACGCCGCGACGCTGGCCGGGAACCGCTCGACGCCCTCGGCCCGGTCCGCCCCGAAGACGTCGAGGGCCAGCCGCAGGCCGGTCCCCCGTCGTCCGGTGCCCAGCTCGAGGACGGTGCCGCCGCGCACCTCGCCGCCGAGTCGCCGCAGGATCGCCGCCTCCCCGCGGCGTTGCACCCACGCCCGGGGCCGGGAGTCGACCCACAGCCGGGTCGCGTCGACGTAGGTGGGCGGGACGGGCTTCGGATCGGGCACGGCGCGGTTGTGCCCGGCGGGGCCTGGGCACAACCGCGCCGTGCCCGACCTCCAGGATCGCGTCGTCCTCGTCACCGGCGGGAGCACCGGCATCGGCCGCGCCGTCGTCCACCGCCTGGCCGCCGACGGCGCGCGGGTGGTGGCCTGCGCCCGCGACCAGGCGCGGCTGTCCGAGGCGCTGGCCGGCGTCGACGGCGCCACCGGGGTGCCGGCCGACGTCCGCTCCGCCACCGACCGGGTTGCGCTGGTCGAGCGGGTGGTCGCCGAGCACGGGCGCCTGGACGCCGTGGTCCTCAACGCGGCGATCGGCTACGCCGCCCTGGTCGAGGACACGCCGCAGGACGCCGTCGAGACGATGATCGCCACCAACCTCACCGGGGTCGTCGACCTCGCCCGCATCGCGCTCCCGCACCTGCTGGCGGCGGCCGCCGAGCGGGGCCGCGCCGACGTCCTCGTCACCGCCTCCGCCGCCGCGCTGTCGCAGGTGCCGCCGCTGACCGTCTACTCCGCGACCAAGGCCGGCGCGCACGGCTTCGTGAAGGGGCTGCGGCGGGAGGTGACCGCCCGCGGCGTGCGGGTCCACTCGGTCACCCCGGGGCCGGTGTCGACCGAGTGGCTGGTGCGCGGCCGGGGCGCCGCGCCGGTCTCCGACGAGGACGCCGAGGGGCGGCTCTCCCCCGGCATCCGCACGGAGCGGGTCGCCGATCAGGTGGCGCGCAGCCTGGGCTCCTACTGGTCGCGCTCGGTCGCCGTCCCGCGGTGGATGGGGCTGGCGCGGCTGGGCGAGGTCCCGCCGGTCGACCGGATCCTGGACATGACGCTCTCCCGGCAGGTGCACCGCATCCGCCGCACCACCGACCGGCTGGTGGCCGAGCGCGACGGCTGAGCCGCCGCGCCCGGCCCGCCGTCAGTTGACCTTGCGCTCGGAGCCGGCCCAGAAGTCCTCGCGGAGCTTGAACTTCTGGATCTTCCCGGTGGCGGTGCGGGCCAGCTCGTCGCGGAACTCCACCCGCTTGGGCGCCTTGTAGCCGGCGATCCGCGCCTTGCAGTGGGCGATGATGTCGGCCTCGGTCGCCTGCTCCCCCTCGGCGAGGACGACGATCGCGGTGACCATCTCGCCCCACTTCTCGTCCGGGATGCCGATGACCGCCACCTCCGCGACCGACGGGTGGCTGAACACCACGTCCTCGACCTCGATCGAGGAGACGTTCTCGCCCCCGGTGATGATCACGTCCTTCTTGCGGTCGGAGATCGTCAGGTAGCCCTGCTCGTCCAGCGAACCGCCGTCCCCGGTGTGGAACCAGCCGCCGTCGAGCGCCTCGGCCGAGGCGTCGGGGTTCTCCCAGTAGCCGGCGAGCACGGTGTTGCTGCGCGCCAGCACCTCGCCGGTGTCGCTGACCGCCATCCGGGTGCCGATCGACGGCACGCCGGCCCGGGAAAGCCGCCGGGCGCGCTCCTCCGGGTCGAGGTCGTCGTACTCGGCGCGCGGCCGGTTGATGGTGAGCAGCGGCGCGGTCTCGGTGAGGCCGTAGATCTGGTTGAACTCCCAGCCGAGCTCGGCCTCCACCCGGGCGATGGTCCGCGACGGCGGCGGCGCCCCCGCGACGATGATCCGCACCCGGTCGCGCCCGGGGATCTCGCCGTCCCAGTCCGCGGCGGCCTCGAGGACGGCGTTCCACACCGCGGGCGCCCCGGCCATCAGCGTCACGCCGTGCTGGTCGACGCGGCGCAGGATCTCCGCGCCGTCGACCTTGCGGATCACCACCTGGCGGGCGCCGACGCCGGCCATCGCGTAGGGCAGGCCCCAGCCGTTGCAGTGGAACATCGGCAGCGTGTGCATGTAGACGTCGCGGTCGCTGACCTGCATGTGCATGCCGAAGGTCACCGCGTTGACCCAGATGTTGCGGTGGGTCATCTGCACGCCCTTGGGCCGCGCCGTCGTCCCGCTGGTGTAGTTGATCGTCGCCGTCGCGTCCTCGTCCGGCTCCGCCCAGGGGCGCGGCTCGGCGTCGAAGCGGAGCAGCTGCTCGTACTCCTCCCCCGTGCCGAAGCGGTGCTCGGCGCGCACGCCCTTGAGCGAGGTCTCCAGCTCCGGGTCGACCAGCAGCACCCGAGCGCCGGAGTGGCCGACGATGTACTCGACCTCCTCGGGCTGCAGCCGGAAGTTGATCGGCACCGCGACCCGGCCGGAGGAGGGCACCGCCAGCAGCAGCTCGAGCAGCCGCGCGGAGTTGTGGCTGACGATCGCCACCCGCTCGCCCTCGCCGACACCCAGCTCGTCCAGGCCCGCCTGCAGCGCGCGGCCGCGCCGGGCCACCTCCCGGTAGGAGACCTCGCCCAGCGACGGCGCGGGCTGCGCCGGCTCGTCGACGATGCCGACGCGGTCGCCGTAGACGAGCTCCGCGCGGTCGAGGAAGTCGCGACTGGTGAGGGGTACGCGCATGCCGGCTCCCGGGGGGTGCTGGGCCGGTGCGGGGCCGGCCGTCGAGTGGTCCCCGTCACGCTATCGGTCGGCGGGGACGGCGACGAGCGGCGCGGCACGGCGCTGCCCCTCTCCGCCGGGATCGGGGCACCTGATCGTCGAGGGTCCTCCCTCACGGTGCGCGGCGAGGGAGGACGCTCCGCGGTGAGGGAGGAAGGCGTCAGCCGGCGGCGACCAGCCGCGGCAGCGCCGTCCCGATCGGATCGCGGACGACGAGGTCGGCGACGTCGTCGTAGGGCGTCGGCTCGGCGTTGACCACCACCACCCGGGCCCCGTGGCCGACGGCGACGTCGACCAGCCCCGCCGCCGGGTGCACCTGCAGCGACGTGCCCACCGCGAGCAGCACGTCGCAGTCGCGCGCGGCGTCCACCGCGGCCTCGACGACGTCGGGCTCCAGCAGCTGCCCGAAGCTGATCGTCGCCGATTTGAGGATGCCGCCGCAGTCGAGGCAGGGCGGGTCCGGCTCCCCCGCGGCCACCCGCTCCAGCGCCTCGGCCATCGTCGTCCGGGCGCGGCAGCCGAGGCACTCGACCTCGTGCACGGTGCCGTGGATCTCCACCACCCGCGCCGGGTCCGACCCCGCCGCCTGGTGCAGCCCGTCGACGTTCTGGGTGACCAGCGCCCGCAGACGGCCCTGCCGCTCGAGGTCGACCAGCGCGGCGTGCCCGGGGTTGGGGCGCACGTCGAACGCGCCCATGTCCCGCCGCATCAGCCAGGCCCGGCGCCGGATGTCGGGGTCGGCGACGTAGTAGGAGAGGGTCACGAGCTTCTCGGCGTCGGGGTCGCGGGTCCAGACGCCGTTCGGCCCGCGGTAGTCGGGGATGCCGCTGTCGGTGGAGATGCCCGCACCGGTGAGCGCGGTGATGCGGCGGGCGGCGGTCAGCCAGCCGGGCAGCGGGTCGGGGACGGTGCCGGTCACGCCCGCCACGGTAGGGGCCCGGCGGCCCGGGCCGCCGCCCGCAGCGCCCGCCCGGCCGGCGGCGCGAGCAGGACGACGGCGCAGGCGTACGCGGCGCCGAGCAGCGTGTCCACGACGTAGTGCTCCCCCGACCAGACCAGGACGACGGGCATGAGGACCGCGTAGGCGACCAGCCCCACGCGCTGCCAGGCGTGCCGCGCCAGCGGGAGCAGCACGGTGCACATGAGCACGGCGAACGCGGTGTGCAGCGAGGGGACGGCGGCGACCAGGTTCACCTGCCCCTGCCCGGCGTCGAGCAGCACCCCGGCCCGCGGCAGCCCCAGCACCTCCCACCCGGCGCTGCTGCTCCGCGCGACCGGCTCGATCACCCCCTGCTTGGCCGCCAGCCACGGCGGGGCCGCCGGGTAGAGCACGTAGGTGGCCAGCCCGGCCAGGGACAGCGCCACCACCAGGCGGGCGCAGTGCGCCCAGCGGGCGCGGTCGCGCAGCCACAGCACCGCGAGGACGACGGGGGTGAGGACGAAGTGGCTGCTGTAGACCAGCGTCGCCACGGCCTTCCACCAGTCGGCCTGCACGTGCTCCTGCAGCCAGACGGTGGGCAGCACCCCACCGGTGAGCCAGCGGTCGGCGTCGGCCACCTCCGCCACGGCCACCGGCACGCCCAGGCCGTCGGCCAGGCCGCGGGTGGCGTCGTAGGCCAGCAGCACCGCGACCAGCGGCAGCCAGTCGGCCAGCAGCCGCACCAGGCGCCGCCAGCCGTGCGTCACCGAGGTGACGGCCAGCCCGGCGAGCACCCAGCCGAGCAGGACGACCCGGTCGGTCGGCAGGCCGCGCACGGCGCAGGTGGCCGCGAACGCCAGGGCCAGCGCCACCCAGAGGACGGCGGTCACCACACGCCCCCGCGTCGCGTTCGCGGCCACCCGCAGGGCGGGCGGGGCGGCCGCGGAAGCGGGTGCCGACGGGTCGAGCGCGGTCATGAGGCGGGACCGTAACGGCGCTCCCGCGATCGGGGGCGGCACCCCGACCCGGCACGCCGTCCGCCGGCGAGCGGTGGGGCTGCTGCGCCTGCCCGGGTGGGAGGGATGCGCCCTCGCCCGCGTTTCGGCACCCGTGACGGAGGTCACCGGGTGAGGGAAGGGTCGCCTGACTCGGTGCTCCCGGCCACGGGCTGGGATGATCGGGGGTGGTCAACGACGCGTGATGAACCACGAGGGGTAGGCGCAGAGAAGTGGCAGCCAGCAAGGACAGCTTCGGAGCCCGGTCGACGCTCTCCGTCGACGGCACCGAGTACGACATCTACCGGCTCGACGCGGTGGAGGGCGCGGAGAAGCTGCCCTTCAGCCTGAAGGTCCTCCTCGAGAACCTGCTGCGCACCGAGGACGGCGCGGACATCACCGCCGACCACATCCGGGCGCTGGCGAACTGGGACCCGTCGGCCGAGCCCGACCAGGAGATCCAGTTCACCCCCGCCCGCGTGGTGATGCAGGACTTCACCGGCGTCCCCTGCATCGTCGACCTCGCCACGATGCGCGAGGCCATGGCCGAGCTCGGCGGCGACCCGCAGAAGATCAACCCGCTCGCCCCGGCCGAACTGGTCATCGACCACTCGGTGATCGCCGACGTCTTCGGCACGCCGGAGTCCTTCGAGCGCAACGTCGAGATCGAGTACGAGCGCAACGGCGAGCGCTACCAGTTCCTGCGCTGGGGCCAAGGCGCGTTCAGCGACTTCAAGGTCGTCCCCCCGGGCACCGGCATCGTCCACCAGGTCAACATCGAGCACCTGGCCCGCGTGGTCTTCCCGCGCCAGGAGGGCGACCGCACGATCGCCTACCCCGACACCTGCGTGGGCACCGACAGCCACACCACGATGGTCAACGGCCTGGGCGTGCTGGGCTGGGGCGTCGGCGGCATCGAGGCCGAGGCCGCGATGCTCGGCCAGCCGGTCTCGATGCTCATCCCCCGCGTGGTGGGCTTCAAGCTCTCCGGCCAGCTCCCCGACGGCGCCACCGCCACCGACCTGGTGCTCACCATCACCGAGATGCTGCGCCAGCACGGCGTGGTCGGGAAGTTCGTCGAGTTCTACGGCGAGGGCGTCTCGGCGGTGCCGCTGGCCAACCGCGCCACGATCGGCAACATGAGCCCCGAGTTCGGCTCCACCGCGGCGATGTTCCCCATCGACGAGGAGACCATCACCTACCTGCAGCTCACCGGCCGCAGCGAGGAGCAGGTCAAGCTGGTCGAGGCCTACGCCAAGGAGCAGGGCCTCTGGCACGACCCGTCGCGCGAGCTGCAGTTCTCCGAGTACCTCGAGCTCGACCTCGCCACCGTCGTCCCCAGCATCGCCGGGCCGAAGCGCCCGCAGGACCGCGTGGCCATCACCGAGGCCAAGCCCGCGTTCCGCGAGGCGCTGGCCGACTACGTGCAGGCCGACGAGACCGGCGGCGAGGACCGCAAGCCCGGCGTCCCGGCGCAGGAGAAGCCCTACGGCGTCACCTCCGCCGTCGACGAGGCCGTCGCCGAGACCTTCCCGGCGTCCGACCCGATCGCCGAGACGCACGGCAACGGCGAGGCCGGCAAGCCGCACCACTACGACGGCGGCCCGGTCGGCGACCGGCCCTCCAAGCCGACCCGCGTGGTCATGGAGGACGGCACCGAGACCGAGGTCGACCACGGCCACGTGGTCATCGCCGCGATCACCTCCTGCACCAACACCTCGAACCCGCAGGTGATGATCGGCGCCGCGCTGCTGGCCAAGAACGCCGTCGAGCGCGGCCTGGCCACCAAGCCGTGGGTCAAGACGACGCTGGCCCCCGGGTCCAAGGTCGTCATGGACTACTACGAGAAGGCCGAGCTCACCCCGTACCTGGAGAAGCTGGGCTTCTACCTGGTCGGCTACGGCTGCACCACCTGCATCGGCAACTCCGGCCCGCTCCCCGAGCCGGTGTCCAACGCGGTCAACGAGGCCGACCTCGCCGTCGTCTCGGTGCTCTCGGGCAACCGGAACTTCGAGGGCCGCATCAACCCCGACGTGAAGATGAACTACCTGGCGTCGCCGCCGCTGGTCATCGCCTACGCGCTGGCCGGGTCCATGGACATCGACCTGAACAACGACCCCCTGGGTCAGGACGCCGACGGCAACGACGTCTTCCTGCGCGACATCTGGCCCTCGCCGCAGGAGGTCCAGCGGGTCATCGACCAGGCGGTCTCTGCCGAGCAGTTCGGCCGCAGCTACGAGGACGTGTTCGCCGGCACCGAGCAGTGGCAGAACCTGCCCACGCCGACCGGTGACACCTTCGACTGGGCGGAGGAGAGCACCTACGTCCGGCGTCCCCCGTACTTCGAGGGCATGCCGGCCGAGCCGGCCCCGGTCGAGGACATCACCGGCGCCCGCACCCTCGCGGTGCTCGGCGACTCGGTGACCACCGACCACATCTCGCCGGCCGGCTCGATCAAGGCCGACAGCCCCGCCGGGAAGTACCTCCGCGAGCACGGCGTGGACCGCCGCGACTTCAACTCCTACGGCTCGCGCCGCGGGAACCACGAGGTCATGATCCGCGGCACCTTCGCCAACATCCGGCTGCGCAACCAGCTGGTGCCGGGCACCGAGGGTGGCGTCACCAAGAACCACCTGACCGGCGAGACGACGACGATCTACGACGCCTCCCAGGCCTACCAGGAGGCCGGCATCCCGCTGGTCGTGCTGGCCGGCAAGGAGTACGGCTCGGGCTCGTCGCGCGACTGGGCCGCCAAGGGCACCGCGCTGCTCGGCGTCAAGGCCGTCATCGCCGAGAGCTACGAGCGGATCCACCGCTCCAACCTCATCGGCATGGGCGTCCTGCCGCTGCAGTTCCCCGAGGGCCAGAACCGCGAGTCGCTCGGCCTCACCGGCGACGAGGAGTTCACCATCACCGGGATCACCGCCCTCAACGACGGCGAGACCCCGCGGACGGTGAAGGTCAAGGCCGGTGACGTCGAGTTCGACGCCCGCGTCCGGATCGACACCCCCGGCGAGGCGAACTACTACCGCAACGGCGGCATCATGCAGTACGTGCTGCGGTCGCTGCGGCAGAGCTGACCCTCCGCACGACGCACGCGAACCTGGGCCCGGGCGGTCGCGGATCCCTGCTCACCGGCGCGAGCCGGGGGGCAGGGGCCGCGGCCGCCCGGGCCTCCGTCGTCGAGGGCCCGGGCCGCCGGGCTCCCTCGCCACCGACCACCTGACCGGAGCCATGCACGCCCTCGACTCCCCCCGCGCCCGGTGACCGCTCCCCCAGCCCCCGTCCTGGTCGCCTGCGCGCACGGCACCCGCAACCCGACCGGCCGCCGGCTCATCGCCGAGCTGGCGCTCGCCGCCCGGGCGCTGCGCCCCGGGCTGGTCACCACCGCGGCGTTCGTCGACGTCCAGCCACCGACCGTCGTCGACGTCGTCGCCGGGCTGGCCGCCGAGGGCCGCCCCGCCGTCGTCGTCCCGCTGCTGCTCTCCGGCGGCTACCACGTGCACGTCGACATCGCCGGGGCCGTCGCCGCGCATGCTTCCGCGGTCGCGGCCCGGCCGCTGGGGCCCGACCCCCGGCTGGCCGAGGTGCTGCACGCCCGGCTGGTGGAGGCCGGCGCAGACCCGGCCGACCCCGCCACCGCGGTCGTGCTGGCCGCCGCCGGGTCCAGCGACGCCCGGTCGGTGGCCGACGTCGACCGGACGGCCGCGCTGCTGCAGGAGTCGTGGGCCGGGCCGGTGACCACGGGCTACGGCTCGGCCGCCCAGCCCCCGGTGCCCGACGCGGTCGCGGCCGCGCGGGAGCGGGGCGCCCGGCGCGTGGTCATCGCCTCGTACCTGCTCGCCCCGGGGCACTTCCACGACAAGCTCACCGGCGCGGGCGCCGACGTCGTCACCGCACCGCTGCTGCCCGACGAGCGGATCGCGGCCGTCCTGCTCGACCGTTACGACGCCGTGCTCGGCGCGGAGTTCCCGGGCCGTTAGCGTCACAGCGGTGATGTCGCTGATCGGCCTGGCCACGTACCTCGTCCTCGTCGGCCTCTTCCTCTACGTCCTGTACTGGGTGGTGAACCGGGCGGTGCTGCACGCGCTGCGCACCCATGCCGCCGAGCAGCGTGCCGCCGCAGGAGCCGCTCCCCCCTACCGTCCGGCCGGCTGAGCTGTCGTTGCAGCGGCTGCAACGACGTGACCGGACGGGCGCGACGCGACCGGCCGACCACCGCCACCGGGCCCGGGCGCTGACCTACTGTGGGCGTCGATGGACGGCGACGCACGAGAGGGCCCGGAGCACGGTCAGCCGGCCGCTCCCGAGGACGGCCGCCCCGACACCCCGGGGATCCCGCCGGCCGTCCAGGCCGTGCGCGCCGAGGACGACGGTCCTGGTGGGCAGGACCAACCCGCCGAGCTGATCTCGACCTCTACTTCACAGTCAGGGTCGATCCGGTCGTGGAGCAGGCCGGTCGCCGTCGCCGCGACCGCGGCCCTGACCGTCGTGCTGGGCTTCGCGCTGGTCGTGCAGATCCGCAGCACCGACCAGCCGGCCGAGCAGGACGTGCGCAGCGAGGCCGACCTGGTGGTCCTGCTCGACGAGCTCAACGCGCGCGAGGAGACGCTGCGCGAGGAGATCAGCCGCACCCGGCAGACCGTCGAGGAGCTGGGCAGCGGGTCGGAGGAGTCCGGCAGCGCGCTCGAGGAGGCGCGGTCGCGCGCGGAGGCCATCGGCATCCTCGCCGGCACCCTGCCGGCCCGCGGCCCCGGGTTGCGGATGACGGTGCAGGACCCCGACGGCGCCGTCCCCGCCTCGGTCGTGCTCGGCGCCGTCCAGGAGCTGCGCGGCGCCGGCGCGGAAGCCCTGCAGGTCGACGGGGTGCGGGTCGTCGCGTCCAGCGCCGTGACCGGCTCTCCCGGCGCGCTGCGCATCGATGGCGAGCTGCTGACCTCCCCCTACGAGTTCCGCGCCGTCGGCCCCCCGGCCGAGATGGAGGTCGCCCTCTCGGTCGCCGGCGGGGTGGTCGCCGACCTGGGCCGGACGGGTGCGCGGGTGCGGGTGGAGCAGCTCGACGACGTGCAGGTGGACGCCACGGTCGGCTGACCCGGGCTCACTGCGGGATGAGCAGCCCCCGCAGCTCCTCGGTCAGGGCCTCCCGCGCCTCGGGGTGCTGGTGCCAGGCGGCCGGGGTGGCCTGGAACAGCGAGATGCGCCAGCGACCGCGGCCCTCGTCGACGGCGATCATCGTGTGGACGGCGTTCAGCGCGGGGTCGAGGTCGCTCCCGCCGGCCGGGATCATGCCGGCGTGCGCGGTCAGCATCGCCACGCCCTCACCGACGGGCCGGACCGAGCGGACCACCGCGACGTAGGCGGGTGTCTGGTGCGACGAGAACACCTGGCGGAGGTCCGCCGCGATGGACAGCCGGCCGCGGTGGTGGCTGCCGTCGAACCCGATGATGTCACCGTCGTCGGCGAAGCCGGCCGCCACCGCCGCGCCGCTGCGCCGGTTCCAGCCGTCGATGAACTCGGCGTAGAGCGCCTGGATCTGGGCGTCCTGCGGGTGGGCTGCGGTCACGTCTCCTCCTCGCTGGCGGTCGTCGGTGCGTCCCGACGCGTGCTGCTGTCCTGCGCGGCCGCGCCAGCCCGGCCACGTGCCCCGGGCTGCGGCCGCCCGGGACAGGTGTGACGCTAGTGGTCCCGGTGACCAACGCGTCCGATGCTCGCCGGAGTTCTCCGCCGTCCGGACCGGCACTTCTCCGCCCTCCCCGAGCGCCCACCACGGTGCGTGCTCGACCAGGCGCGCACCGCCATCGTTGCGGTCACCCGACGACCGCGGACCGGCGCTCCTCCTGCGCGAACTGGGTGCGGTGCAGGTCGGCGTACCGGCCGCCGCGCGCCAGCAGCTCCTCGTGCGTCCCCGCCTCGACGATCCGGCCCTCGTCGACGACCAGGATCTGGTCGGCGCTGCGGATGGTGGAGAGCCGGTGCGCGATGACCAGCGAGGTGCGACCGGCCAGCGCGGTGTCGAGCGCGTGCTGCACGGCGGCCTCGGACTCGCTGTCCAGGTGCGCCGTCGCCTCGTCGAGGATGACGATGCCCGGCGCCTTGAGCAGGACCCGGGCGATCGCCAGCCGCTGCTTCTCCCCACCCGAGAGGCGGTAGCCGCGGTCCCCGACCACCGTCTCCAGCCCCTCGGGCAGCGAGCGCACGAGGTCGGCGATCCGGGCGCCGGTGAGCGCCTCCCACACCTGCTCGTCGGTGGCCTCCGGGCGCGCGTAGCGCAGGTTGGCGCCGATCGTGTCGTGGAACAGGTGCGCGTCCTGGCTGACGACGCCGACCGCGTCGCGCAGCGACTCGAGCGTCGCCTGCCGCACGTCCACCCCTCCGACGCGCACCGTCCCACCGGTCGCGTCGTACAGCCGGGGCACCAGGTGGGCGATCGTCGACTTGCCCGCGCCCGAGTGCCCGACCAGCGCGACCAGGTGGCCGGGCTCCACGCGGAAGGAGACGTCGTGCAGGACGTCGACCGGGCCGCCGTGCTCGGGCAGCGACACCTCCTCCAGCGACGGCAGCGAGACGTCGGCGCCGGACGGGTAGCTGAAGGAGACGTGGTCGAACTCGATGGACCGGTCCCCGGCCGGCACGGGGACGGCGTCGGGGGCCTGGCGGATCATCGGCGGGAGGTCGAGCACCTCGAAGACGCGGTCGAAGCTGACCATCGCGCTCATCACGTCCACGCGGATGTTGGACAGCGCGGTCAGCGGCCCGTAGAGCCGCGACAGCAGCAGCGCGAGCGCCACCACGTCGCCGGGGCTGAGCTCACCGGTGAAGGCCAGCCAGCCGCCCAGGCCGTACACCAGCGCGGTCGCCAGCGCCGCCACCAGCGTCAGCGCGGTGAAGAAGGTGCGGCCGTACATGGCCGAGAGGACGCCGATGTCGCGCACGCGGGCGGCGCGGCCGCGGAAGGACTCCGCCTCGACCGCCGGCCGGCCGAACAGCTTCACCAGCAGCGCGCCGGCGACGTTGAACCGCTCGGTCATCGTGGCGTTCATAGACGCGTTGAGCGCGTAGGACTCCCGCGTGATCTCCTGCAGCCGGCGGCCGATGCGGCGGGCGGGCAGGACGAACAGCGGCACGAGCACCAGCGACAGCAGCGTGATCTGCCAGGAGAGGGTCAGCATCACGCCAGCGGTGAGCACCAGCCCGATGACGTTGCTGACCACGCCGGAGAGCGTCGAGGTGAACGCCTGCTGCGCGCCCACGACGTCGTTGTTGAGCCGGCTCACCAGCGCCCCGGTCTGGGTGCGCGTGAAGAAGGCGACCGGCATCCGCTGGACGTGCTCGAAGACCTGGCTGCGCAGGTCGTAGATGACCCCCTCGCCGATCCGCGCGGAGTACCAGCGCGTGCCGAGCGAGATCGCCGCGTCGAGGACCGCCAGGCCGGCGATGACCAGCGCGATCTGCACGATGTCGCCCGCGGTGCCCTCGAGCCCGGCGATCCGGTTGACGATGTCGCCGGCCAGCAGCGGGGTGATGACGCCGATGACCGACGAGCCGATCACCAGCACCAGGAAGAAGGTCAGCTCCCGGCGGTAGGGCCGGGCGATGCCGACGATCCGCCGGACGGTGCCGGGCGGGAGCCGGCGGGCGGTCACCGCCGGGTCGCGCTTGAACGAGCGCATGGCGGCCATGGAGGTCATGGACTGGTTCACGTCCACGCCACCTCCCTCGTCCCGCCGGTCGGCCCCGGCGGCTGCTGCAACCCGGGCGCGACCGCGCTTGTTCCTGGGACCCTCTCAGCGACCGCTGACGAGATCGTGCAGCCGCTGCACCTGGGCGGCGCGCTCGGCGGCGTCCTGGGTCCCGGCGTCGTTGCGGACGGCGGAGCGGACCAGCGCCGCGGTGGCCCGGCTCGCACCCACGGGCGGGGCCAGCAGGGCCGCGGTCAGGTCGGCGACGGCGTCGTCCAGCTCCGCCCGCGGGACCGCGGCGGTAGCCAGGCCGATGGCGTGGGCCTCGGCGGCGCCGACGGCGCGACCGGTCAGGCACAGCTCCAGCGCCCGCGCGTAGCCCACCAGCTCCACCAGCGTGCTGGTGCCGGTCAGGTCGGGGACCAGGCCGAGCGTCACCTCGGGGAGCCTCAGCTGCGCGTCGTCGCTGAACACGCGCAGGTCGCAGGCGAGGGCCAGCTGAGCGCCGGCGCCGATGGCGTGGCCCTGCACGGCGGCGATCGAGACCACCCCCGGCGAGCGCAGCCAGCGGAAGCCGGCCTGGTATCCGCGGATCCGCTCCTCCGCCTCCTCGACCGGGAGCCGGACGAGCTCGCCGAGCCCGCCGCCGGCGGCCGAGCCGGTGTCGAACATGCTGCGGTCCAGCCCGGCCGAGAAGGAGCGGCCCGAGCCGCGCAGGACGACGACACGCACGTCGTCGCCGAGCGACGCCCCGACGTCGGCCAGGGCCGCCCAGGTCTCCGGCGTCTGCGCGTTGAGCTGGTCGGGCCGGTCGAGGGTGACGGTGAGGACGGCGCCGTCGCGGCTCGTCCGCACCCAGCCGGGCGGAGGGGAACTGGTGGGGTCTGCGCTCACGCCTTCTTACTATTCCGGTTGGCCCCGCCGCGGCTGCGCAGCGAGGCCCCGGACTCCGACAGCAGCCGGTGCACGAAGCCGTAGGACCGGTTCGTCGAGGTGGCCAGCGACCGGATGCTCTCGCCCTCGTCGTACCGCTTGCGCAGCTCGTCGGCGAGCGACGACCGGTCACCACCGGTGATGCGCTTGCCCTTGCCGAGGTCCGCGGTGCTCTGGTCGGCCATGGCTGCCCTCCGTGTCGGCCACCGGCCCACCGGCACGGAGGTGCCGGCGCGCGACGGCCCGTCGTCTGGTTTGTCCGTCCCTGGTGCCGCCGTCCGGTCGACCACGGCTACCTCCGACCCATGATCACCCAGACGGGGGACGTCGGCCATGTGAACGGAGGCGGCCGGTCCGAATGGGGCCGTGGCGGGGCTCAGGGGTCAACCGGCCGGGTGCTACGCCAGCTCGACCAGGTCGGCGAGGTCCTCGCTCCAGGCGTCCTCGGTGCCGTCGGGCAGCAGGATGACCTTGTCGGGGTCCAGCGCCCGCACGGCGCCCTCGTCGTGGGTGACCAGCACGATCGCCCCGGTGTAGGTGCGCAGCGCCTCGAGCACCTGCTCGCGGCTGGCCGGGTCCAGGTTGTTGGTCGGCTCGTCGAGCAGCAGCACGTTCGCGCCGGAGACGACCAGCGTCGCCATCGCCAGCCGGGTGCGCTCGCCACCGGAGAGCGTGCCGGTCCGCTGGTCGACCGTCTCCCCCGAGAAGAGGAAGGCGCCCAGGATGCGGCGCAGCTCGGTGTCGGTGCTGTCGGGCGCCGACGACCGCATGTTCTCCAGCAGCGTGCGGTCCATGTCGAGCGTCTCGTGCTCCTGCGCGTAGTAGCCCACGCGCAGCCCGTGCCCGGGCTTCACCTCCCCGGTGTCCGGCGACTCGGTGCCCGCGAGCATCCGCAGCAGCGTCGTCTTCCCGGCACCGTTCAGGCCCAGGACGACGACGCGGGCGCCGCGGTCCACGGCGAGGTCGACGTCGGTGAAGATCTCCAGCGAGCCGTAGCTCTTGGACAGCCCCTCGGCGGTGAGCGGCGTCTTCCCGCACGCGGCCGGCGTGGGGAACCGGAGCTTGGCGACCTTGTCCTGCACCCGCACGTCGGCCAGGCCGGCGGCCAGCCGCTCGGCCCGCTTGTCCATGCTCTTCGCGGCCTTGGCCTTGGTCGCCTTGGCGCGCATCTTGTCGGCCTGGGCGTTGAGGGTGTCGATCTTGCGCTCGGTGTTCGCCCGCTCCTGCTTGCGGCGCCGCTCGTCGGTCTCGCGCTGGGCCAGGTAGGGCTTCCAGCCGAGGTTGTAGACGTCGACCGTGGCCCGGTTGGCGTCCAGGTGCCACACCTTGTTGACGACGGCGTCCAGCAGCTCGACGTCGTGGCTGATGACGATCAACCCGCTCTTGTGGCCGGCCAGGAAGCCCTTGAGCCAGGTGATCGAGTCGCCGTCGAGGTGGTTGGTCGGCTCGTCGAGGAGCAGCGTCTCGGCGTCGGAGAACAGGATGCGGGCGAGCTCGACCCGGCGCCGCTGCCCACCGGACAGGGTGCGCAGCGGCTGCGCGAGCACCCGGTCGGGCAGGCCCAGGTTGGTGCAGATCCGGGCGGCGTCGCTCTCCGCGGCGTACCCGCCGAGCGCGGCGAACTGGTCCTCCAGCCGGCCGTAGCGGCGGACGGCCCGGTCGCGCTCGTCGTCGTCCGCGGGCTCGGCCATGGCCACCTGCGCCTTGACCAGCTGCGCCTTCAGGACGTCGAGCCCGCGGCCGGAGAGCACGCGGTCGCTGGCGGTGATGTCGAGGTCGCCGCTGCGCGGGTCCTGCGGCAGGTAGCCGATCTCGCCGGACACCTCCACCTTCCCGGCGTGCGGGAGGCGCTCGCCGGCCAGGGTGGTGAGCGTGGTGGTCTTGCCGGCGCCGTTGCGCCCGACGAGCCCGATGCGGTCACCGGGCTGCACCCGCAGGGTGGCCTCGCTGATGAGGATGCGGGCGCCGGCGCGCAGCTCGAGGCCGGTCGTCGTGATCACTGAACCCAGGGTAGGCGCTCCAGCGCGTGCATCCGAGCGGATTCACGGTGATTCGGGCGGCACGGGCGCGGGCACGGTGCTGCGGTGACCCCGGAGGCGCGGACGACCCGGCCGGGAGCGCCGACGCCGGTGCCGCCGTTCCCGTACGCGGCGCGCCCGCCGCAGGTGCTCCTCGCCGTGGGCGCGGTGCTGCTGGTGAGCGGCGCCGCGGCGCTGGCCTCCCTCCGGGGCGGGCCGCTGGTCCGGGGCGCACTCCTGGTGCCCGCGGCCGTCGCCGCGGTCGCCTCCGTGCGGGCCGCCCGCGCGCGGCTGGGCAGCTCGGCGGAGACCTTCGCGGCCACCTCCGCGGGCCTCGCACTCGCCACCGGTGACGTCGGCGCCCCGCGCACCGGCGAGCCGCTGCTGCCGCTGGTGCTCGCCGGCGCGTTCGTCCTGCTGCACCGCACCTGCCCCGCGACGGCCGCCTGGCCGCTCGCGGCGTGGGCCGGGCTGCAGCTCGCCGTCCTGCGACTGGTGGACGGCGTCGCCGCGCCGGTGCGGACCGAGTTCCTGCTGGGCGTCGCGCTGGCCGGGCTGGTGGTGGCGCTGTTCGCCCGCCCCCTGGTCGCCCGGGCGGTGCTCGTGACGACCGGCCCCTGGTTCGCGGCCGGCGCGCTGGCCGGCCTGCAGGAGTCCTGGACCGACGCCGCGGGCGGGCGGTGGTCGGCGGCCGCGCTGGTGGCGGCCGCCGCGGGCGGGCTGCTGCTGGCCCGGCTGCGGGCGCCGCTGGACGTGCTGCTCGGACCCCCGCGCCTGGTCCCCGTCGTCTCCGGTGCCCTTCCCGGGGCCGCGGTCGCCGGGGCGTCGTCGGCCGGGGGCCCGGTCGTCGTCGCCGTGGCCGGGTTCGTCGGCGTCCTGGTCGCGACCGTGGCGGCCGGCGTGCTCGACGGCTGGCGCCGCGGCCTGCTGCTGCCGGCGGCGCTGACCGGCGGGGTGCTGCTGGCCGCCCTGTCGGTGCTGCGCCTGGTCGCGGGCACGCACTGGTCAGCACTGGCGCTGCTGCTGCTCCTGACCGCGGCCCCCACGGTGTGGGTGGCGGCGCTGCGCCCCGAGGACCGCCCCGTGGCCGCGCCGACGGCGGTGGGCTGCCTGGCCGGGGCCGCGCTGCTGGGGCTCCCCGACGGCTGGGCCTCCCCCGCCGGCGCCGCCGTCCTGCTGACCGCGCTGTACCTGCTCGCGCTCGGCACCGCCGCTGCGCTGGACCGCGACTCCCGGCGGGCCACGGTCGTCTCCGCCGCGGTCGTCGCCGCCCTGGCCGTGCTGCTCCTCGTCCTCCAGGGGGAACGCCCCCAGCTGCTGGCCCACCTGGCGGTGCAGGGCGTGGCGACGCTGGCGTGGGCCTGGTGGACGGGGCGGACGACGGGACGGGGCACCGCGGCCGACGCCACGGCCGCCTGGCGGGCGGGCGCGGTGCAGCTGGTGCTCGCCTGCTGGATCGGGGCCGCGCTCGCCGGCACGAGCACGGTGGAGACCTACACGCTCCCGGCCGCGGGCGGTCTGTGGCTGGCGGCCGGGCGGGCGCTGGAGCGCGAGCCGTCCTGGCCGTCGTGGGGGCCGGGCCTGCTGGTGGCGGCCGTGCCCTCGACCGCGCTGGCCGCCTTCTCCCCCGACACACCGCGCCCCGTGCTGGTGCTCGCGGCCGCCGGCATCGCGATGGTGGCCGGGAGCCGGGCCGGCGTCCGCGCGCCGATCCTGGTCGGGGCGGGGTCGGCGCTGGCCCTGGCGCTGGCGGTCGCGGTGCGCGCGCTGCCGTGGCCGGTGGCCGCCGCGCTGGCGGTGGGCGCGGTGCTGCTGTTCGTGGGGGTGCTGCGCGAGCGCGCGCCGGTCGCCGGCTTCGCCGCACGCCTGGATGATCTGAGGTGATCACCGACATCGGGACCCTCCGGGCCGCACCGCGACCACGAGGCGTCCCCCAGCGGCGACGATCGCGTCCAGCCGTCCCGCCGGGAACCCTCCGGGCCCCGCGCCGGGACGGCTCGTACGCGCGCTCCCCTAGACCCGGAAGCCGAGGGCGCGCAGCTGCTCGCGGCCGTCGTCGGTGATCTTGTCCGGGCCCCACGGCGGCATCCAGACCCAGTTGATCCGGATGTCGTCGACCAGACCGGGGCCGGGGCCGCCGGTGAGCGCCTGGCGGGCCTGGTCCTCGATGACGTCGGTCAGCGGGCAGGCCGCCGAGGTCAGCGTCATGTCGATGATCGCGACGTTGTTCTCGTCGACGTCCAGGCCGTAGACCAGGCCCAGGTCGACGACGTTCACGCCGAGCTCGGGGTCGACGACGTCGCGCATCGCCTCCTCGACGTCCTCGATGAGCGCCGACTTGTAGGCCGGCAGGTCACCGGGGGCGCCGTCGGTGGCGGGGGTCGCGTTCTCGGTGGTCTCGCTCATCACTGGCCTCCGGCCGGGGTGGTGGGGTGGGTGGCCGACACCGTCGTGGACAGGGCTCGGGCGGACGCGTCCTTGAGGGCCATCCAGCTCATCAGCGCGCACTTGATCCGCGCCGGGTACTTGGAGACGCCGGCGAACGCGACGGCGTCCTCCAGCTCGTCCTCGAGCTTCTCGGCGACGGCGGGGTCGCCCTTGGCCTGCATGAGGGTCATGAAGTGCTCGCCGGTCTCCAGCGCCTCGGCCACCGGCTTGCCGACCACCAGGTCGTACATCGCCGAGACCGACGCCTGGCTGATCGAGCAGCCCATGCCCTCGTAGGACACGTCGGCGACGGTGTCCCCGTCGAGCTTCACCCGCAGGGTCACCTCGTCGCCGCACGTCGGGTTGACGTGGTGCACCTCGGCGTCGAACGGGTCGCGCAGACCGCGTCCGTGCGGGTTCTTGTAGTGGTCCAGGATGATCTCCTGGTACATCGACTCGAGCTGCATCAGCGGATCGACCTCACACCGTTCCGAAGAACTTCTGCGCCGCGCGAATTCCGTCGGCCAGCGCGTCGACGTCGTCGTAGCCCGTGTGCACGTAGAACGTCGCCCGGGTGGTCGCCGGGACGCCGTAGCGCCGCACGACCGGCCACGCGCAGTGGTGACCCACGCGGACGGCGATGCCCAGGTCGTCGAGCACCTGGCCGACGTCGTGCGGGTGGATGCCCTCGACGGTGAAGGAGACCGCTCCGCCGCGGGCCACTGTGTCCGGCGGGCCGATCACCGTGACGCCGGGGATCGCGGCGATCTGCTCCAGCGCGTAGGCCGTGAGCGCCCGCTCGTGCTCCTCGACCTTCTCCATGCCGAGGCGCTGCAGGTAGTCGACGGCGGCGCCGAGCCCGACCACCTGCGCGGTCATCGGGACGCCGGCCTCGAACCGCTGCGGCGGCGGCATGAAGGTGGAGCCCTCCATGCGCACGACCTCGATCATCGAGCCACCGGTGAGGAACGGGGGCAGCTTGTCGAGCACCTCGTAGCGGCCCCACAGCACGCCGACCCCGGTGGGCCCGAGCATCTTGTGCCCCGAGAACACCAGGAAGTCCGCCCCCAGCTCGGTGACGTCGACGGGCTGGTGCGGCACCGACTGCGCGCCGTCGACCAGCACCAGCGCGCCGACCTCGTGCGCCCGCTCGACGATCGGCGCGATCGGGTTGATCGTGCCGAGGATGTTCGACTGCTGGGTGACGGCGACGAGCTTGGTGCGCTCGTTGACCACCGTGGCCAGGTCCGAGAGGTCCAGCCGGCCGTCGTCGGTCAGCCCGAGCCAGCGCAGGGTCGCGCCGGTGCGCTCGCACAGCTGCTGCCACGGGACCAGGTCGGCGTGGTGCTCCATCTCGGTGACGACGATCTCGTCACCCTGGCCCACCGCGTAGGTGCGGAACTCCGGCTCCTTCGCCGTCGCGGCGTTGGAGAGGGCGTAGGCGACCAGGTTGATCGCCTCGGTGGTGTTCCGGGTGAAGACGACCTCGTTCTCGGGGGCGCCGATGAACGCGCCGATCTTCGCCCGGGCCTCCTCGTAGGCGCCGGTCGCCTCCTCGGCGAGCTGGTGGGCCCCCCGGTGCGGCGCGGCGTTCACGTTCTCGTAGAACCAGCGCTCAGCATCCAGCACCTGGCGCGGCTTCTGCGAGGTGGCCCCGGAGTCGAGGTAGACCAGCCGCTTCCCGTCCCGCACGGTGCGGGACAGGATCGGGAAGTCCGCCCGGATCGCCTCGACGTCCAGGGGGAGCGGGGTGCGCGCCCCCGTGTCGGGACGCGAGGCGGTCGAGGTCATGCGCTCGCGACCTCCTGGGTGCCCTTCACGTACGCCGCGTAGCCCTCGTTCTCCAGCTTCTCCGCGAGCTCCGGGCCGCCCTCCTCGGCGATCCGGCCGTTGACGAAGACGTGCACGAAGTCCGGCTTGATGTAGCGCAGGATCCGCGTGTAGTGCGTGATCAGCAGGACGCCGACGTCGCCCTCCTCGCGGGTGCGGTTCACGCCCTCGGAGACGATCCGCAGCGCGTCGACGTCGAGGCCGGAGTCGGTCTCGTCGAGGATCGCGATGCCCGGCTTGAGCAGACGCATCTGCAGGATCTCGTGGCGCTTCTTCTCACCACCGGAGAAGCCCTCGTTGACGTTGCGCTCGGCGAAGGCCGGGTCCATCTCGAGCAGTTCCATCTCGCTCTTGACGTCCTTGACCCAGGTGCGCAGCTTCGGCGCCTCGCCCTTGATGGCGGTGGCGGCGGTGCGCAGGAAGTTCGACACCGAGACGCCGGGCACCTCGACCGGGTACTGCATGGCCAGGAACAGGCCGGCGCGGGCCCGCTCGTCGACGCCCATCTCGAGGACGTCCTCGCCGTCGAGCGTGACGCTGCCCCCGGTGATCGTGTACTTCGGGTGGCCGGCGATCGAGTAGGCCAGCGTGGACTTACCCGAGCCGTTGGGGCCCATGATCGCGTGCGTCTCGCCGGAGCGGACGGTCAGGTCGACGCCGCGGAGGATCTCCTTGGCGTCGTCACCCTCGCCCACGCTGACGTGCAGGTCGCGGATCTCCAGAACGGACACTTCTTCTCGCTCCTCAGTTGGCGGCCGCGGCGGGGCGGGTGCCGTCGGCCTCGGTGTCGACGTACACGTCCTCCCCCTCCACGCGGACCGGGTAGACGGGGACCGGCTCGGTCGCCGGCAGGTTGGTGGGCTCGCCCGTGCGCAGGTCGAAGCACGACCCGTGCAGGAAGCACTCGATCGTCGGGGCGCCGTCGAAGGTCTCGACGTCGCCGTCCGTCAGGGGGACGTCGGCGTGCGAGCACCGGTCCTCCAGGGCGTAGACCTCGCCCTCGAACCGGACGACGGCGATGTCGATGTCGGCCAGCTCGACCCGCAGCGAGCCCGTCTCCTTGATGTCGGAGAGGGCGCAGACGCGTTCGAACGCCATGGTCAGGCCACCTCGACCGGCTGGTCGTCGAGGGCCGGCAGGGCGCCGAGGCGCTCGTCGATGGAGGCCATCAGCCGGTCCTGCAGCGCATCCAGGCCGATCCGCTGGACGACGTCGGCGAAGAAGCCGCGGACGACCAGGCGGCGGGCGGTCTCGGCGTCGATGCCGCGCGAGCAGAGGTAGAACAGCTGCTCGTCGTCGAACCGGCCGGTGGCGCTGGCGTGCCCGGCGCCGACGATCTCGCCGGTCTCGATCTCCAGGTTCGGCACCGAGTCGGCGCGGGCGCCGTCCGTGAGCACCAGGTTGCGGTTGAGCTCGTAGGTCTCGGTGCCGGTGGCGGCGGGCCGGATGCGGACGTCGCCGATCCAGACCGTGCGCGCGCCCTCGCCCTGCAGCGCGCCCTTGTAGAGCACGTTGCTGGTGCAGTTGGGCACCGCGTGGTCGACCCACAGGCGGTGCTCCTGGTGCTGGGTCTCGTCGGAGAAGTAGACGCCGAACAGCTCCGCGCTGCCGCCGGGGCCGGCGTACTGCACGTTGCTGACCAGGCGGACGAGGTCGCCGCCGAGGGTCACCACGACCTGGGTGAAGGTGGCGTCCCGCCCGACGACGGCGTCGAACTGCCCGCCGTGCACGGCGCCGGGGGCCCAGTCCTGCACCGACACCAGCTTCACCTGGGCGCCGTCGCCGACGAGGACGGAGACGCCCCCGGCGTAACGGGCCAGGCCGCTGTGGTCGAGCACGACCGTCGCCTCGGCGAAGGCGCCGACCTCGATGACGAGGTGGCCCCAGACGACCTCCTCGGAGCCGGTGCCGGCCAACCCGAGGGTGACCGGGCGGTCCAGCCGGGCCTCCTTGGCCACGCGGACGACCGCGGCGCCGCCGCTGCGCTGCCGGGCCAGGGCGGCCAGCCGGTCGACCGGCTCGGGCAGCCCCTTGAGCAGCGGGTCGCCGGCCTCGACGCTGGTCAGCTCGACGCCCTCGGGCAGGTCGGTGGTCCAGCTGAGGTGGGCGTCGGACGGGGCGCCGTCGAGCAGCGGCCTGACCCGCTTCATCGGGGTGAAGCGCCAGGTCTCCTCGCGCCCGGTGGGCACGCCGAAGGCCTCCGGGTCGGTCGAGGTGAACCGCTCCGCCGGAGAACCGGTCGGCGTGGACCCGCCGTGCGAGTGCGCACCGGGCGCGGCCTGCCCGGCCGTGCCGGTGCCGGCGGCGGGGACGGCCGGCGGACCGGCCTGCGTCCCGACGCCGTCGCCGAACAGCTCGCCGGCGAGGGTGGCCGACTCGGTGGTCAGCCCGGTGGTGGTGGGGGCGTTCTGGTCGGGCATCAGCCGACGGCACCTTCCATCTGCAGCTCGATGAGCCGGTTGAGCTCGAGGGCGTACTCCATGGGCAGCTCGCGGGCGATCGGCTCGACGAACCCGCGCACCACCATCGCCATGGCCTCGTCCTCGGAGAGGCCGCGGCTCATGAGGTAGAAGAGCTGGTCGTCGCTGACCCGCGAGACAGTCGCCTCGTGACCCATGGCGACGTCGTCCTCGCGGACGTCGACGTAGGGGTAGGTGTCCGACCGGCTGATCGTGTCGACCAGCAGCGCGTCGCACTTCACCGTGGACTTCGAGCCGTAGGCGCCCTCGTCGACCTGGACCAGGCCGCGGTAGGAGGTGCGGCCACCACCGCGGGCCACCGACTTCGACACGATCGTCGAGGAGGTGTGCGGCGCGGCGTGCACCATCTTGGCGCCGGCGTCCTGGTGCTGGCCCTCGCCCGCGAAGGCGATCGAGAGGACCTCGCCCTTGGCGTGCTCGCCGGTCATCCACACGGCCGGGTACTTCATCGTCACCTTGGAGCCGAGGTTGCCGTCGACCCACTCCATGGTCGCGCCCTCGTGGGCCACGGCCCGCTTGGTGACCAGGTTGTAGACGTTGTTCGACCAGTTCTGGATGGTCGTGTACCGGCAGCGGGCGTTCTTCTTGACGATGATCTCGACGACCGCGGAGTGCAGCGAGTCCGACTTGTAGATCGGCGCGGTGCAGCCCTCGACGTAGTGCACGTAGGCACCCTCGTCGACGATGATCAGCGTCCGCTCGAACTGGCCCATGTTCTCGGTGTTGATCCGGAAGTAGGCCTGCAGCGGGATCTCGACGTGCACGCCCGGCGGCACGTAGATGAAGGAGCCACCCGACCACACGGCGGTGTTCAGCGCGGCGAACTTGTTGTCACCGGAGGGGATCACCGAGCCGAAGTACTCGCGGAACAGCTCCGGGTGCTCCTTGAGCGCCGTGTCGGTGTCCAGGAACAGGACGCCCTGCTCCTCCAGGTCCTCGCGGATCTGGTGGTAGACGACCTCGGACTCGTACTGCGCCGCGACACCCGCGACCAGCCGCTGCTTCTCCGCCTCGGGGATGCCCAGCTTGTCGTAGGTGTTCTTGATGTCCTCGGGCAGCTCCTCCCAGGACGTCGCCTGCTTCTCGGTGGAGCGCACGAAGTACTTGATGTTCTGGAAGTCGATCTCGGAGAGGTCCGAACCCCAGTCGGGCATGGGCTTCCGGTCGAACAGCTTGAGGGCCTTGAGACGGCGCTCGAGCATCCACTCGGGCTCGCTCTTGCGGGCCGAGATGTCGCGGACGACGTCCTCGCTCAGACCGCGCTTCGCCGACGCGCCGGCGACGTCGGCGTCGGCCCAGCCGTACTCGTAGCGGCCGAGCTGCTCGATCTGCTCGTCCTGCGTCAGCGGCGTGGCCGTGGCCGGCTGCTGGGTGCTGGTCATGCGGGCGTCCTCTCCCGGTCGTTCGTGGGGGCGGTGCTGGTGGACTCGGTCGTGCGGGTGCGCGCGCGGTGGGGCGCTGCACGCTCACCCGGTACAGGGCGTCCGGGGGCCGATCTGTTCCCCGTCCGCGTGTGATCAGGAGCCTGCCCGGGGCGGATCGGCCCGGGGATGTGCGTCGTGCACACCCCGTCGCCGTGGGCGATCGTGGCGAGCCGCTGGACGTGCGTGCCGACCAGCCGGCCGATCACCGCCGTCTCGGCCTCGCACAGCTGCGGGAACTCCGCCGCGACGTGCGCCACCGGGCAGTGGTGCTGGCAGAGCTGCCCGCCGCCCGACAGCGCCGAGGCGGTGGCAGCGTAGCCCTCGGCCGTCAGGGCGGCGGCGAGCGCCCGGGCCCGGTCGGCCGGGGCGCCGGCGCTGCCGGTCGTGGCGGCCTCGACCGCGCTGGAGGCGCGCGCCTCCAGGCCGGCGAGCTGCTGCTCGGCGACGGCCCGGACGGCGTCGGGGCCGCCCGCCGCGGCGACGTACCGCAGCGCGGTGAGCGCCAGGTCGTCGTAGGCGTGCGGGAAGGCCGAGCGGCCGGCGTCGGTGAGGTGGAAGCGCCGGGCGGGGCGGCCGCGGCCGCGGTGGGCGTCGCGCACCTGCCGCTCCTCGACCCGGCCGGTGGCGACCAGGGCGTCGAGGTGGCGGCGCACGGCCGCCGGGGAGATGCCGAGGCGGCCGGCGAGCTCGGTCGCCGTCTGCGGCCCGTGCTCCAGCAGCAGCCCGCTCACGCGGTCGCGGGTGCGCCCGTCGTCGGCGGACGCCGACGGCCGGGGCTTCGCCGCGAGAATTTCCACAACACGAGTGTGTCCTATTTCGGGGGCCTCGCAAGCAAGGTCCACCTAAGAACGGCGCTGGGAGGCGGCGTTCGTGATCAGCTTCACGCCGCCGGGGCGGGAGCGGTCGTGACCGGCGGCGACGTGACCCGGGACGGCCGGGTGCGGCGCTCCCGCCGGAGTCCCTGCGGCAGCCGGTCGGTGGTCCGGCGCAGCCGCCGGGTCGACGTGCCCTGCCCGCGGCCGGCGACGGCTTAGCATCGGGGCGTGCCGGTGCTGCCCGCCTCCTTCTCGTCCACGACCATCTCGCGGGTCGCGTTCGCCAACCTGCTGGCCAACGGGGCGATCGTCCTGACCGGCGGCGTCGTCCGCCTCACCGGCTCCGGGCTCGGCTGCCCGACGTGGCCCCGGTGCACCGACGAGAGCTTCGTCACCACGCCCGAGATGGGCATCCACGGCGTGGTCGAGTTCGGCAACCGGCTGCTGACCTTCGTCCTCGCGGTCCTGGCCGTCTCGCTCGTCGTCGTGGTGGTGCGCTCGCCGCGCCGCGACCTGCGTCCCCTGGCCGTGGCGGCGTTCCTGGGCATCCCCGCGCAGGGCGTCGTCGGGGGGATCACCGTCCTGACGGGCCTCAACCCGTGGACCGTCGCCGCGCACTTCCTCGTCTCCATGGGCCTGGTCGCGCTGACCACCGTGCTGTGGCTGCGGTCGCGGGAGCCGGGTGTCGGCGCGCCGCTGCTGGGCCGGCCGTTCCGCCTCCTGGTCGGCGCGATCGCCGCCGTCACCGCTCTGGTGCTGGTCATGGGCACCGTCGTCACCGGCAGCGGGCCGCACAGCGGCGACCCGGAGGCCGGCCGCACCGGCCTGGACCCCGAGCTGGTCAGCCACCTGCACGCGGACGCCGTCTTCCTCCTGGTCGGGCTCACCGTCGCGCTGCTGGTCGCCCTCTACACGACCGACTCCCCCGGCCGGGTGCGCCGGGCCGCCCGCGACCTGCTCGTCGTGCAGCTGGCCCAGGGCGTGGTCGGCTACGCGCAGTACTTCACCGGCCTTCCCGTCCTGCTCGTGCTCCTGCACATGCTGGGCGCCGTGCTCATCACCGCCTGCACCGCCCGCCTGGTGTGGTCGGTCCGCGGGCCGGCGTCCGAGCTGCCGCTGACCGCGCCCGCCCAGCCGGCGGTCGCCGCCCGGTGACGCCGCGCCGGCCGCACCCGGTCGGCGTCAGCCGTGCCACACCAGCACGACGAGCAGCGCGCCGTCCGGTGACTCCCACCGCGACGCCGTGACCGCCTCCGGGGCGGTCCGGGCGTCGGCCCAGGCCGGCCAGGCGTCGTCCTCGTCGCACCAGAGCAGCCGCCCGCCGGGCAGGTAGGTGACGACCGGGCTGCCGGACTCGACGAGCGCCTCGACCTGCGGCCGCTGCAGCGTCGCACCGCGCGGCGAGTACGTGCGCCCGTCGGCACCCACGAGCCGGCCCATGCGGGCGTCGGCGAGGTCCCGGCGCACGGCCAGAGGTTAGCGAGGGCGGCGACCGGGCGAGGACCTGGCGCACGGCCCCGAGGTCAGCGACGTCGGCGAGCGTCGGCCCGGTGTCCCCTCGGGGCGCTGGAGACGACCCCAGGGCGACGGTCGGCACCGCGCCGGCCCCGCCATGAGGGGGACGGGGTCCTTTCTCAGACGATGGCGTCGACGACGATCGCGACCGACAGCAGCGACAGGTACGAGATCGAGACGTGGAACAGCTGCATCGGCTTCATCTCGCCGCCACGCTTGATGCGGGCGAGCAGCCGGTGGGACTCGACGACGAACCAGGCGCCCAGCAGCGCCGCGGGGATGGCGTACCCCAGCCCGATGCCGTAGCCGGAGGCCACCGGCCAGAGCAGCAGCGAGACGGCGACGGTGGCCCACGCCCAGGCCACGGACTGCCGGCCGACCGACAGCGCCGTGGTCACCACCGGCAGCATCGGGACGTCGGCGCGGGCGTAGTCGTCCTTGAAGCGCAGGGCCAGCGCCCAGAAGTGCGGCATCTGCCAGCAGAAGACGATCCCGAAGACGACGACCGCCGGCCAGTCCAGCGACCCGGTCACCGCGGCCCAGCCGATGAGCACCGGGGCCGCGCCGGGCACGCCCCCCCACTCGGTGCTCCGGCGGGTGTGCCGCTTGAACACCATCGTGTACAGGACGGCGTAGTAGAAGATCGCCGCCGCCGCGAGCACCGCCGCCAGCGGGGTCGTCGTCGCCAGGAGCAGCGCGATGGAGCTGACGGTGAGCACGCAGCCGAAGACGAGGGCCGCCCGCGGGGTGACCTCGCCGGTCACCAGCGGCCGCTTCTGCGTGCGCTGCATCAACCGGTCGATGTCCCGGTCGAAGTAGCAGTTGAAGACGTTGGCCGCCCCGGCGGCGAAGGTGCCGCCCAGCAGCGTCCAGAACAGCAGCGACAGCGACGGCCAGCCCCGGTCGGCCAGCATCATCGCCGGCACCGTCGTGATCAGCAGCAGCTCGATGATGCGCGGCTTGGTGAGGCCGACGTAGGCGCCGACGCGGGCCCGGAAGCGCGAGGCGAGGCGGGGGGCAGGGGCGGGGGCGGCGGTGCGCTCGGACAGCACCGTCACCGGGTGCCCTCGTGCGCGGTCGCGCGCGGGCAGCAGGGCACCACGGGATCCCTTCGAGCCTGGGGGCGGAACTCCCCCACTGTAGCCCCGGCCCCTCCCGAGGCCGGCGCGCGGCATGACCTCGGATGACTAGGGTTGATCACGTTGCTGCCGCCGGTGCAGCGGGTAGGGGCCGTCCCGACGACGCCGTCGCACTCCCGGGCCCACCGGCGGCCGGCCGCGCCCGGGCACGACGTCAGGCCTACCTCGAGGGAGAACCGACCAGATGGACACGCGCAGCACCGGGCCGGAAGCGCCGGCCGAGGCCGCGACCGACGCGCCGACCGGCAGCCCGTCGCAGCCGCAGCCGACCCTCCCCGACGGCTTCGGGGACCTCGACCGCCGCGCCATCGACACCGCCCGCGTGCTCGCGATGGACGCCGTGCAGAAGGTCGGCAACGGCCACCCCGGCACCGCGATGAGCATGGCCCCCACGGCCTACCTGCTGTTCCACAAGTGGCTGCAGCACGACCCCAGCGACCCGAACTGGGTCGGCCGCGACCGGTTCGTGCTGTCCATGGGGCACTCCAGCCTGACGCTCTACGTGCAGCTGTTCCTCGCCGGCTACGGCCTCGAGGTCGAGGACCTGCAGGCGCTGCGCACCTGGGGCTCGAAGACCCCGGGCCACCCCGAGGTCAACCACACCCCGGGCGTGGAGACGACGACCGGCCCGCTGGGCCAGGGCGTCGGCAACGCCGTCGGCATGGCCATGGCCGCCCGCCGCGAGCGCGGCCTGCTCGACCCCGACGCCCCCGAGGGCGAGAGCCTCTTCGACCACACCGTCTGGTGCTTCGCCTCCGACGGCGACATGGAGGAGGGCGTCAGCGGCGAGGCGTCGTCGCTGGCCGGCACGCAGAAGCTCGGCAACCTGGTGGTCGTCTACGACGACAACCGCATCTCCATCGAGGACGACACGACCGTCGCCTTCACCGAGGACGTCGCGGCCCGCTACGAGGCCTACGGCTGGCACGTGCAGACCGTGGACGACGGCGAGGACCTCGCCGCCGTGGACGCCGCCTTCGCCGCCGCCAAGGCGGAGACCGGCCGGCCGTCGTTCATCCAGCTGCGCACGATCATCGCCTGGCCCGCGCCCAACAAGCAGAACACCGGGGCCTCGCACGGATCGGCCCTGGGCGAGGACGAGGTCCGCGCGACCAAGGAGATCCTCGGCTTCGACCCCGAGCAGACCTTCCAGGTCGACGACGAGGTGCTCGCCCACGCCCGCTCGGTGGTCGAGACCGGCCGGGCGGCCCGCGCGGAGTGGGACCAGGCGTTCGCGGCGTGGGAGCAGGCCAACCCCGAGGGCGCCGCGCTGCTGGCCCGCATGCGCGAGCGCCGGCTGCCGGAGGGCTGGGCTGAGGGGCTGCCGACCTTCCCCGCCGACGAGAAGGGTGTGGCCACCCGCAAGGCTTCGGGCAAGGTGCTGGCCGAGCTCTACCCGCGGCTCCCGGAGCTGTGGGGCGGTTCGGCCGACCTGGCCGAGAGCAACAACACCGCCGTCGAGGGCGAACCGTCGTTCCTGCCCGCCGACCGCCAGACGAAGATGTGGTCCGGCGGGCCCTACGGCCGCACCATCCACTTCGGCGTCCGCGAGCATGCCATGGGCGCGGTGATGAACGGCATCGCCCTGCACGGCGGCACCCGCGTGTACGGCGGCACCTTCCTCACCTTCTCCGACTACATGCGCGGCGCGGTGCGGCTGGCTGCGCTCATGCAGCTGCCGGTCACCTACGTCTGGACGCACGACTCGATCGGGCTGGGCGAGGACGGGCCGACCCACCAGCCGATCGAGCACTTCGCCGCGCTGCGCGCCATCCCGGGGCTCGACGTCGTCCGCCCCGCGGACGCCAACGAGGTCACCGTCGCCTGGCGCACGATCCTGGAGAACAACGACCGCCCGGCCGGGCTGCTGCTGTCCCGGCAGAACCTCCCGGTGTTCGACCGCGAGCAGCTGGCCTCCGCCGAGGGCGTGGCCCGCGGCGCCTACGTCCTGGCAGAGGCGTCCGGTGGTGAGCCGGAGGTGATCCTGCTGGGCACCGGCTCCGAGGTGCAGATCGCCGTCGCCGCGCGCGAGCGGCTGGAGGCCGACGGCGTCCCGACCCGCGTCGTCTCCGTGCCCTGCGTGGAGTGGTTCGCCGACCAGGACCAGGCCTACAAGGACGAGGTGCTCCCGCCCTCGGTCCGCGCCCGGGTCAGCGTGGAGGCCGGTGTGCCGATGGGCTGGCGCGAGTTCGTGGGCGACGCCGGCCGGATCGTCGGGCTCACCCACTACGGGGCCAGCGCCGCCTACAGCGTGCTCTACGAGGAGTTCGGCCTGACCGACGAGGCCGTCGTGGCCGCCGCCCGCGAGAGCCTCGAGGCGGCGCGCTCGGGAGCGGCCGTCCCCGCCGGTCCGGTCGCCGCCACCGGGGGCCTCCCCCACCCCACGGGCGACCAGTAGGGCCCCGTACGCGGCCCCCACACATCGAGAAGGGACCTGACAATGGCACAGAACGAGAACCTGGCCGAGCTGTCGTCCGCGGGGGTCGCCGTCTGGCTCGACGACCTCTCCCGCGACCGCATCCGCAGCGGCAACCTGCAGTCGCTGGTCGACGAGCACTCCGTCGTCGGCGTCACCACCAACCCGACCATCTTCGCGGCGGCGATCAGCGGCTCGGACTCCTACGACGACCAGCTGCACGCCCTCGCCGTCCGCCAGGTGAGCGTCGAGGAGGCGCTGCGGACCATCACCGCCGCCGACGTCCGCGACGCCTGCGACCTGCTGCGGCCGGTGGCCGAGCGGCAGCCCGGGGACGGGCGGGTCTCCCTCGAGGTGGCCCCCGGGCTGGCCAACGACACCGACGCCACGGCCGCGGAGGCCGCCCACCTCTGGTGGCTGGTCGACCGACCGAACCTGTTCATCAAGATCCCGGCCACCGAGGCCGGGCTCCCGGCGATCACCGAGACGATCGCCAACGGCATCAGCGTTAACGTCACCCTCATCTTCAGCCTCGAGCGGTACAAGGCGGTCATGGACGCCTACCTCGCCGGGCTGGAAAAGCGGGTCGCCGAGGGCGGGTCGCTCGACGGCATCGCCTCGGTGGCGTCGTTCTTCGTGTCCCGGGTGGACAGCGAGATCGACAAGCGCCTCGACGCGGCGGGCGCGGACGCATCGCTGAAGGGCAAGGCCGGCGTGGCCAACGCCCAGCTGGCCTACCAGGCGTACGAGGAGGTCTTCTCCAGCGACCGCTGGAAGGCCCTCGAGGCGAAGGGCGCCGTCGCGCAGCGTCCGCTGTGGGCCTCCACCGGGGTCAAGAACCCCGAGTACTCGGACACGATGTACATCAGTGAGCTGATCGCCCCGGGCACGGTCAACACCATGCCGGAGAAGACGCTCATGGCCTACGCCGACCACGGCACCCCCGGCACCCCGGTGCAGAAGTCCTACGACGACGCCGCATCGGTCATGCAGGCGGTGCGCGACGCCGGCGTGGACCTCGACGACGTGTTCCGGGTGCTCGAGGAGGAGGGCGTGCAGAAGTTCGTCGACTCCTGGGACGAGCTCACCGAGTCGGTCCGCACCCAGCTGGAGGACAAGGCGTGACGCTCCAGGTCACCCGCGCCGGCCTGGACGTCCCCGGGCCGCTGCGCGCCGAGCTCGAGCGGGACGACGTCGCCGCCCGCCTGGCGCGCAAGGACGCCACGCTCTGGGGGCCCGACGCCGAGAGCGAGGCCGCGGTGCGGCTGGGGTGGCTGGACCTCCCGGCCACCTCCCGGTCGTTGCTCGCCTCGCTCGCCGAGCTCCGCGCCGAGCTGGTCGCCGAGGGGCTGGACCGCATCGTGCTGTGCGGCATGGGCGGCTCGTCGCTCGCCCCCGAGGTCATCTGCCGCACCGCCGGTGTGCCGCTGGTCGTCCTCGACACCACCGACCCGGGCCAGGTCCTGGCGGCCATGACGGAGCTCGAGCGCACCGTCGTGGTGGTCAGCTCCAAGTCCGGCGGCACGGTGGAGACGGAGAGCCAGCGCCGGGCGTTCGTCGCCGCGTTCGCCCGCGCCGGCCTCGACGAGGCGCAGACCGGCCGGCGCTTCGTCGTCGTCACCGACCCCGGCTCCCCGCTGGCCGAGACGGCCTCGGAGATGGGCGCCCGGGCGGTCTTCCTCGCCGACCCCACCGTCGGCGGCCGGTACAGCGCGCTGTCGGCCTTCGGGCTGGTGCCCTCCGCGCTCGCCGGTGCCGACGTCGCCACGCTGGTCGACGACGCCGAGCAGCTCGCCGAGCGGCTGGCCGAGCCGGGCAACGCGGCGCTGGAGCTGGGCGTGGCGCTCGGTGCCGCGTTCCGCGCCGACCGCGACAAGCTCGCCCTCGCCGACGCCGGGGAGACCCCCATCGAGGGGTTCGGCGACTGGGCCGAGCAGCTCATCGCCGAGTCGACGGGCAAGGAGGGGCGCGGCATCCTGCCCGTGGTGCTGGAGTCCCCCGAGGCGCCGGGCAGCTCCGGGCCCGACGTGCTGCTGGGCCTGGTCGGCGCCGACTCCCCGCCCGCCGGCCCGGCGGTCTGCGTCACCGGGCCGCTGGGTGCGCAGTTCCTGGGCTGGGAGTACGCCACCGCCGTCGCCGGGCGGGTGCTGGGCATCAACCCCTTCGACCAGCCCAACGTGACCGAGAGCAAGGAGAACACCCAGGCCATACTCGGTGCCGGGCTGCCCGACGAGCCGGCCGAGGCCACGGTCGGTGCCGTGGAGATCCGCGGCACCGCCTCCGTGCTCCAGGGCGTGGACCTCTCCTCCCACGACGGGCTGTCGCTGACGCTGGACGCCCTGCTGGCCGCCGTCCCGCCCCGCGGCTACCTGGCGGTCATGGCCTACCTGGACCGGCTCCGGGACGCCCGCGCCGCGGAGATCCGCACCGCGCTGGCGCGGCGCACCGAGCAGGCGGTCACCTTCGGCTGGGGCCCGCGCTTCCTGCACTCCACCGGGCAGTACCACAAGGGCGGGCCGCAGGTCGGCGCCTTCCTGCAGATCACCGGCGTCCTGGCCGAGGACCTGCCGGTCCCCGACCGGCCGTACACCTTCGGCACCCTGCAGGCGGCGCAGGCCGCGGGCGACCGCAAGGCGCTCTCCGACCGCGACCGCCCGCTGCTCCACCTGCACCTGACCGACCGGACGTCGGGCATCGACCAGCTGCTCACCGCGTTGCGCTGCTGAGCGGCAGCGGCCCGGCCGGGGCGCCGCCCGATCCGCGCCCGACCCACCCCGCCGTCCGGTCCACCGGGCCGGACGGCGGGACCCCGACCACGAGGACGGACGATGACCCTCCCCCCGCTGCGCGGTCCGCGATGATCGTCAATCCGCTGCGCGACCCCCGGGACCGGCGGCTGCCCGGGGTGCCCTCGCCGTGCGCCCTGGTCGTCTTCGGCATCACCGGCGACCTGGCGCGCAAGAAGCTGCTGCCCGCCGTCTACGACCTCGCCAACCGGGGCCTGCTGCCCACCAACTTCGCCCTCCTCGGCTTCGCCCGCCGCGATTGGGGCGACACGGAGTTCGCCGAGCTGGCGCGCGACGCGATCCGGCAGCACGCCCGCACCCCGTGGCGCGAGGAGGTGTGGGAGCGGCTGGCCGGCAGTGTCCACTTCGTGCAGGGGTCCTTCGACGACGACACCGCCTTCGACGAGCTCGCCGCGGCCCTGGGCGAGCTGGAGGGCACGCACGGCATCGGCGGGAACGCCGCGTTCTACCTGTCGATCCCCCCGGCGATGTTCCCGATCGTGCTCAAGCAGATGCAGCGCACCGGCATGGCCGAGAACACCACCGGCCGGTGGCGCCGCGTCGTCGTCGAGAAGCCCTTCGGGACCGACCTGGCCTCCAGCCGGGAGCTCAACGCCCTCGTCGACTCGGTGTTCAGCGCCGACGACGTCTTCCGCATCGACCACTACCTGGGCAAGGAGACCGTCCAGAACCTGATGGCGCTGCGGTTCGCCAACAGCCTCTTCGAGCCGGTGTGGAACGGCCACCACGTCGACTCGGTGCAGATCACCATGGCCGAGGACGTCGGCATCGGCGGCCGCGCCGGCTTCTACGAGAAGACCGGCGCCGCCCGCGACGTGCTGCAGAACCACCTGCTGCAGCTGCTGGCGCTGACCGCCATGGAGGAGCCGGTCGAGTTCTCGGCCGAGGAGATCCGCACCGAGAAGCTCAAGGTGCTGCGGGCGGTGTCGCTGCCCGAGGACCTGTCGACCTTCGCGGTCCGCGGGCAGTACGAGCAGGGCTGGCTCGCCGGGGAGCGCGTCAAGGCCTACCGCCAGGAGGAGGGCGTCGATCCGGCCTCGACGACGGAGACCTTCGCGGCCGTCCGGCTCGGCGTGGAGACCCGCCGCTGGGCCGGCGTGCCCTTCTACCTCCGGACCGGCAAGCGGCTGCCCCGCCGGGTCACCGAGATCGCCCTGGTCTTCAAGCGCGCCCCGCACCTGCCCTTCGCCGACACCGACACCGAGGAGCTGGGCAACAACCAGCTCGTCGTCCGGGTCCAGCCCGACGAGGGGGTCACCCTCAAGTTCGGGTCGAAGGTGCCGGGCAGCGTGATGGAGGTCCGGGACGTCTCCATGGACTTCCTCTACGGCGAGCAGTTCACCGAGACCAGCCCCGAGGCCTACGAGCGGCTGCTGCTCGACGTGCTCCTCGGCGACGCGACGCTGTTCCCGCGCAACGCCGAGGTGGAGGCCTCCTGGGCGGTGATCGACCCGCTGGAGGAGTTCTGGGCGGGATCGGATCCCGCGCCGTACCGGGCCGGCGAGTGGGGGCCGCGCGCGGCCGACGCGATGCTGGCCGCCGAGGGCCGCCGCTGGCGGCGGCCGTGATCGCCGGGCGCCCGACCAGCCGGCAGCCGCGAGCGGAGGAGACCCCGTGACGACCCTCTGGGACACCACCGGTTCCGCGGTGGTCAAGGAACTGGCCGCCCAGCGCCGCACCGGCGGCGCCGTCCTCTCCGGCGTGGCGCTCACGCTGGTGGTCGTGGCCGACGAGAGCCGGGTGGCCGAGGCCGAGCAGGCGGCGACCCACGCGGCCGAGATGCACCCCTGCCGGGTGCTCGTCGTCGTCCGCCGCCAGATCGACGCCCCGGTCCCCCGGCTCGACGCCGAGGTGGTCATCGGCGGGCGGCTGGGGCCGGGCGAGGCGGTGGTCATGCGGATGTACGGCCGGCTGGCCCTGCACGCCGAGTCCGTCGTCCTCCCGCTGCTGGCCGCCGACGCACCCGTGGTCGCCTGGTGGCACGCACCCGCGCCCGAGCAGCTGGCCACCGACGCGCTGTCGGTCGTCGCCGACCGCCGGATCACCGACAGCTCGCTCGCCGAGGACCCGCTCGCGGCGCTGCGCACGCGCGGGCAGGACTACGTGCCCGGCGACACCGACCTGGCGTGGACCCGGGGCACCGCCTGGCGGGCCACGCTCACCTCCACCCTCGACGCCGTGGCCGGCCGCCGCGGCGAACCGGTGCGGGTGCGCAGCGGGCGGCTCACGGGCGACCCGCGGAACCCGACCGCGCAGCTGCTCGCCGGGTGGCTGTCCGCCCGGGGCGGCTGCCCGGTCGACATCGAGGCGGGGCCGCGGTCCGCCGGCCCGTCCGGCGTGGAGGCGGTGGCCCTGGAGCTGGACCAGGACGAGGAGGTGCGGGTCGCCGCCGACCACCGGGGCGGCGCGGTCATCTCCCAGCCCTACCGCCCCGATTCCACCGTCGCCCTCCCGGAGCGGGTGCTCGGCGACCTGCTCAGCGAGGAGCTGCGCCGGCTGGACCCCGACGAGCCCTACGCCGACGCGCTCTCCTCCGCCACCGGCATCGAGGGGCTGGCGGAGCGGGCGCGGGCCCGCCAGCACATCTGGTTCGACCCGGCCGAGAGCGACGGCGACGAGCCGGAGCCGACCGGCCCCACCGTGCCCGGCGACTCCGCGGACTCCGACGAGGTCGCCCTCGACGGGGAGCGGAACGCCGGGGAGACCGCGCCCGCCGACGTCCGCCCAGGGAGGACCTCGTGACCCGCTCCCCCGGCGACCGCGTCGCCGCCGACCTCGCCGCCGACGCCTCCGGAGCCCTGCAGGGGGGCCAGGTCCCCGACGTGGTGATCGAGCCGGACGCCGACCGGCTGGCCCGGGCGGTCGCCGAGGCGCTCGTCGCCCGGCTGGCGGCGGCCCAAGCGGTGCACGGCACCGCGTCGGTCGTGCTCACCGGCGGCGGCATCGGCATCGCGGTGCTGGAACGCGTGGCCGGCCTGGCCGCCGAGCCGGTGCGGGAGACGGTCGACTGGACGGCGGTCGAGATCTGGTGGGGCGACGAGCGCTTCGTCCCCTCCGGCGACGCCGAGCGCAACGAGGGTCAGGCCCGCGCCGCGCTGCTGGACCGTGTCGGCGTGCCTCCGGCACGGGTGCACGCGATGCCCGCCGCGGACTCCGCCGCCTCCCCGGAGGAGGCCGCCGAGGAGTACCTCGCCGAGCTCCGGGCGCACGCCGGCGACGGGGCCGACCTGCCCCGCTTCGACGTGCTGCTGCTGGGCATGGGCGCCGAGGGCCACACGGCCTCGATCTTCCCCGCGTCGCCGGCGGTGCGCGACCAGCGCCCGGTGCTCGCGGTGCGCGACTGCCCCAAGCCCCCGCCGACCCGGGTCACCCTCGGCTACCCGGCGATCAACAGCGCCGAGGAGGTGTGGGTGCTCGTCACGGGCGAGGCCAAGGCCGAGGCCGTGGCCGCCGCGCTGGAGGGGGCGGACCCGGCCGACGTCCCGGCTGCCGGGGTGCGCGGCACCCGCGCCACCCGCTGGCTGCTGGACGCCGACGCCGCGTCGCGCCTCCCCCGCGCCAGGGGCTGAGTCAGCCGCCGCGGCGCACGCGCAGCCGGTCGAGGGCCTCCTCGAGCAGGGCGTCGCCGTCGGCGTCGCTGCGCCGCTCGCGCACGTAGGCCAGGTGGGTCTTGTAGGGCTCGATCCGCGGTGCGGGCGGCGGGGCGGCGCTGTCCTGCCCGGCGGGCAGCCCGCAGCGGGGGCAGTCCCACAGCTCGGGGACCTCGGCCTCGCTCGCGAGCACCACGCGGGTCTCGTGCCCGTTGGCGCACCAGTAGGGGATCCGCCGACGGGGCGCGGACTCGCCGCGCTCCACCTCGCCGACCGGACCCGCCCCGACCCGGGTGCCCCGGATCGCATTCCCACCAGCCACGTGTGCCCCCTGCTCGTCCGTCCGGGCGCGGCGCCGCCGGCACCGCGGGAGGAGTCTAGGGCCTGGGCGGCCGCTTCCCGGTCACGATTGCGCGCCGGTTGTGAAGCAGCCCACTCACCGGCAGGTCAGGGGTTGACCTTGATCAGGATGCCGAGGCCGACGATGCACACGGACCAGACCAGCGCGGTCAGCACGGTCAGCCGGTTGAGGTTCTTCTCGACCACCGACGACCCGGACAGCGAGGAGGAGACCGAGCCGCCGAACATCGAGGACAGACCGCCCCCCTTGCCGCGGTGCAGCAGGATGAGCACCACGAGCAGCAGGCTGCTGAGCACCAGCAGCACGTTGAGGACCAGCTCCATCGACCTCTCCGGAAGGTTGTCGGCGACCGGCGACGGACGCCAGCTCTCCGTCCGAGGGTAGCCGACGGGCGGCGGCCCTCGGTCCCGCCCTGCCGGGACGGGCGGCACCCCGGCGGGTCGGCCGGACGCGGCGGGTGCCGGTCAGCGGACTCCCGCGGTGGCGACGTCGTAGCCGTCGTACGGCCGCATGACCAGCCCGTTGCGCAGCCGCTGGCCCGCGAGCAGCTGGATGCGCGTCTCGGCCAGCGGCACGTAGGCCGATCGCTCCTGCGCCGCGACGGCGACCTCGGCCCACCGGGCGTCGCCCGCCCGGGCGCGGTCGACGAGGGAGTCGATCTCGGGGTCGGCCAGCCGCGCGTAGTTCGGGTTGCCGACCCGCGCGATGCTGCGCCCGTCGACCAGCGGCACGAGGAACGACCCCGGCGTCGGGAAGTCGGCCGTGCGGGTGGCGAGGACCATCCCGTAGCCGCTCGCGACCACGTTGTCGGGGTTGCCGACGTCGGTGGCGTAGAAGGTGGCTGGGTCCAGCGGCCGGACCTCGACGTCGATGTCCACCTCGGCGAGCTGGGCGGCGATCTCCTCGGCGACGTCGACGCTGCTGCTCACGTCGGGCACCGCCAGGACGGTGGCGAACCCGTCGGGCCGGCCGCAGTCCTCGAGGGCGGCGCGGGCAGCGTCCAGGTCGGTCTCCCGCTCCCCGGTGTCCGGGCCGCCGGGGAGGGCCCGCGGCCACAGGCTGCTGCTGCGCACCGCGTCGACCGCACCCCCGAGGGCCTGCTGGACTCCGCGGCGGTCGACGGCGGCGGCGACGGCGGCACGGCAGCCGGGGTCGTCCATCGGCGCGACGTCGGTGGGCAGCGCGAGCAGCCGGAGGGCGCCGGTGGTGACGTCGTCCACCCGGTCCACCAGCTCCTCACCGCCGTCCCCGGCCAGGCGGGCCGTCGTCGCCGGCACGACACCGGTCCCGGAGATGTCGAGGTCCGCGGAGCCGGCGAGCAGCGCCTGGTCCCGGGCGAGGCCCGAGAGCCCGGTGCGCACCACGACGCTGTCCGGCAGCGCCGTGCGCACCTCGTCGGTGGCCGGGTCCCACTCGGGGTTGCGCTCCAGCAGGATGCCGGTCTCCGGATCCACGGAGGAGACCGCGTAGGGGCCGGAGGACACCGGGTCCGCGCCGTACTCGCCGCGGGTGTCGGCCTCGGCGGGGACCGGGCTGGCGGACGGCAGCGCGAGCACGTACGGCAGGTCCGGCTGCGGGGCACGCAGCCGGAAGACGACCGTGCGCTCGTCGGGCGTCTCGATCGAGGACAGGACCGGGTCGTCCTCCTCGGCGGAGTACGGCCCCGGGTAGGGGTTGGCGGGGTCGTCGAGCAGGCCGACCAGGTAGGTGGGGCCGCCGACGATCACGTCCGAGGCGAACGAGCGCTGGATGCCGTACTTGACGTCGCCGCTGGTGATGGGCCGGCCGTTCTCGAAGCGGACCCCCTCCTTGAGCGTGAAGGTCCAGCTCAGCCCGTCCTCGGAGACCGTCCCGAGGTCGGTGGCGAGGTCGGCCACCAGCTCGGTGGTCCCGCCCGGCGCGCCGGCGAACGTCACCAGCGTGCGGGCGTAGAGCCGCATCAGGTTCCACACGCCGGGCAGGTAGGAGCGCTGCGGGTCCAGGCTGTCCACGGTGGGCGCGACCACCCGCAGCGTGCCGCCACGCTCGTCCGAGGGCGACCGAACGCCCTCGACGCCGGCGTCCGGGCCGTCGGCGAGCACGGGCACGTCGGCCCGCCCGCCCGCGCCACCGAGGCAGCTCACGGCGAGGACGACGACCAGCGCGATGACCGCCGCTGAACCCAGCAGGCGCCGCCGCGACCAGCCGCGGGCCCAGGGCGGGAGCCGGTCGGCCACGCGCTCCGCCGTCGAAGGCTCCACCTGCTGCCCACCCCCATCCGTGTCCGGCCGGGGGGCGGGCAGCAGGGTTCAGCTACCGCCCGCGGCGATCCGGCAGATCTGCGCGAATTCGTCGGCGTCCAGGCTGGCCCCACCGACGAGCGCGCCGTCGATGTCCGCCCCGGCCAGGATCCCGGCCGTGTTCGCGGCCTTCACCGACCCGCCGTAGAGGATACGGACGCCCGAGCCCGTCTCGGCGCCGAAGCGCTCGGCGAGCCGCGCCCGCAGCGCCCCGCAGACCTCCTGCGCATCGTCCGGCGTCGCCACCTCACCGGTGCCGATGGCCCACACCGGCTCGTAGGCGACGACCAGCCCGGCGACCTGCTCGGCGGTGAGCCCCTCGAGGGCGGCGTCCAGCTGCCGGGTGCAGTGCGCGACGTGGTCGCCGGCCCGGCGGACGTCGAGCCCCTCCCCCACGCAGAGGATCGGCACCAGGCCGTGCCGGAGGGCCGCCTGGACCTTCGCGGCGACGAGCGCGTCGTCCTCCCCGTGCAGCGCCCGGCGCTCGGAGTGCCCGACGGTGACGTAGCCGCAGGCGAGCGCGCTGAGCATGCCGCCGCTGACCTCGCCGGTGTAGGCGCCGGAGTCCTGGGCGGAGATGTCCTGGGCGCCGTAGCCGATGTCCAGCTTGTCGCCGGCCACCAGGGTCTGCACGCTGCGCAGCGCGGTGAACGGCGGGAGGACGACGACCTCGGCGGTCTCGAGCTCCTTCTCCTTCAGCGTGAACACGACCTTCTGGACCAGCCCGATGGCCTCCAGGTGGGTCATGTGCATCTTCCAGTTGCCGGCGATCAGCGGGCGGCGCCCGTCAGGGGTCGGGGTGGACCGGGTGCGTGCCATGTCGCTCCTCGCTCAGTCGGCCAGCACCGCGAGGCCCGGGAGGTCCCGGCCCTCGAGGTACTCCAGCGACGCGCCGCCACCGGTGCTGATGTGCCCGTAGGCGCTCTCGTCGAGGCCCAGCACCCGCACCGCGGCCGCCGAGTCCCCGCCGCCCACGACCGACAGCCCGTCGACGGCGGAGACCGCCCGGGCCACACCGCGGGTGCCGTCCTGGAACGGGGCCAGCTCGAAGACGCCCATCGGCCCGTTCCAGAACACCGTGCGGGCGTCGCCCAGCGTGGCGCCGAACAGCTCGACCGTGCGCGGGCCGACGTCCAGGCCCATCTGGTCCTCGGGGATGGCGTCGACCGGCACCGTGGTGGTCGGGGCGTCCGCGCTGAACTCCGGCGCGCAGACGACGTCGACGGGCAGGACGATCCGGTCACCGGCCTCGGCCAGCAGCCTCCGGCAGGTCTCCACCTGGTCGGCCTCCAGGAGCGACTTCCCGACCCCGTGGCCCTGGGCGGCCAGGAAGGTGAAGCACATCCCGCCGCCGACGAGGAGCCGGTCGACCTTGGGCAGCAGCGCCTCGATCACGGCGAGCTTGTCGCTGACCTTCGAGCCGCCCAGCACCACCACGTAGGGGCGGTCGGGCTCGGTGGTCAGCCGGGTGAGCACGTCGAGCTCGCGGGCGACGAGCCGGCCGGCGTGGTGCGGGATCCGCTCGGCGACGTCGAACACCGACGCGTGCGCCCGGTGGACGGCGCCGAACGCATCGTCCACGTAGACGTCGGCCAGCGCGGCGAGCCGGTCGGCCAGCTCGGCGCGCTCGGCGTCGTCCTTGCTCGTCTCGGCGGCCTCGAAGCGGACGTTCTCCAGCAGGAGGACGTCGCCGTCCCCGAGGGCGGCCGCCTTCTCCCGGGCGTCCTCCCCCGCCACGTCGGCGGCGAGGGGCACGGTCGTGCCGAGCAGCTCGCCCAGGCGCGCGGCCACCGGCGCGAGCGAGAACCGCGGGTCGGGCTGCCCCTTGGGCCGGCCGAGGTGCGCGGCGACCAGCACCCGCGCCCCGGCCTCGCGCAGCGCCTGCAGGGTGGGCAGGCTGGCGCGGATCCGGCCGTCGTCGGTGATTGCGCCGGTCTCCTTGTCCAGCGGGACGTTCAGGTCGGCGCGCAGCAGCACGCGCCGACCCGAGACGCCCTCGGCGATGAGGTCGTCGACAGAGCGCATCAGAGGGACTTGCCCACCAGGGTGGTCAGGTCGACGAGGCGGTTGGAGTAGCCCCACTCGTTGTCGTACCAGCCCAGCACCTTGACCATCGGGCCGAAGACCTTGGTCAGCTTCGCGTCGTAGATGCACGACGAGGGGTCGGTGACGATGTCCGAGGAGACGATCGGCGCGTCGGTGTAGGTCAGGTACTTGCCCAGCGGACCGGCGGCGGCCTCGCGGTAGGCGGCGTCGATCTCGTCGGCCGAGGCCTCGCGGGAGACCTGCACCGTGAGGTCGGTGGCCGAGCCCGTGGGGACGGGCACGCGGATGGCGTAGCCGTCGAGCTTGCCCTTCAGCTCGGGCAGGACCAGTCCGATGGCCTTCGCGGCGCCGGTGGAGGTCGGCACCATGTTGAGCGCGGCGGCGCGGGCGCGGCGCAGGTCCTTGTGCGGGCCGTCCTGCAGGTTCTGGTCGGCGGTGTAGGCGTGGATCGTGGTCATCAGGCCGCGCTCGATGCCGAAGGCGTCGTTGAGCACCTTGGCCAGCGGCGCGAGGCAGTTGGTGGTGCACGACGCGTTGCTGATGATCGTCTGCGAGCCGTCGTAGAGGTTGTCGTTGACGCCCATGACGATGGTGATGTCGTCGTCGGTGGCCGGTGCGGAGATGATGACCTTCTTGGCGCCACCGGCGTCGACGTGCTTGCGGGCGTCGGCGGCCTTGGTGAAGAAGCCGGTCGACTCGACGACGACGTCGACGCCGAGGTCGCCCCAGGGCAGGTTGGCCGGGTCGCGCTCGGAAAGGACCTTCATGGTCGTCCCGCCGATCTTGATGCCCTCGCCGTCGGCGGCGACGTCCTCCTTGAGGACCCCCAGGATGCTGTCGTACTTGAGCAGGTGGGCCAGGGCCTCGTTGCTGGTCAGGTCGTTGACCGCGACGATCTCGATGTCCTGCCCGCTGGCGGCGGCGGCCCGCCAGAAGTTGCGGCCGATCCGGCCGAATCCGTTGATGCCTACCCGGACCGTCACTGCAGACCTCCCATGGGAACCGTCACGTCGGTTGCCGCGCGGACCGCGCGGCCTCGCTCCGTGGAGACCCTATCGGTCGCGCCGGGCGCTGGCTCCCGCTCCCTGTCGGCCAGGTCACCTGATCGATGGGGGCCCTGGCCCATCTCCTGCTCCGGGCCGGGACCGCTCACGGTGAGCCGGGACACCGGGCACGACCGGGCGATCGGCCGGGGCGACCACCGCCATCGCGGTCAGCGGCCGTGGACCAGCTCCTGGCTGCGCACAGGGGTGGGCGACGGGAGCGCCACCCGCCGGCCCGGCGCGGCGACGACCCGGTCGCGCCCGGAGGCCTTCGCGGTGTAGAGCGCCCGGTCGGCCGCCTCCAGCAGGCGGTCGGACGCGACGCCTCCCGCCGGGCCGGTGGCGACGCCCGCGCTCACGCTCACGCTCACCATCTCGCCATCGACCTCGTGCCGGAGCAGCGCGCAGGACCGGCGGATCTGCTCGGCCCGCTCGACGGCTCTCTCCAGGGGCACCCCCGGCAGCACGAGGACGAACTCCTCCCCACCCATCCGCGCCACCGTGTCGCCGTCCCGCGCCGTCCGCCGCAGCACACCCGCCACGGCGCGGAGGACGTCGTCGCCCGCGGCGTGACCGAAGCGGTCGTTCACGGCCTTGAAGTGGTCGATGTCGACGACGACGACCGAGAGCTCCCCGTCGACCGCGCCCACCCGGCGGTCCGCGGCGAGGGCCCGGTCGAGCTGGCGCCGGTTGTGCAGGCCCGTCAGCGGGTCCCGCACCGCCTCCTCCGCCAGTTCGGCGCGCAGCCGCTCGATCTCCCGCACCTGCTCCTCGAGGCGGCTGTTCAGCTGCTCGACCGCCGCCTGCCGGGCCTGCTGCTCGCTCACGTCGCGCACCACCACGATGCGCCCCAGCGCACGCCCGCGGGAGTCGCTGACGGCGGCGTCCCGGACGTCGAGCCACAGTCCCCGCCGCACCTCGGCCACCCGGTGCCCGTCCAGCCGTTCGGTCCGGTCGAGGACGGCGACGGCGTGCTGCCCGGCGATGTCGGCCAGCGGGCGCCCCACCAGCTCCTGACCCCGCAGGTGGGTCCGGAGGCGGGCGAGCAGCCGACCGGCCGCCGGGTTCAGGTCGATCAGGATCCCGGCCGGGTCCACGACGAGCACCGCGTCGGGCACCGTGTCCACCACCTGATCGCGGGCGACAGGGACCAGCCGCAGCAGGCCCAGCCGCAGCAGGGCCCAGCAGTTGATCAGCCCTGTCACCACGAAGAACAGCGGCGTCACGTCGACGACCTGGCCGGCAGTCTGCAGGGCGAGCGCGGTCGCGTTGCCGGCGGTCGAGATGACGCCGGCGCCGAGCAGGACACCGATCTGCCGGCGGAAGATCCCGGTCGCGTTCCTCCAGCGGCGACCCAGGTGCCAGTAGGCCTCCGCGATGAGCACGTAGGAGTACACCGTGTGAGCCTCGAAGAGCGGCCCCAGGGTGATCGACTCGAACGGGTCGGAACCCGTCGCGCCGTGTCCGACGATGACGAGCTCCCGGGTGGCCGGCAGGGACGCCGCCACGACCAGCAGGACCGGTTCGACGGCGAGCAGGGTGAACCGCCGCCGGGTTGGCCGCCACGAGGGGTCGGCGACCGCCCGCGACAGCGTGTGGATGCCGGCCACGATGACGCCGACCGCGGCCAGGAGCAGCGGCGGGTAGAGCATCCGCACGGCGTCCGAGGCCAAGCCGTGCAGCACCGCGTCGACGGCCGACCACCCTGCCGCGCCCGCCATCGTGGCGGCCAGCGCGGTCGCGGCCGGGGTCCGCTCGCGACGCTGCCAGGCCAGCCCCGCCGTGACGAGCGCGACCACGGCGGCGCTGGCGAACAGCAGTGCCCACTGCTGTGGGGACATCCCGGCTCCTCGATCGGGCGGCCGGGTCGGTACCGGGCCGTCGACCGGGACATCGGCGCGGACCGCACACCGCCGGAGGGCGACGGGCCCGGCTCCTCCCCCCGTCGGGGGAGAAGCGTCCCGCTCCGCTACTGGGCCAGCATGTCGTCGGTGACGACGGACTCCGTGTCCGGGATGCCGAGGTCCTTGGCGCGCTTGTCGGCCATGGCCAGGAGCCGCCGGATCCGGCCGGCGACGGCGTCCTTGGTCATCGGCGGGTCGGCGCGCTGGCCGAGCTCCTCCAGCGAGGCCTGCCCGAACTCCAAGCGCAGCCGGCCGGCGACCAGCAGGTGCTCGGGCGCGTCCTCGCCGAGGATCTCCAGCGCCCGCTCGACCCGGGCGCTGGCGGCGACGGCCGCCCGCGCGGAGCGGCGCAGGTTGGCGTCGTCGAAGTTGGCCAGGCGGTTGGCGGTGGCCCGCACCTCGCGGCGCATGCGCCGCTCCTCCCAGGCCAGCACCGCGTCGTGCGCCCCCATGCGGGTGAGCAGCGCGCTGATCGCGTCGCCGTCGCGGACGACCACCCGGTCGGCGCCGCGCACCTCGCGGGCCTTCGCGGCGATGCCCAGCCGGCGGGCCGCACCGACGAGCGCCATCGCTGCCTCGGGGCCGGGGCAGGTGACCTCCAGCGAGGAGGAGCGGCCGGGCTCGGTCAGCGAGCCGTGGGCCAGGAATGCGCCGCGCCAGGCCGCCTCGGCGTCGTTGATGCTGCCGGAGACGACGGCCGGCGGCAGCCCGCGCACCGGGCGGCCGCGCTGGTCGACCAGCCCGGTCTGGCGGGCCAGCCCCTCGCCGTGCTTGGCGATGCGGACCAGGTAGCGCACGCCCCGGCGGATGTTGCCGCCGGCGAGCACGCTCACCCCGCTGGTGTAGCCGTAGACCTCGCTGATGTCCCGGCGCAGCCGCCGGGCCACCGAGCCGGTGTCCAGCTCCGCCTCGATGACGACGCGGCCGCCCACGATGTGCAGGCCGCCGGAGAACCGCAGCAGCGCGGTCACCTCGGCCTTGCGCTCGGAGGTCTTCGTGCACTCCACCCGGGAGAGCTCGTCCTTCACCATGGCGGTCATCGCCATGCCGTCCACCCCCACGTTCCCCCGGGAGATCCCGCCCCCGCAGTCCGGGTCAGCGTCATGTGCGCCGTCCCCTCTCCCCCTCGTGCCGGCCGGTCGGCCGTCCAGCTGGTACCCGCTCGCATGCCGCTACCCGTTCACCGCATCCCGACCACGGAGGCGAGCGCCGCGGCCAGGCGTCCGGGCTCGTGCCGCGGCGCGCCGTCCGGCTCGGCGACCGGCGCCAGCAGCAGCTCGGCACCGCACCCGCGGACCGCGTCAAGCAGACCACGGCGGTCAACCACCGCCTCCACGTCCGCGATCACGGTGTGCAACGCCACTCCGTCCAGATGCGCCTGCAGCACGGCCAGGTGCTCCTCCGGCGAGAAGCCGTCGGTCTCGCCGGGCTGCGGTTCCAGGTTGAGCACCACCACCACCCGCGCACCGGACGAGGCCAGCGCCGCGCGGAGCCGGGGCACGAGCAGGTGCGGCAGCACAGAGGTGTACCAGGAACCGGGGCCCAGCGAGACGACATCGGCCGCGGCGATGGCGTCGAGCACCGCCGGCGGGACCACCGGGTCGGCCGGCGCCAGCCGGATCTCGCGGACCCTCCCCGGTGTCGCGGCGATCGCCACCTGCCCGCGGATGGTGCGCACCCGGGCCGGGTCGTCCCGGTCGGCGGTCTCCACCCGGGCGACCAGGTCGAGCGGCTCGTCGGCCATGGGCAGCACCCGGCCGGCGGCCCCCACCAGCGAGCACAGCTCGTCCAGCGCCCGGACGGTGTCACCGCCGTACATCTCGGTCAGGCCGGTCAGGAGCAGGTTGCCGACGGGGTGACCGGCGAGCACGCCACTGCCGCCGAAGCGGTGCTGGAACAGCGCCGCCAGGGTCTGCTCGCGCTCGGCGTCACCGGCGAGCGCGGCCAGGGCCATCCGGAGGTCACCCGGGGGCAGCACGGGCATCTCGCGCCGGATCCGCCCCGACGACCCGCCGTCGTCGGCCACCGTGACCACCGCGGTGAGCTCCGGGGTGATCCGGCGCCACGCCGCCAGCGCCGCGGCCAGCCCGTGGCCGCCGCCGAAGGCGACCACCCGGGGCGCCCGCCCCGGGACCGTCGTGCCCCCCACTACTCGCGCCCCAGGTCGCGGTGCCGGGCCACGGCCGCGATGCCCTCGGCGTGCAGCCGCCGGGCGAACTCCTCGGCGATCGCGACGCTGCGGTGCTTGCCGCCGGTGCAGCCGACCGCGAGCGTCAGGTAGCGCTTGCCCTCGCGCCGGTAGCCGGGCAGCAGCAGCCGCAGCACCTCGGTGTAGCGGTCGAGGAAGTCCCCCGCGTCCTGCTGCCCGAGGACGTAGTCGCGGACGTCGGCGTCGCGCCCGGTGTGCTCCCGCAGCTCGGGCACCCAGTGCGGGTTGGGCAGGAAGCGGGCGTCCACGACGAGGTCGGCGTCCAGCGGCAGGCCGTACTTGAACCCGAAGCTCATCACCGTCGCGGTGAGCGGCGGCGTGCGGCCGTCGCGCGCGAAGGCGTTCTCCAGCGTCGCGCGGAGCTGGTGCACGTTGAGGTCGCTGGTGTCGACCCAGAGGTCGGCATCCCCGGCGATGCCGGTGAGCAGGGCCCGCTCCTCGGTGATGCCGTCGGTGAGCGTGCCGTTGCCCTGCAGCGGGTGCTCCCGCCGGTTGGACTCGTACCGGCGGACCAGCACCTCGTCGCGGGCGTGCACGTACACCACGCGCGGCCGGTGCCCCGCTTCCGCCAGGATCCGGATCGCCTCCTGCAGATCGCTGGAGAACGCCCGGCTGCGGACGTCGACGACGGCGGCGAACCGGCGCAGGTCACCGCGGGCGCCGAGCTCCACCATGGGCAGCAGCAGCGCCGGCGGCAGGTTGTCCACGACGAACCAGCCGAGGTCCTCGAGCACGCGACCGGCGCTGTTCTTCCCGGCCCCGGAGAGCCCGGTGACGACGACGACCTCCAACGGCGGCGTCTCGGTGCTCGCGGGGTCCACCGCCGGCGAGACGTCGTCCTCCGGCCCCACCGGCCCGCGGGCGGACCCGTCGACGCCCGGCGCCCGCTCGGTGCGCGACCCGGCGATCACGAGGCCACCCGGCCGACCTCGGCGGTGCCGCCGGAGCCCGGTCGCGGGGCGCCCGGCTCGGCCGGGCCCTGGGGCGCGAGGGTGGTCTCCGCCGGCTGCGCGCCGCCGCCCGCGGGGGCCGGTTCGGCGACCGCCAGCTGCACCGCCTCCGCCGTCCGCCGGCCGATGCCGGGTACCGCCATGAGCTCCTCCACCGTCGCGGCCCGCAGGCGCTTGAGCGACCCGAACTGCTTCATCAGCGCCTTCCGTCGCGTCTCCCCGAGCCCGGGGACGTCGTCGAGCAGGGACACCAGCATGCTGCTGGACCGCTTCTGCCGGTGGTAGGTGATGGCGAAGCGGTGGGCCTCGTCACGCACCCGCTGCAGCAGGTACAGCGCCTCGGAGGTGCGGGGCAGGATGACCGGGTCGGTCTCCCCCGGCAGCCACACCTCCTCCATCCGCTTGGCCAGCCCGCAGACCGCGACGTCGACGACGCCGAGCTCCTCGAGCGAGCGCGCGGCCGCGGCCACCTGCGGGGCGCCGCCGTCGACCACGAGCAGGTTGGGCGGGTAGGCGAACCGGCGCGGCCGGCCCTCCTCGGCGGCGACCCCCTGCCCGTCGCGGCGGTCCGCCTCCTCCTTGAGGTGGCGGGCGAAGCGCCGGCGGACCACCTCCGCCATCGCCGCGGTGTCGTCGGTGCCCTCGGTGACGGAGAACCGCCGGTAGTCGGCCTTCTTGGCCAGCCCGTCCTCGAACACCACCATGGACGCCACCACGTTGGTGCCCTGCACGTGGCTGATGTCGATGCACTCGATGCGCAGCGGCGCGTCGGGCAGCTCCAGGGCCTCCTGCAGCTCCGAGAGCGCCAGCGAGCGGGCCGTGAGGTCGCTGGACCGCTTCACCCGGTGCCGGGCGAACGCCTCCTTGGCGTTGCGCTCGACGGTCTCCATGAGGCTGCGCTTGTCGCCCCGCTGCGGGACGCGCAGCGAGACCCGGCCACCGCGCAGCTCCTCGAGCAGCTCGACGTAGACGTCGGCGTCGGCGGGGAGCTCGGGCACGAGCACCTCGCGCGGCACCGCCTCGCCGGCCTCCCCGACGCCGGTCTGCTCGTCGACCCCGCCGTAGACCTGGAGGAGGAACTGCTCCACCAGCTCGCCGGTGGTGACGTCCTCGACCTTGTCGATGATCCAGCCGCGCTGGCCGCGCACCCGGCCGCCGCGGACGTGGAAGACCTGGACGGCCGCCTCCAGCTCGTCCTGCGCGAAGGCGACGACGTCGGCGTCGGTGCCGTCGCCGAGGACGACGGCCTGCTTCTCCATCGCCCGCTTGAGCGCGCCGATGTCGTCGCGCAGGCGCGCGGCCCGCTCGTACTCCATCGCCGCCGCGGCCTCGCCCATCTCGCGCTCGAGCCGCTTGATCATCGACTCGGTCTTCCCGACCATGAAGTCGCAGAAGTCGTCGACGATCCGCCGGTGCTCCTCGGCGCTCACCCGGCCCACGCACGGGGCCGCGCACTTGCCGATGTAGCCGAGCAGGCAGGGCCGGCCGATCTGGCCGGCGCGCTTGAAGACGCCGGTGGAGCAGGTGCGGGCGGGGAACACGCGGGTCAGCGTGTCGAGCGTCTCGCGGATCGCCCACGCGTGGGCGTAGGGGCCGAAGTAGCGCACGCCCTTCTTCTTGGGCCCGCGCATCACCTGCAGCCGCGGGTACTCCTCGTTCAGGGTCACCGCGAGGCTGGGGTAGCTCTTGTCGTCCCGGTAGCGGACGTTGAACCGCGGGTCGAACTCCTTGATCCAGTTGTACTCGAGCTGGAGGGCCTCGACCTCGGTGCCGACGACGGTCCACTCGACGCTGGACGCCGTCGTCACCATCTGGCGGGTGCGGGGGTGCAGGCCCGCGACGTCGGCGAAGTAGCTGTTCAGCCGCTGCCGCAGGCTCTTGGCCTTGCCGACGTAGATGACCCGGCCGTTCGGGTCGCGGAACTTGTAGACGCCCGGGGACTCCGGGATGGAGCCGACCGCCGGGCGGTACGTGGACGGATCGGCCATGCCCCCACACTAGGTCGCACCACCGACACGCCGTCAGCGAGCGGGACCCGTCCGCCACAACCGCCTCAGCGGCCCCGGGCAGCGACGAGCCCGGTCCGGTGGCACTGCACCGGACCGGGCTGGCACCGTTCGGCTCAGCCGACCGGGCGGGACCGCCAGGGTGCGTGCGCGACGAGGCCGGAGGTCGCCCGCTGGGCGAGGCGGACGGCCCGGCGGCCGAGCACCAGGGCCGAGACGACAGCGGCGCCACCGGCGGTGAACGCCATGGCGCCGGTCGCGCCGCTGCCGACCGCGCTCGCGGACGCCACGAGCACGGCGAGCAGGATGACCGTGGAGCGCATGCCGCCACCGGACACGGGCGAGCCGCAGTTCGACAGGTCGGGATCGCAGTCGGGCGTCAGCGCACTCATCGCCGTCCTCCCTCGAGGGACTGCGCCACCCCGGAAGATCATCCGAGGTGACGTCGGTCACACCGAGGGTACGGGCGGTCGGCCGTCCGCTCAACCCCCTGCCGGGCGGCGCCCGAACCGCAGGCCGCTACGACGGCGGCCCGCGCCCCGTGGAGGGCGCGGGCCGCCGTCGGGCACCGGTCGGTCAGCTGGCCTTCTTGCGGACCCGCTTCCGCACCGGGCCGGCCGCTGCCGCGGCGACGGCCTCCTCGTCGAGCAGCGGCACCAGGTAGCGCCCGGTGTGGCTCTCCGGCACCGAGGCGACGAACTCCGGCGTCCCCTCGGCGACGACCGTGCCGCCCCGGAACCCGCCCTCGGGCCCCATGTCGATGAGCCAGTCGGCGCTCTTGATGACGTCCAGGTTGTGCTCGATGACGATGACCGAGTTGCCCTTGTCGACCAGCCCCTGCAGGACCAGCAGCAGCTTGCGGATGTCCTCGAAGTGCAGGCCGGTGGTCGGCTCGTCGAGGACGTAGATGCTGCGCCCGTTGGACCGCTTCTGCAGCTCGCTGGCGAGCTTGACGCGCTGCGCCTCCCCGCCCGACAGCGTGGTGGCGGGCTGGCCGAGCCGGACGTAGCCCAGCCCCACGTCGGTGAGCGTCCGCAGGTAGCGGGCGATCGCCGGGATGGCCGCGAAGAAGTCCGCCGCCTCCTCGATCGGCATGTCCAGGACCTCGGCGACGGTCTTGCCCTTGTAGTGCACCTCGAGGGTCTCCCGGTTGAACCGGGCGCCCTTGCACACCTCGCAGGGCACGTACACGTCGGGCAGGAAGTTCATCTCGATCTTCAGCGTGCCGTCGCCGGAGCACGCCTCGCAGCGGCCGCCCTTGACGTTGAAGGAGAACCGCCCGGGGAGGTACCCGCGGACCTTCGCCTCCGAGGTCTGGGCGAACAGCTTGCGGACGTGGTCCCACACCCCGGTGTAGGTGGCCGGGTTCGACCGCGGGGTGCGGCCGATGGGCGACTGGTCGACGTGCACGACCTTGTCCAGGTGCTCCAGGCCGGTGACCGTGCGGTGCCGGCCGGGCACCAGCCGCGCCCGGTTCAGCTCGTTGGCCAGCACGCTGTAGAGGATGTCGTTGACCAGGCTGGACTTGCCCGAGCCGGACACGCCCGTGACCGCCACCATGCAGCCCAGCGGGAAGGTCACGTCGACGCCGCGCAGGTTGTTCTCGCGGGCGCCCTTCACCACCAGCTCCCGCCCGGGCGTCGGCTCGCGCCGCTTCTCGGGGACGGCGATCTCCTTGCGGCCGGACAGGTACTGGCCGGTCAGCGACCGCTCGCTGGCCAGCAGCTCCTCGACCGTGCCGCTGACGACGACCTCGCCGCCGTGCTCGCCGGCCCCGGGGCCGATGTCCACGACCCAGTCGGCGGTCTTGATCGTGTCCTCGTCGTGCTCGACGACGATGAGCGTGTTGCCCATGTCGCGCAGCCGGACCAGGGTCTCGATCAGCTTGGTGTTGTCGCGCTGGTGCAGCCCGATCGACGGCTCGTCGAGCACGTAGAGGACGCCGACGAGCCCCGAGCCGATCTGGGTGGCCAGCCGGATGCGCTGCGCCTCCCCGCCGGCCAGCGTGGCCGCCGGGCGGTCGAGGGAGAGGTAGTCCAGGCCGACGTCGACGAGGAAGGACAGCCGCGCCTGGATCTCGCGCAGCACGCGGTCGGCGATCGCCTTCTCCCGCTCCCCCAGCTCGAGGGCACCCAGCCACTGCGACGCCTCGCCGATGGAGAGGTTGGTGACCTCGGCGATGGACCGGCCGTTGAGCTTGACGGCGAGGATCTCGGGCTTGAGGCGGGTGCCGTGGCACACGGGGCAGGGCACGTCGCGCATGTAGCCCTCGTACTTGTCCCGCATGTACTCGCTGTCGGTGTCGTCGTGCCGGCGCTCCAGGAACGGCAGCACGCCCTCGAACGCGGCGTAGTAGCTGCGCTCGCGGCCGTACCGGTTCTTGTAGCGGACGTGCACCTGGTCGGGCGAGCCGTGCAGGACCGCCTTCTGCACCTTCGCCGGCAGCCGCTCCCACGGGTCGTCCATGGAGAAGCCGATCTGCTGCGAGAGGCCGGTGAGCAGCCGGGTGAAGTACTCGTTGCTCATCGAGCTCGACCACGGGGCGATCGCGCCCTGGTTGAGGCTCTTGCCCGGGTCGGGCACCACGAGCTCGGGGTCGACCTCCTTGCGGGTGCCGATGCCGGTGCACTCGCCGCACGCGCCGAAGGGCGAGTTGAACGAGAACGACCGCGGCTCCAGCGCCTCGAAGGACAGCCCGTCGTCGACGCAGGCCAGGTGCTCGGAGAAGGTGCGCTCGCGCTCCGGGTCGCCCTCGGGGAGGTCGACGAAGTCGAGGACGACCAGCCCGCCGGCGAGCCCGAGGGCGGTCTCGATCGAGTCGGTGAGCCGGCGCTTGGCGCTCTCCTTGACGGTGAGGCGGTCGACGATCACCTCGATCGTGTGCTTCTCCTGCTTCTTCAGCGTCGGCGGCTCGGTCAGCGGGTGCACCGTGCCGTCGACGCGGACGCGGGAGAAGCCCTGCGTCTGGAGCGAGCTGAACAGGTCGACGTACTCGCCCTTGCGGGCCCGGACGACGGGGGCCAGCACCTGGAAGCGGGTGCCGTCCTCCATCGCCAGCACCTGGTCGACGATCTGCTGGGGCGTCTGCCGCGAGATGGGCTTGCCGCAGTTCGGGCAGTGCGGCTGGCCGGCCCGGGCGTAGAGCAGCCGGAGGTAGTCGTAGACCTCGGTGATGGTGCCGACGGTCGACCGCGGGTTGCGGTTGGTCGACTTCTGGTCGATCGACACCGCCGGGGAGAGGCCCTCGATGAAGTCGACGTCGGGCTTGTCCATCTGGCCGAGGAACTGGCGCGCGTAGGCCGAGAGCGACTCGACGTAGCGCCGCTGCCCCTCGGCGAAGATCGTGTCGAAGGCGAGGCTGGACTTGCCCGACCCCGACAGCCCGGTGAACACGATGAGCGCGTCCCGGGGGAGGTCGATGTGGACGTCCTTGAGGTTGTGCTCGCGGGCGCCGCGGACGACGAGCCGGTCCATGTGATCCCTGTCGGTCGCTGGTGTGTGGAGCGGTGGTGCGCTGGACGGCGGCCGTCGTGGTCCGGTCGCGGTTCAGCCGGTGCAACGCCGGTGCTGCCCGCGGTCGTCCACCGCACGGTGTGAGCTGCGCCCGGTCGCCGGGCCGGCCGCCGCCGGGCCGGGCCATCAGGCCGGTGTCGCGGTGGGGTCGAAGACGGGCGCGTACCGGCGCCACGGCCGGCGGGACTCCAGCTCGCCGACGATCCAGAGTAGCCGTTCCTCGGCGCCCGGCGGGCCGACGAACTGGACCGGCACCGGGGGGCCGCCGGGCCGGGTGGCGGCCGGCAGGACGGCCGCCGGGATGCCCGCCAGGTTCCAGGCGGCCGTCCACGGCGCCCAGCGGGCGTTGGCGGTGATGTTGGCCAGGAAGCCGCGCTCGTGCCAGGGCCGGGCGGGCAGCGGCGGGCCGGTGGTGACGGGGGTGAGCAGCACGTCGACGTCGCCGAAGAAGTCGGTCATCCGCCGGCGGAACCGCTCCTGGGTGCGTGGCCGGACCAGCCCCAGCCGGCGCACCAGCCGGCCGATGCGCGCGTGGGTGCGGCTGCGCGGCTGCAGCCGCGCGCGGTCGAGCCCCAGGAACTCCGCGTCGTCCTCCGCGCCGGCCATCCACCGCGCCAGGGCCCCGGCGGCGGCCGCCGGGGTGACCGGCGGATCGCGGCGCACCACGCTGTGCCCGGCCGCACGCAACTGGTTGACCACGGCGTCGACCGCCGCCCGCGTCGCCTGGTCGGCACCGACGCCGGGCAGCGGCGACCGGGTGCTGACGGCGATGCGCAGCGGGCGGCCGGGGGCCGCCGGCGCGGTGGGCCGCTCCCCCGCCAGCACCGCGTGGGCGACCGCGAGGTCGGCCGCCGTGGTGGCCAGCACACCGTTGACCGCCATGCCCGACCAGTCGTCGGCGCCGATGCCGCCGGGCAGCACGCCGACCCCCGGCTTGAGGGTGACCAGACCGCACGCGGCGGCCGGCAGCCGGAGGGAGCCCATCCCGTCGTTGCCGTGCGCGATCGGGACGCAGCCGGAGGCCACCGCCGCCGCGCTGCCCCCGGAGCTGCCGGCCGGCGAGAGCGCGGTGTCCCATGGGTTGCGCGTCACCGTGCCGGGGCCGTCGGTGGCGGCGTACAGGCAGAGCTCGGGCACCCGGGTGATGCCGATGACCACCGCCCCGGCCTTGCGCAGCCGGGTGACGACCTCGTGGTCGCGGCGCTCGGGCCCGGACTCGCAGGCCGGCGAGCCGTCGGTGCACACCTCGCCCGCCACCTGCACGTTGTCCTTCACCGCGACGGGGACCCCGGCCAGCGGCAGGGCGAAGCGGGTGAGGCTCGCGTCGACCGCGGCGGCCTCGGCCAGCGCCGCCTCGCGCCGCACCACGCGGAAGGCGCCGACCCGGGCGTCCACCGCCTCGACGTGGTCGAGGTGCGCGCGGACCACCTCGACCGCGGTGAGCTCGCCGGCCCGCACCAGCGCGGCGATCTCCGTGGCCGTCAGCCCGACGATCCGCTGCCCACCGGCCCGGCCCCCCGCGGCACCGTCCTGAGCTGTGCCGACACCTCCGCTAGCGTCCATGCCTGGACCGTAACGGCGCCCGCCGACACTTTCCGAACGGAGTCCGGATGAGCACCCCGACCTACACCGGAGACGTCGCCGTCGGCGGGCCCGCCGACGTGCGCGAGCTGCCCGGGCTGACCGTGAGCAAGGTGGCGGTCAGCGAGATGGCCAACAACGCCTACCTCCTGCGCTGCACCGCGACCGGTCAGGGCCTGCTGGTCGACGCCGCCGACGAGCCCGAGGTCCTGCTCGCGCTGGTCGGCGACACCGACCTGCGCACCGTCGTCACCACGCACGGCCACTGGGACCACCACCGGGCGCTGCCCGACGTCGTCACCGCCACCGGCGCGGCGACCGTGGCGCACCCGCTGGACGCCCCCGCCCTCCCCGTGCCGGTGACGCGGCCGGTCGAGCACGGCGACGCCGTCACCGTCGGCGAGCAGGTGCTCGAGATCGTGCACCTGCGCGGGCACACGCCGGGGAGCATCGCGCTGGTCTGGCGCGGCCCGGGCGACGCCGGCGTGCACCTGTTCACCGGCGACAGCCTCTTCCCCGGCGGCGTGGGCCGGACCTGGTCCGCGGAGGACTTCGCCAGCCTGGTCGACGACGTCGAGCAGCGGCTGTTCGCCGTCCTGCCGGACGGCACCTGGGTCTACCCGGGGCACGGCGCGGACACCACCCTGGGCGCCGAGCGCCCGCACCTGCCGGAGTGGCGCGAACGGGGCTGGTGACCTCCGGCCCGGCACGTGCCCCGGCTACTCCTCGCCGTCGTCGTCGAAGAGGGCGACCAGCTCGTCGGGGGTGCCGGGCACGTGCAGCGGGAGGACCGAGACCGTCCACTCCGGCCGCCGGTCCTCCACGCCGAGCGCGAGGTCCCACGCCGCCCGCGGGGTGAGCGGGCCGAAGCAGGCGTCGTCGCCGTCCTCGCCCAGGTCCACCTCGACCAGCCACTGGTCGGACAGGTCGGCGGCGAGCTCGTTGAAGTCGGGGGCCGCGTCCTCGTCGGGCTCCGGGGAGTCGATCCGGACCGGGTAGATGAGCGCCATCCTGCGCACGGTAGGCCCACCGCCCGCTGCCGGCACCCCCGCACGGCACGAGCCGCCGCCGACGTCCCCGGGAGGACGTCGGCGACGGCTCGCGTCACCGGGGAGAGGTCAGCTCAGGACGTCGTGACCGTGCACGTGGTCGTGCTCGAGGCCACCGCCGCCGGCGGCCTCCTCGAACGTGCCCTCCGGGCCGGCCGGGGCCGGCAGCTCGAACGCCGGCCCGGGGATCGGCCGGCCCTTCACGCCGTTCACCGACTCGGTGGAGAAGGCGAACGTCAGCATCGCGAAGGCGATCAGGTCGCTGTTCACGTCCAGCGCGTCCAGCGCGAGGTTGTCGATCGTGTCGCAGGCCTCGTGGTAGCACGGGTCGAACTGGTCGCCCGCACGGCCGCCCCAGATCTCCGCCTGCCGCTCGGTCTTGACGACCTCCGCGCCGGTGAAGAGCCCACCGGAGGGGATGCCCGCGTTGATGAACGCCTGGTAGTCGCTGCGACCCGAGTACTCCGCGTCGTCGTAGGGCACGCCGACCTTGGTGTAGAAGGACTCGTAGACGTCCTCGATCGCCGTCGAGCCCTCGGGGATCGGGGCGGACGCGTCCCAGGTCGACTCGTCCGAGTCGTAGACCATCTGGACGTAGTTCGGCGAGGCGACCATGTCGTAGTTCATGTACAGGGCGATCCGGTCCAGCTCGCTCTGCGGCTGCTTCGCCACGTAGCTGTTCGAGCCGACCAGCCCCTGCTCCTCCGCCGCCCACCAGGCGAAGCGCAGGGTGTTGTGCGGCTTGAGGCTGGCCATCGACAGCGCCGTCTCCAGCAGCGCCGCGGAACCCGAACCGTTGTCGTTGATGCCGGGGCCCTCGATGACGCTGTCGAGGTGCGCGCCGGCCATGACGACGTTGTCCTTGTTCCGGCCCCGCACCTCGGCGATGACGTTGTAGTCGGTGCGGGTCTCGATCCTGCCGTCGACGAAGGCGGTCGAGCCCTCCGCCGCCAGGGCCACGCCCTGGTCGAAGCTGGCGCCGACCACCGGGATGCCGTGCTGCACCGTGCTGCCGTCCCCGAGGGTCGCCGCGTTGGCGACGATCAGCTCGAAACGGTCCGGCGCGCTGCCCTGGTTGAAGATGATCACCGCCTCGGCCCCCGCGGCCTCCGCGTTGACCACCTTGTCGCCGAAGTTGCAGGTGCCGCGCTGGACGAGAGCGATGTCCGCGTCCCCGGTGAAGTCCAGCGCGCTGAAGTCCTCCGCCTCGCACCCGCTGCTGGAGGCCCGGTCGCCCTCGAGGTTGATGTCGACGGGGATGACCTGCCCCTCGACGGTGCCCGATCCGCTGCCGGAGAAGAGCCCGGTCTCGTACTCCGCGGGCTCCGGCGTCAGCTGCCGCAGCACGGCGGGGAAGGCGAACGTGACCTCCACCGGGTCCAGCGTGACGTCCATGCGGGCGTCCCTCAGCAGACCGGCGACGTACTCGACGCTGTCGGCGTAGCCGTCCGTGCCGGCCGCGCGGGTGCCGGGGTAGACCGGGTCGTCGCTGTCGTCGGCGATCTTCTGGAAGGCCCGCTGGTGCTCGAGGACGTCCTCGAGGTCCACGCACTCGAGCAGCTTGGCGTAGGTGTTGTTGTGCCGTCGGTCGCACGGGTCCCGGGGCGCGGCGGTCGCCGTGGTGACCGGGAGCGCCAGGGCGATCATGACGCCGCTGGTGCCCAGTGCGATGGTCCGAGCCGCCGTCCGTCGTGCGGACGCGGTCCGTCGTTCGTTCACGCTCGATCCCTTCGATCGGTGATCGGCGGCGCGGAGGCCGCGAGCCGGCGTCGTTGCCGGCACCGGCACTCCACCGGAGTGACGACCCGCTTGCATAGAGGCAGGTCGTGATCCGGAACCCCGGGGCCGCTCCGCAGGCGCGCGGTGACGCGCCGTCATTCCCGCGTTCCACCTGGGCATCTGCTGTGATCCACGTCACGACACGCCGCTGCACGGCCGATACGCAGGGTCATCGACCATGACGGCGTGTCGGGCCTCAGTCCCGAGCGGCGTGCCCCGCGCGCACCGGCAACCACCGTTCCCACCACCGCAGCAGGTGCTCCAGGCGTGCCACGCGGTGCCGCGGCCGCCCGGCGGCCGGGAGGTCGTGCCCCTCGCCGGGGAAGACGAGCAGCTCCGCGGGGACGCCGCGGCGCACCAGGTCGACGTGCAGTCGCTGCGCCTGGTCCAGCGGCGTGCGCAGGTCCCCCTCCGCGGCGACGACCAGAGTGGGCGTCCGGCCCGCCCGGGCCACCGGGCTCTGCGCCCGCACCTGCTCCGGCTCGGTGCCCAGGTGCGCGTCCACGAGGTACCACCCGGCGTCCGAGCTGCCCGTGAAGGACGCCGGGTCGGTGAGCGCGCGCTCCACGACGGCCGCCGCGAACCGGTCCGTGCGGCCGGTGAGCAGCGCGGCGAGGGAACCGCCGTAGCCACCCCCCGCGACGCCCACGCGGCCGGCGTCCAGCGCGGGGTCGGCGAGCACCGCGTCGAGGAGCGCCAGGACGTCGTCGGCGTCCGGACCGCCCCACGCGCCCCGGATCGCCCGCCCGTGCGCCGCGCCGTACCCGGACGAACCGCGGGGGTTGCACCGCACGACGGCGTAGCCGGCCGAGGCCAGCACCTGGGTGTCCTCGTCCAGCTCCCACCCGTGCTGGCGGAAGGGCCCGCCGTGGAGCACGAGCAGCACCGGGTGGGGCCCCTCCCCCGCGGGAAGGGCGACCCAGCCGTGCACCGGGTACCCGTCGGGCGCCTCGGCGGCGCACTCGCGCATGCGGTGCAGCCGCCCGGTCGCGCCGAGCTCGCGGCCGAACCCGGTCAGGAGCCGGCGCCCGCCGTCGCGCAGGGCCACGAGCTCCCCGGCTGAGCGGTCGTGCGCCACGGTGGCGACGACGACCCCGCCCGCCGCCGCGATCCCGCGCACGGTGAACGACCCCCCGACCAGCGTCTCCGGGGCCCCGCCGTCCAGGGGCACCCGCAGCAGCTCCACCGAACCCCGCCGCTGGTCACCGACCAGCACCGCCCCGTCGGCCAGCACGGTCGCCGGGGTCGCGTCGCCCCGGGCGTGCCGCTCCGGGTCCAGGAGCGCGGTGAGCGGGCCGCCCTCGGCCGGAACGCGGCACGGCACGGCCGCCCGCGCCACCACGTCCACCCCGTCAGGCCCCAGGTTCGGGACCGCGGTGAGCACGATCGAGCCGCCGTCCGGGGTCCAGGCCGGACGCGAGCAGCTCCCCCGGCCGTCGGTCACCCGCCGCAGCCCGGCGCCGTCGGGGCGGACGGCGTGGACGTCGCGCACCAGGTCGGCTGCGGCGCGGTCGTGCCGCGCCGACACGAAGGCGAGCTCCCCGCCGTCCGGGCGCCAGGCGACGTCGGCGCAGTCGGCGGGGCCCGACGTCACCTGGACCGGTGCCGGTGGCGGGGCGGCGTCGTCGGCGAAGTCGGCCGGCAGGTCCACCACGAAGACCTGGGCCGGCCGATCGCGCAGGTAGCCGATGCCCTCGCGCCGGTACGCCAGCGTGGTGATCAGCCGGGGCGGTTGCGCAGCCGGGTCCGCCTCCGGCGCCGTGCCACCCGGCCCGTGCCCGGGCACGCGGGCCACGTACGCGAGGCGGCGGGAGTCCGGGGCCCACGCCGGCGCCCCGGCCCCCAGCGGGTGGTCGGTCAGCCGGCGCGGCGCCCCGCCGGCCGCCGGCAGCACCGTCACCTGGGGGCTCCGGCCGGGCTCCGTGCCGAGGTAGGCCAGCCAGCGCCCGTCCGGGGAGAAGCTCGGATCGGTGTCGTGCCGGCCGGTGGTGAGCGGGCGGGCCGGCGCGGAGCCGTCGGTGGGCACGGCCCAGAGCTGGCTCCGGTAGCCGTCGGTCCCCGGGTCGGGCCAGCGCACGGCGACCACCGCGATCCGCCCGTCGGGCGAGACCGTCGCCGTCCCCGGCGTCCGCAGGAGGGCGAGGTCCGACGGGCGCATGCCCGCGACGCTAGCCGAGCGCCCCACCCCGGCCGGCCGGTGGCAGGGGCGGCCGGACCACGGCCGGCCGCCCCCGGCTCACTCGCCGGAGCGGTCGTCCCGGGAGGTCACCGGCGCGTTGCGGGGGTCCGGCGGGCCGTCGCCGTGACCGGGGGTGTCCAGGCCGTCGTGGCTGCCCGGCGCGGCGACGTTGCGCCCGGTCCGGTCGGCGCCCGGGTCGGCGGCGCCGGTCGGGCTCGTGTACCCCTCGATCCGGTCGCGGCGGTTCTTGGCCAGGCTGGCGACCGTGGTGATCAGCAGGGTGACCAGGATGACCGTCAGCGAGAGCCAGGTGGGGATCTCCGGGACGACGGTGACGTGCTCACCGCCGTTGATGAACGGCAGCTCGTTCTCGTGCAGGGCGTGGATGAGCAGCTTGACGCCGATGAAGCCCAGGATCACGGCCAGGCCGTAGGCGAGGTAGACGAGCCGGTCCAGCAGCCCGTCGATGAGGAAGAACAGCTGGCGCAGGCCGAGCAGCGCGAAGGCGTTGGCGGTGAAGACCAGGTAGGTCTCCTGGGTCAGCCCGAAGATCGCCGGGATGGAGTCGACCGCGAACAGGATGTCGGCGCTGCCGATGGCCACCAGCGCGATGGCCAGCGGCGTGATGTACCGCTTGCCCTGCACCTTGGTGACCATGCGGTCCCCGTGGTAGTCGTCGGTCGTCGGCACGGCCTTGCGGGTGAGCCGGAGGAGGAGGTTCTCCTTGAACTCCTCGTCCTCGTCATGGCCACCGCTGCGGGCCTGCGCCCACGCGGTGTAGATCAGGAAGCCGCCGAAGATGTAGAAGACCCAGCTGAAGTTCTCGATCGCGGCCGCGCCGACGAAGATGAAGATCGTGCGCAGCACCAGCGCGAAGGCGATGCCGAACAGCAGCACCTTCTGCTGCAGCGCCCGGGGCACGGCGAAGCTCGCCATGATGAGGACGAAGACGAACAGGTTGTCCACCGAGAGGCTCTTCTCGGTGATGTAGCCGGCGAAGTACTCACCGCCGTAGGTGCCGCCGTAGGCCCACAGGACGATCAGGCCGAAGAGGACCGCGATCCCCACGTAGATCGCCGACCACGTGGCGGATTCCCGCAGCGTCGGCGCGTGCGGCGTCCGCACGTGGCCGTAGAAGTCGAAGACGAGCATGCCGACGATGGCGCCGACGGTGACCGCCCACACCCAGAAGGGCACGTCCATTGCAGTAGAACCTCCGGCATAGCAGCCATCCGCCTGGCACCGGAGGTCTCTCCCGCCGCCGGTCGGGACCGGCGACCGGCAGCACCGGAGGCCATGGGGACCTCGTGATGACGACGCTGCCGCGGGGGGATACTCCCCTCCACCACGCGCTCCCGTCGCCGAGCACGCGCCGTCGGGTGCGGGCGCCGGGGTACGTGGCGCTCACCGTACCCCGGCGCCCCCGGAACTACCGCCCGGCGCCGCCCTCGCCGCGGTGCCGGTCGGTGCCGGCGTGCTCGCGGCCCACGCCCTGGCCCAGCGGGTCCCCGTCAGGGGCGTGCAGCCCCACCTGCGGGTCCCCGCCCCCGGGCCGCTCGGCGGCGGCGAGGCCGTGCGGGGCCGGCGGGGTCGCCCCGGCCCGCAGCGCCTCGTGCTCGGCCTGGTCGCGCCGGCTCTTCGCCAGGCTCGCGACCGTCGTGACCAGCAGGGTGACGCCGATGACCGCCAGCGAGATGGAGATCGGCACCTCGGGGACGACCGTCCACGGCTCACCGCCGTTGATGAAAGGCAGCTCGTTCTTGTGCAGCGCGTGGATGAGCAGCTTGATCCCGATGAAGCCGAGGATGACCGAGAGGCCGTAGCTGAGGTAGACCAGCCGGTCGAGCAGGCCGTCGATCAGGAAGAACAGCTGCCGCAGCCCGAGGAGGGCGAAGGCGTTGGCCGAGAAGACCAGGTAGGCCTCCTGGGTGAGGCCGAAGATGGCGGGGATCGAGTCGACCGCGAAGATGACGTCGGCCGTGCCGATGGCGATCAGCGCGATGGCCAGCGGCGTCAGGTACCGCTTGCCGGCCTGCATCACCACCATCCGGTCGGAGTGGTACTCCTCCGTCGTCCGCAGGCGCTTGCGCGCGAACCGGAGGACGGCGTTCTCCTCGAACTCCTCGGAGTCGTCGTGCCCCCCGCTGCGCGCCTGCACCCAGGCGGTGTAGACGAGGATCGCGCCGAAGATGTAGAAGACCCAGCTGAAGTTCTCGATCGCGGCGGCACCCACGGCGATGAAGATCGTGCGCAGCACCAGCGCGAAGGCGATGCCGAACAGCAGCACCTTCTGCTGCAGCTCCCGGGGCACGGCGAAGCTCGCCATGATCAGGACGAACACGAAGAGGTTGTCCACCGAGAGACTCTTCTCGGTGACGTAGCCGGCGAAGTACTCACCGGCGAACGTCGGGCCGTAGAAGATCCAGATCAGGATGCCGAAGACGACGGCGAGCGCCACGTAGATCGCCGACCACGTCGCCGATTCACGCAGGGTCGGCGCGTGCGGGGTGCGCACGTGGCCGAAGAAGTCGAAAGCGAGCATGGCGACGATCGCGGTGACCGTGATCGCCCACACCCAGAACGGGACGTCCAAGAAAACCTCCGGGAACTGGCGGATGTACGTCAGTGCCGGAGGTCTCTCCCACCACCGGACGGATCCGGCGGCCGGCGGGCCGGAGCGCGGGGGCTCCCCCGGACTCGTACTGACGACCCGACCGCGGGGGGATACTCCCCTCCACGAACCGGACCGCGCACGCCGAAGCGCCCGCACGGTCCGTGTGGTTCGCCGGCATCAACGCGCGAGCCCGCGGTGTTGTTCCCGGGCGAAGCCCGATCCCTGCGCGGCTTCGAGAGCGGGCCGGCGGCGCCTGCTCAGGCGTGCGCGGCGTCGAACTGGCGCAGCTCCTTCTTCAGCTCGTTCAGCTCGTCGCGCAGGCGTGCGGCGACCTCGAACTGCAGCTCCCGGGCGGCGGCCAGCATCTGCTCGTTCATCTGCGTGATCATGTCCGCCAGCTCGTTGCGCGGCAGGCCCTGGACGTCGATCGAGCCGGCCTTCGCCCTGGCCTTCGACGACAGCCCGGGGACCGGGGACTTGCCACGCGACTGCTGCCGGCCGGAGCCGCCGAGCAGCTCGGTGGCCCCCTCGGCCTCGCTGGCGTCCCGGTAGATGCCGTCGAGGATGTCGACGATCTTCTTCCGCAGCGGCTGGGGGTCGACCCCCCGTTCCGTGTTGTAGGCGATCTGCCGCTCGCGGCGCCGGTTGGTCTCCTCGATCGCCTGCGCCATCGAGGGGGTGATCTTGTCGGCGTACATGTGCACCTGACCCGACACGTTGCGCGCCGCGCGGCCGATGGTCTGGATGAGCGAGCGGCCCGACCGGAGGAAGCCCTCCTTGTCGGCGTCGAGGATCGCCACCAGGGACACCTCGGGCAGGTCGAGCCCCTCCCGGAGCAGGTTGATGCCCACCAGCACGTCGTACTCGCCCTGCCGCAGCTCGCGGAGCAGCTCCACCCGCCGCAGGGTGTCGACCTCGGAGTGCAGGTAGCGCACCTTGATGCCGAGCTCGAGCAGGTAGTCGGTGAGGTCCTCGGCCATCTTCTTGGTGAGCGTGGTGACCAGGACCCGCTCGTCCTTCTCGGTGCGCAGCCGGATCTCGTGCACGAGGTCGTCGATCTGGCCCTTGGTCGGCTTCACCACGACCTCGGGGTCGACCAGGCCGGTCGGCCGGATGACCTGCTCGACCACCTCGCCCTGCGTCCGGCCCAGCTCGTAGTCCCCCGGCGTGGCCGACAGGTAGACCGTCTGGCCGATCCGGTCGGTGAACTCCTCCCACTTGAGCGGGCGGTTGTCCATCGCCGAGGGCAGCCGGAAGCCGTGGTCGACGAGGGTGCGCTTGCGGCTCATGTCGCCCTCGTACATGCCGCCGATCTGCGGCACGGTCACGTGCGACTCGTCGATCACGAGCAGGAAGTCGTCGGGGAAGTAGTCGAGGAGGCAGGAGCCGGCGCTGCCGGGCGCGCGCCCGTCGATGTGCCGCGAGTAGTTCTCGATGCCGGAGCAGAAGCCGACCTGGCGCATCATCTCGATGTCGTAGGTGGTGCGCATGCGCAGCCGCTGGGCTTCCAGCAGCTTGCCCTGCTTCTCCAGCTCCGCCAGCCGCTGCTCGAGCTCTGCCTCGATCGAGCCGATCGCGCGCTCCATGCGCTCGGGGCCGGCGACGTAGTGGCTCGCCGGGAAGACGAAGATCTCCTCCACCTCGCGCACCACCTCGCCGGTCAGCGGGTGCAGGTAGTAGAGCCGCTCCACCTCGTCGCCGAACATCTCGATGCGGACGGCGAGCTCCTCGTACACCGGGAAGACCTCGATCGTGTCGCCGCGGACCCGGAAGGTGCCGCGCGTGAACGAGAGGTCGTTGCGGGTGTACTGCTCGGTGACCAGGGTGCGCAGCAGCTCGTCGCGGTCGCGCTCCTCCCCCACCCGGATCTTCAGCGCCCGCTCGACGTACTCCTGCGGCGTGCCCAGGCCGTAGATGCACGAGACGGTGGCCACCACGACGACGTCCCGCCGGGTGAACAGGCTGTTCGTCGCCGAGTGCCGCAGCCGCTCGACCTCCTCGTTGATCGAGGAGTCCTTCTCGATGTAGGTGTCGGTCTGCGGGACGTAGGCCTCGGGCTGGTAGTAGTCGTAGTAGGAGACGAAGTACTCCACGGCGTTGTCGGGGAGCAGTTCGCGGAACTCGTTGGCCAGCTGCGCGGCGAGGGTCTTGTTCGGCGCCATGACCAGCGTCGGGCGCTGCACCTTCTCGATCAGCCAGGCCGTCGTGGCCGACTTGCCGGTACCGGTGGCGCCGAGGAGGACGACGTCCTTCTCCCCCGCGTTCACCCGCTGGGCGAGCCCCTCGATGGCGGCCGGCTGGTCACCCGAGGGCTCGAAGTCGCTGACGACGCGGAAGCGCCCCTGGGTGGGCCTGAGCTCGGTGGACGTGCGCACGCGACGACGGTACGTCGGCGGTGTGACAGAACGCGTCGCGAGCGCCTCCCGCGCAGCCTGGGGCGGCCGGGACGCGGAGGGACGGGGCCGGTACTTGTCCCCACCGGCCCGCACCCCTAGCGTGCCCAGTCGCAGGAGCGGTCCGCGCCGAGGGACCAGCGCCACCCGGGAGCTCCGGGCGAGGTCGGACCCCGGCGCGCCCGGCGCCCGGCCCGACGGGCCCGAGGCCCGGCCGGGCCTGCGCACGACGCCCCCTGCGGTCCGCCGCGGGGGGCGTCGTCGTCCGCGGCACCGCTGTCGGCGGGCTCACGACGACCGCAGGTGTGGCGGGCGCCCTGCGCGGGCACCGGGGTCCCGACGTCCGTCCCCCGGACCGGTCGCGCGAGCATGTGGCCGGTCCCCCGCCCCCAGCCCCGGGGCGCCCTGCGCAGGAGGAACTCCCCAGATGACCCAGGTGTGGCCCGGAAGCGCCTACCCCCTCGGCGCCACGTACGACGGCACCGGGACCAATTTCGCGATCTTCAGCGAGGTGGCCGAGAAGGTCGAGCTGTGCCTCTTCGACGACGAGGGCAACGAGGAGCGCATCCGCCTGCCGGAGATGGACGGTTTCGTCTGGCACGCGTTCCTCCCGGGCGTGCACGCCGGGCAGAAGTACGGCTTCCGCGTCCACGGCCCGTACGCCCCCGAGCAGGGGCTGCGCTGCAACCCCAACAAGCTGCTGCTCGACCCGTACGCGAAGGCGATCGACGGCCAGGTCGCCTGGCACCCCTCGTGCTTCGGCTACGACTTCGAGACCAAGGAGCGCAACGACGAGGACTCGGCCCCGCACATGCCGAAGTCCGTCGTCGTCAACCCGTACTTCGACTGGGGCGTGGACCGCCCGCCGAAGACGCCCTACAACAAGACGATCATCTACGAGGCCCACGTCAAGGGCCTCACGATGACCAACCCGCGGATCCCCGAGGAGCTGCGCGGCACCTACGCCGGCATCGCGCACCCGGCGACGATCGAGCACCTCACCGAGCTCGGCATCACCGCCCTCGAACTGCTGCCGGTGCACCGGTTCGTGCAGGACGACACCCTGCAGCAGAAGGGCCTGCGCAACTACTGGGGCTACAACACGATCGGCTTCTTCGCGCCGCACGACGAGTACGCCAGCGACACGACGGCTGGCCAGCAGGTGCAGGAGTTCAAGGGGATGGTGCGCGCGCTGCACGAGGCGGGCATCGAGGTCATCCTCGACGTGGTCTACAACCACACCGCCGAGGGCAACCACCTCGGCCCCACCCTGTCGTTCAAGGGCATCGACAACCGGGCGTACTACAAGCTCGTCGAGGGCGACGAGCAGTTCTACATGGACTACACCGGCACCGGGAACACGCTCAACGTCCGCACCCCGCAGGCGCTGCAGCTGATCATGGACTCGCTGCGCTACTGGGTCACCGAGATGCACGTCGACGGCTTCCGCTTCGACCTCGCCTCCGCGCTGGCCCGCGAGCTGCACGCGGTGGACCGGCTGGCCACCTTCTTCGACCTGGTCCACCAGGACCCGGTCGTCAGCCAGGTCAAGCTCATCGCCGAGCCGTGGGACGTCGGCGAGGGCGGCTACCAGGTCGGCAACTTCCCGGCCCTGTGGACCGAGTGGAACGGGAAGTACCGCGACACCGTCCGCGACTTCTGGCGCGGTGAGGGCGGCACGATCGGCGAGTTCGCCGACCGCATCTCGGGCTCCTCGGACCTGTACCAGCACTCGGGCCGGCGCCCGGTCGCGAGCATCAACTTCGTCACCGCGCACGACGGGTTCACCCTCAACGACCTCGTCTCCTACAACGAGAAGCACAACGAGGCCAACGGCGAGGGCAACAACGACGGCGAGAGCCACAACCGCAGCTGGAACTGCGGCGTCGAGGGGCCCACCGACGACCCGGAGATCCTGCAGCTGCGCGCCCAGCAGCGGCGCAACTTCATCACCACGATGATGCTCAGCCAGGGCGTGCCGATGCTCCTGCACGGCGACGAGCTGGGGCGCTCGCAGGGCGGCAACAACAACGGCTACTGCCAGGACTCCGAGCTCACCTGGATCGACTGGGAGAACGTGGACGAGGGGCTGCTCGAGTTCACCAAGAAGGTGACCCGCCTGCGGCACGACCACCCGACGTTCCGCCGTCGCCGGTTCTTCCACGGCCGGCCCGTCCGCCGCGGGCTGGGCGACCCGGTGCCCGACATCGCCTGGCTCGCCCCCTCGGGCGAGGAGATGGCCGACGAGGACTGGGACGCCGCCTACGCCAAGTCGCTGGCGGTCTACCTCAACGGCGTCGGCATCCGGGAGACCGATGAGCGCGGCGAGTACGTCTCCGACGACCACTTCTACCTGGCCTTCAACGCCTCCCACGAGCCGATCGAGTTCGCCCTGCCCAGCTCGGACTACTCGCAGAGCTGGACGCCGGTGCTCGACACGGCCGAGATGCACGAGGTGGAGCCGGTCGAGATCAAGCCGGGTGAGAAGGTCACCGTGCAGGGCCGGTCGATCGTCGTGCTGACGGGCCCGGCCCAGTGACCCAGCCGATCGAGGTGCCGGGGGTCGAGCGCCGCCGCGGGACCCCGGCGGCGACGTACCGGCTGCAGGTGCACGCCGGCTTCCCGCTCCAGGACGCCGCCGAGGTCGCCGGGTACCTCGCCGACCTCGGGGTCACGCACGCCTACTCCTCCCCCCTGCTGCGCTCGGCCGAGGGCAGCAACCACGGCTACGACACCGTGGACCACGCGCACGTCGACGAGGCCCGCGGCGGGCAGGCCGGCTTCGACCGGTTCGTCGCCGCGCTGCACGAGCACGGCCTCGGGCTGGTGCTGGACCTGGTGCCCAACCACATGGGCGTCGACGACGCCGCGGCCGCCCCGTGGTGGTGGGACGTGCTGCAGCACGGGCGGGACAGCGCCCACGCCGGCGCCTTCGACATCGACTGGGAGTTCGGCGGGGGAAAGGTGCGCATCCCCGTGCTGGGCTCGGCGGACGACGTCGAGAAGCTGGAGGTGGTGCCCGGCGGGGAGGGTGGGGGCGGCGCAGCGGAGCTGCGCTACTACGACAACCGCTTCCCCATCGCGCCCGGCACCGGTGAGGGGACGCCGCAGGAGGTGCACGCCCGGCAGCACTACGAGCTGGTCGACTGGCGCCGCGCCGACTCCGACCTGAACTACCGGCGCTTCTTCGCCATCAACACCCTGGCCGGGCTGCGGGTCGAGGACCCCGCGGTGTTCGACGCCACCCACGAGCTGGTGCTCCGGCTGGTCCACGACGGCGCCGTCGACGGGCTGCGGATCGACCACCCGGACGGCCTGGCCGACCCGAAGGGCTACCTCGACCGACTGGCCACGGCGTCGGAGGGCCGCTGGACCGTCGTCGAGAAGATCCTCGAGCCGGGTGAGGACCTCCCCGAGAGCTGGGCGACGGCGGGGACGACCGGCTACGACGCGCTCGCCGAGGTGGACCAGGTGCTGGTCGACCCGGCCGGGGAGGCGGCGTTCACCGAGCTGGACACGGAGCTGGCCGGCCACCACGTCGACTACAGGCAGCTGGTGCACGACTGCAAGCGCGAGGTCACCGACGGCATGCTCGGCTCGGAGGTGGCCCGGCTGGTCCGGGTGATCGGCGAGCTGCCCGGCACCGACCGCGCCCAGCGGACCGAGGCGCTGGCCGAGCTGCTGGCGAGCTTCCCCGTCTACCGCAGCTACCTGCCCGACGGTCGCGCGCACCTCGACGAGACCGTCGCCGCGGTGCGGGAGCGGCGGCCCGACCTGGCCCCGGCGCTGGACGCGCTGCACCCGGTCCTCTCGCAGGCCGGCACCGAGGCGGCCACCCGCTTCGAGCAGACCAGCGGACCGGTGATGGCCAAGGGCGTCGAGGACAGCGCGTACTACCGCTGGTCCCGCTTCGTCGCGCTGAACGAGGTGGGCGGCGACCCGGCGGTCTTCGGCAGCACGGTCGGGCAGTTCCACGCGGCCCAGCAGCGGCGGCAGCGGGTGCGGCCGGAGTCGATGACGACGCTGTCCACCCACGACACCAAGCGCAGCGAGGACGTGCGCGCGCGGCTGGCCGTGCTCGCCGAGCTGCCCACCGAGTGGGCGCAGCTGGTGCGCGGGTGGCTCGCCCGGCACCCGCTGGCCGACCGCCCGCTGGCACACTTGGTGTGGCAGAACCTCGTGGGCGCCTGGCCGCTGTCCCGCGAGCGCGCGCACGCCTACGCCGAGAAGGCCGCCCGCGAGGCGGGCACCGCCACCACCTGGACCGATCCGGACGAGGCGTTCGAGGCGCAGCTGCACGCGCTGGTCGACGCCGCTTTCGACGACGCCACCACGCGGGCGGAGATCGACGCGTTCGTCACACGCATCGCGCCGCTGGGCTGGTCGAACTCGCTCACCCAGAAGCTGCTGCAGCTGACCATGCCGGGCGTCCCGGACGTCTACCAGGGCAGCGAGCTGTGGGACCTCTCGCTGGTCGACCCGGACAACCGCCGGCCCGTCGACTACGCGCTGCGACGCACGCTGCTCGCGCAGCTCGACGGCGGGGAGCTGCCGGAGGTGGACGGGACCGGGGCGGCCAAGCTGCTGGTCGTCTCACGGACCCTGCGCGCGCGGCGCGACCACCCGGAGTGGTTCGCCGGGTACGAGCCGGTGGAGGTCACCGGCTCGGCGGCCGACCACGTGGTGGCCTACGACCGCGGCGGCGTCGTCGTCGTGGGCACCCGGCTGCCGGCGGCGCTGGCCGCGACCGGCTGGGGCGACACCGCGCTGCAGCTGCCCAACGGCGCCTGGGAGGACCTGCTGACCGGCACCCGGGTGGTCTCCGACGTCGCGGGGGTCGCCGTCGACGCGCTGCTCACCCGCCTGCCGGTGGCCTTGCTCGTACGGGCGTAGCGGCTCGCGGTGGTGCCGGGCCGCGGTCCCGCACCACCGCGAGGAGGTCCGGATCGCCGGCAACCGTCAGGACGGCGTGGCGAGCGACCGCTGCTCGTCCGGACCGGCGGCTCGTCGGGGGGACCCGACGAGCCGGCGCGAGGCCTTCAGCATCGCCGCCAGGAAGGTGATCGCGCCGGTCATCTCGAAGGCCTCCTCGACCGAGGAGGCGATGACGAAGGCCAAGCTGCCCTTCTGCCCGCCGTTGAGGTCGTACGCCAGGCCGCCGAGCGACTCCACGCCGATCGCGCCACCGACGTAGAGGACGGCGGCGATCACGACGAGCCTGCGGACGTCGGCCGGGAGCGCACGCAGGAAGCCGAGGTAGGCGAGCGCGAAGGCGAGCACCAGCGGCGCCGCCACCAGGATCCAGCCGAACGACAGGATCCCGCGGGCTTCGATGAGGGAGTCGACGACCGCATCGGCCGACTCGTGCAGCCGCCCCGCCTCGTCGGCGGAAAGATAGGCGAAGGCGAAGCCGAGGAAGGCCCAGTGCCTCGCCCACCGGTCGCCCGCGGCGCGCCGGTCCACCGCGATGCCCCAGATGACCAGGGCCGACAGCAGGAGCAGCGCCGCGTTGAACCAGGACGCCAGGTTGGCCTCCTCGTCGACGCTGAAGATGCGGAGGAGGCCCTGGAAGCCGAAGAACACCGGCTGTCGCGCGCCGCTCTCCAGCTCGGCAGCGATCGCCGGGTCGGTGGCGATCAGCCGCAGGACCAGGCTCACGAGGTTGATGACGACGGCCAGCGCGCCCAGCGCGAGCAGCAGGCGTCGGGCGTTGCCGATCAGCACCATCGTGAGGGTTCCCCCGTTCCGAGACCCGCAGGTCGTCGTCAGTCCGGCGACTGTAGCCGCCGACCGCGGAACCCCTCCCGCACCCTGCTGTCGGGGAGCAGGGGCGCCGGGACTGCGTAGCATCCCGCCGCATGACCGCGCATGGCGACGCAGAGCGGGTGCAACTGCTGTGGACCGGCGGCTGGGACTCGTCGTTCCGGCTGATGCAGCTCCTGCTGGTCGAGAGGCGCCCGGTGCAGCCGATCTACGTGATCGACACCGGCCGGCCCAGCACGCTCTTCGAGCTGCGCGCCATGGAGGCGATGCGGGCCGGGCTGCTCACCCGGCTGGCGGAGCCTTCCCTGCTCGCCCCGACCGCGTTCGTGCTCGCCAGCGACCATGCGCCCGAGGCGCGGGACGCCGAGATCGGCCACCGCCTGCTCCACGAGACCTCCATGGGCACCCAGTACCTGTGGCTCAGCGGGCCGGCGGCGGCGCTCGGGTGGTCGGGTGTGGAGCTCTGCATCGAGCGCTACGAGTCCGGACTCAGCGACTGGCAGCGGAGGGTGTTCGACGACCCGGGCCGGCTCAACGGCTCGCCGGAGTCCGAGCTCTTCCGGTTCTGGTCCTTCCCCGTCATGCACCTGACCAAGGAGGAGATGCGGGAGGTTGCGCGGGCGCACGGATTCCTGGACCTCCTCGTGCTGCGCTGGTCCTGCTTCCGCCCGCTGGACGGCCGGCCCTGCGGCCGGTGCCGGCCCTGCCGGCTGACGCAGGACGAGGAGGTCCGGTTCGCCAACCCCGTCCTCGTCGCGGCGCGCGACCTGGCGCGCAAGACCCGGAAGGGGCTGCGCGAGCCCGCCGCGGCCCTGGAGTCGCTGCGCCGTCGATGAGTCGCGAGCGGCGGGGCTCAGCTCCGGAGCGCCGGCAGTGCCCACCGGGAGCCGAGCCAGGCGTCGAAGGAGGCGGGCTCGAAGGGGGTGACCCTACCGCCCGGGTAGGGCGTGAGCTCGCCGAACCAGATCTGCCCGCCCGTGCCGTAGAGGTCGACGCGCATGAAGTCGAAGGAGCGGCCCAGCACCTCGGCGGCGCGCAGCATCCCGGCGAGCTCCGCCGGCGCCGGCGTCGGCGGACCGCCCGGCAGCGTCTTCTGCACGGGTAGCGGTTCCCAGTCCGGGGTGTAGAACGACCGCGAGTGCAGGCGCGTGGACCGGCCGCGGTCGACCTGGATCGCGGCCACCTGGCCGTCGAAGACGAAGAACTTGTAGTCGTCCAGGAGCGCGCCCCCGCCGATGGCCTCCTCGACGACGAGGAGCTTGCGCGCCCGGCTGTAGGCCCACTCCCCCAGCAGCACGCTCTGGTCGTCCCGCAGCCAGTCCCGCGTCGCGGCCACCGTCGCGGCGTCCACCACGTCCGAAGGGATCCGCCAGTTCACCTTCTCCGAGAACGTCCGCGGGTCGCGCAGATCGGGCAGCTGCCGGTGCCCCGCCAGGAAGAGGTAGCGCCGCCGCGCGGCCGCCGGCAGCAGGCCGGCGACCCGGCGGTGCGCCGGCTGCAGGCGGGAACGGAGGACTTCATTCAGGTGGCTCCGGGGCATCGAGGTCCTTCTACGCGGGACGCCGACGGGCCCGGCGATCTCCTGGCCGTGCGGATACGGGTACCCCACGGTCCGGAAGACGTTAACCCCGCGTTCGGATCCCAGCACCCGCTCGTCCGACTCGCGGTCCGCGGGTAGCTACCCCTGCAGAGAGGGCGCCGACGTCGTACCCGGCTCCAGCGGGGCCGCTCCGGACCGGGGCAGCGGGAGCTGCGACGCCCGCACCGGCCGCAGGACGGGTGCCGCACCGGCAACGGGGCGCGGGGAGGCCGGCAAGGTCCACCGCGCGCCCAGCCACGCGTCGAACGACGGGGGTTCGAACGGCAGGACGCCGCCGCCCGGGTAGGGCGTGAGCTCGCCGAACCAGACCTGGCCGCCCGTGCAGTAGAGGTCGACGCGCATGAAGTCGAAGGAGCGGCCCAGCACCTCGGCGGCGCGCAGCATCCCGGCGAGCTCCGCCGGCGCCGGCGCCGGCGGACCGCCGGGGGCGACCACCTGGACGGGCAGCGGTTCCCAGTCCCGGGTGTAGAAGGTCCGCGTGTGGCCGGCGGTGAACCGGCCGCGGTCGACCTGGATCGCGGCCACCTGGCCGTGGAAGACGAAGAACTTGTAGTCGTCCAGGGGCTCGCCCCCGCCGATGGCCTCCTCGACGACGAGGAGCTTGCGGGCCCGGCTGTGGATCCGCCAGTTCACCTTCTCCGAGAACGTCCGCGGGTCGCGCAGATCGGGCAGCTGCCGGTGCCCCGCCAGGAAGAGGTAGCGCCGCCGCGCGGCCGGCGGCAGCAGGCCGGCGACCCGGCGGTGCGCGGGCTGCAGGTACGAGCGGAGGACAGAGCTCAACGGGCTCCGGGGCATGGTCGGGTCTCCCTGCGGTGAGCGCCGGGACGACGGCGGGCCGCTGGCCGATGCGGGCCCGGTCGGCCCGCTGTCGTGGTGAGGCTAGGGAGGAGGTGGCCGGCTCCGCGTCCCTCGCCCGAGGGAGACCCCGGCCGTCAGCGTGCGGACGCCGGCAGGGTCCAGTGCGCCCCCAGCCACGCGTCGAACGCCCGGGGCTCGTACCGCATGCAGCCCCCGCTCGGGTAGGGGGTGAGCTCGCCGAACCAGACCTCGTCCCCGGTGGTGTAGAGGTCGACGCGCATGAAGTCGAAGGAACGGCCGAGCACCTCGGCGGCGCGCAGCATCGCGGCCAGGTTGGCCGGCGCCTCGACCGGCGGCCCGCTCGGCACGACGAGCTCGACGGCGATGCGCTCCCACGCCGGCGTGTAGTAGCAGCGCGTCTGCTCGCTGGTGAAGCGGCCGCGGTCCACCTGCACCGCGGCCACCTCGCCGTCGAACACGAGGAACTTGTAGTCGTCCAGGGGCTCGCCCCCGCCGACGGCCTCCTCGAGCAGGAACAGCTTCCGCGCCCGGCTGTAGGCCCACTCCCCCAGCAGGGCGTTCTGGTCGTCCCGCAGCCAGTCCCGGGTCGCGGCCACCGTCGCGGCGTCCACCACGTCCGAAGCGGCCCCGAACCGCACGAGCCCGCTGCGGTGGTTGGGCTTGAGCACCCACGGCCGGTCGAACACCCGGCCGGCCACCGCCGCCAGGTCATCGCCGGCCCACAGCGTCTCCGGCACCAGCACCCCGGCCTCGTCCCGCAGCCGGTGGGCGTGGTCCTTCATCGCCAGCTTGTCGCACGTCCACGCCAGCTCCGGCCGGCGGTCGCGCAGGATGCGCCAGCTGACCTTCTCGGTGAACGTCTGCGGTGACCGCAGCCGGGGCAGCCGCCCCTGGCCGGCCAGGTACAGGTAGCGCCGTCGCGCCGCCGGCGGCAGGAGACCGGCCACCCGGCGGTGCGCCGGCTGCAGGTGCGAGCGCAACGCGCCGTTGAGCCGGCTCCGGGGCATGCTCTGGTCCTCCCGCGCGGGACTGCGGCGGCGGGCTGCTGCCGAGGGCATCGGGATCCCGTCCCGGACGCAGGTTAATGCCAGGTGAACGGCCGGGCTGTCCCTCGGACGGGGGAGGCTGCGCCCCGTCCGGTCCCCAGGGCGCCGGGCGGGTCACCCCGCCGCGCGGTGCAGGCCGGCCAGCGACTCGGCGAGCAGGGGGGCGTCCCCGTGGTCGGCGGCGTACCGGGCGAGCAGCGCGCACAGCCGCACGGCCAGGCAGCGCGCCCGCAGCTCCCGCTCGTCCGGCACCGGCCCGTAGGCGGCGAGGAGGGCCGACCGCGCCACCCCGGAGAAGGCGGCGTAGGCGAGCGAGAGGTCGAGGGCGGGGTCGCCGAGGCACACGTCCCCCCAGTCGATCACGCCCGCCGCCGCGCCGTCGTCGTCCACCAGCAGGTGCCGGCCGTGCAGGTCGCCGTGGAGCAGCACGGGACCACCCGGAGGCGCGGCGAGCCGCTCCCCCTCGTCGAGGACGGCGCCGACCTCCCCGGGCACCGGCAGCCCGCCGGCCCGCAGCGCCGCGAGCTGAGCCCGGGTGTCGGCCGACCGGGCGCCGGGGGTGCCGCGGCCCAGCGGGTCCACCGGCAGCGCGATGCCCGCCAGCAGGTCGAACGTGGCGGGCGCGTGCAGCGCGGCGAGGAAGGCGCCCACCGCCGCGGCCGCGGGGGCGCGCTGCTCCTCCCGCACCCCCGCGCGCGCGAGCTCCCGCCCCGGGAGCAGCGGGGCGACGGTGAACGGCCACGGGTCGGCAGGATCGTCGTCGGCGCCCACCCACCGCGGGGCGGGCACCGGCAGGGGCAGCCGCCCGGCGATCCGCCCGAGCACCGCCAGCTCGCGGCGGAACCCGGGCAGCGCGCTGGCCCGGCGCGGGAAACGGGCGACCCAGCTCCCCCCGAGCAGGTGCACGGTGTTGTCCCAGCCCGCGTCCAGCGGCACCACGGCGAGGCCGCGCAGCCCGGGCACCCGGTCGCCGACGAGCGCGGCCGCCCGGGCCGCGTCCACGGTGCGCTCCGGCGCCCACGGCGGCACGCTGCCCACGACCGGAGTGTCGCAGGGCACCCCTCGCACGGCCGGGCCGACGGTTCGACGGCCGCCGTCCGGGAAGGACACCGTCCGACCCCCGCCCGACCCGTCCAGGAGGCCCCGCATGCCCGCACCCGTCGAATTCGCCGTCTGGGCGCCGCTGCCCGAGCGGGTGCGCGTGCAGGTCGACGGCACCGTGCACGACATGCGGCGGGACGACGCCGGGTGGTGGCGCGCCGAGGTGCCGGCGCGCCCCGACGCCGACTACGGCTTCCTGCTCGGCGACGACGACGGCAAGGCCTACCCGGACCCGCGTTCCCGCCGCCAGCCCGACGGCGTGCACGGCCTCTCCCGCCGCTTCGACCCCTCGGCGCACGCGTGGGGCGACGGCGCCTGGACCGGCCGGCCGCTCGCGGGGGGCGTGGTCTACGAGCTGCACGTCGGCACCTTCACGCCCGAGGGCACGCTGGACTCGGCGATCGGCAAGCTCGACCACCTGGTCGCCCTCGGCGTCGACTTCGTCGAGCTGCTGCCGGTCAACGGCTTCGACGGCACCCACAACTGGGGCTACGACGGTGTCCTCTGGTACGCGGTGCAGGAGACCTACGGCGGCCCCGGGGCCTACCAGCGGTTCGTCGACGCCTGCCACCAGCGGGGGATCGGCGTCATCCAGGACGTCGTCTACAACCACCTCGGCCCGTCCGGCAACTACCTCCCGCTGTTCATGCCGATCTTCAGCGAGGGCGGCGCGAACACCTGGGGCGAGTCGGTGAACCTGTCGGGGCCGGACTCCGACGAGGTGCGCCGCTACATCCTCGACAACGCTCTGATGTGGCTGCGCGACATGCACGTCGACGGGCTGCGCCTGGACGCCGTGCATGCGCTCGTCGACGAGCGGGCCACCCACCTGCTGGAGGAGATGGCCGAGGAGGTCGACCGGCTCTCCGCCACCCTCGGCCGGCCGCTCACCCTGATCGCCGAGAGCGACCTCAACGACCCGCGGATGGTCACGCCGCGGATCGCCGGCGGCACCGGCATCCACGCCCAGTGGAGCGACGACTTCCACCACGCGCTGCACGCCACGCTGACCGGCGAGGGCCAGGGCTACTACCGCGACTTCGCCGAGGCCGGGCTGGGCGGCCTGGCCAAGACCCTCACCGGCGCCTTCTTCCACGACGGCGCGTGGTCGAGCTTCCGCCGCCGCACCCACGGCCGGCCGGTCGACACCGCGCACCTGCCGGGCTGGAAGTTCGTCGGCTACCTGCAGGACCACGACCAGATCGGCAACCGCGCCGTCGGCGACCGCGTCTCCGCCACCCTCTCCCCCGGCCTGCTCGGCGTCGGCGCGACCCTGGTGCTCACCAGCCCGTTCACCCCGATGCTCTTCATGGGCGAGGAGTGGGGCGCGTCCACGCCGTGGCAGTTCTTCACCAGCCACACCGACCCGGAGATCGGACGGGCGACGGCGGAGGGCCGCAAGGGCGAGTTCGCCGAGCACGGGTGGGACGCCGACGAGGTGCCCGACCCGCAGGACCCGGAGACCTTCCGCCGCTCCAAGCTCGACTGGGCCGAGCCCGGGAAGGAGCCGCACGCCGGGCTGCTGGCGGTCACGCGGACGCTCCTGGCGCTGCGCCGGCAGCACCCGGAGCTGGCCGACCCCGACCTGCGCGCCGTCGAGGTGGCCTGGGACGACGAGGACCGCACGATCACGGTGCACCGCGGCTCGCTGCGGGTGGTGGCCAACCTGGCCGGCCAACCGAGGGAGGTCGACCTGGACCGGGCGGCCACCGGCGTGGTCTTCTCCACCGGTGACGCGCCCCGGCTCGACGGCACGACGGTGACCCTGCCCGCCGAGAGCGCGGCCGTGCTCGCCACCCGCTGACGTGCGCCGGCTGCTCCCCGACCCGGCCCCGCTCGACCACGACGGGCTGGTCGAGGCCTACCGGCTGCCGCCCGGCCGCTCGCTGCGGGTGAACTTCATCGCCTCGCCGGACGGTGCGACCACCGTCGGCGGGCGGAGCGAGGGGCTGGGCTCCCCCGGTGACCGGCGGGTGTTCCGGGTGCTGCGCGCGCTGGCCGACGTCGTCCTCGTCGGGCACGGGACGGCGTCGGCCGAGGGCTACCGGCCGGTGCTGCCGGGCTCCGCCGTCGGCCGGCTGCGCGCGTCGATCGGCCGGCCGCCGACCGCCCCGGTCGCGGTGGTCACCCGGCGGGCGTCGCTGGACCCGGCCTCGGCGCTGGTCACCGGCGCCGTCTTTCCCACCGTCGTCGTCACCTGCGCCGCCGCCGAGCCCGGCCGCCGCGCGGCGCTCACCGCGGCCGGGGCGGACGTGCTGGTCTGCGGCGACGACGACGTCGACCTGCCCACCGCGCTGGCCGCCCTCGCCGACCGCGGGCTCGAGCAGGTCACCTGCGAGGGCGGGCCGCAGCTGCTGCGCAGCGCCCTGGCCGCCGGCGTCGTCGACGAGCTGGACCTGTCGATCGCGCCCGCGCTGGTCGGCGGCGGGACCCGGTTGCTGGACGCCGCGCTGCCCGCCCCGGTCCGGCTGGACCTGCGGCAGCTGCTCGAGGAGGACGGCACGCTCTTCGCGCGCTACGCGGTGGGTGCGTAGCAGGCCCCACCCGACGGGAACCCGACCGTGGTCCGCGGCCGCCGGTGGCTGCTTGACTGACCGGCATGGACCTCCCGCTGCTGCCGCCGGTGAAGCCGATGCTCGCGAAGGCCGCCACCAAGGTGCCGGTCGGCGACGAGTGGTTCTACGAGCCGAAGTGGGACGGGTTCCGCTGCATCGTCTTCCGCGACGGCGACGAGGTGGAGCTGGGCAGCCGCAACGAGCGCCCGCTGACCCGCTACTTCCCCGAGGTCGTCGCCGCGGTGAAGGAGAACCTGCCCGAGCGGTGCGTCGTCGACGGCGAGATCGTCGTGCCGCGGGACGACCGGCTGCACTTCGAGGCGCTGCTGCAGCGGATCCACCCGGCCGAGTCGCGGATCACCCTCCTCGCCGAGCAGACCCCGGCCTCCTTCATCGCCTTCGACCTGCTCGCCCTCGGCGACGAGTCGCTGCTGGAGACGCCGTTCGCGGAGCGCCGCGCCCGGCTCGAGGTCGCGCTCGCCGGGGCCCGCCCGCCGGTGCACCTGACCGGCGTCACGCGGGACGCCGCCACCGCCGAGCGCTGGTTCGAGACATTCGAGGGCGCGGGCCTCGACGGCGTCGTCGCCAAGTCCGCCGACCTGCCCTACGGCCCCGACCAGCGGCTGATGACCAAGGTCAAGCACGTGCGGACGGCGGACTGCGTCGTCGCCGGCTTCCGCTGGCACAAGAGCGGGCCGATCGTCGGCTCCCTGCTGCTCGGCCTCTACGACGGCGAGGAGCTGCAGCACATCGGCGTCGCGGCGTCCTTCCCGATGGCGCGCCGGGCCGAGCTGGTCGAGGAGCTCGCGCCCTACCGCGCCGAGGCGCTGGACGGCCACCCGTGGCAGGACTGGGCCAACGCCCAGGTGCAGGCCGACGGCGAGCAGCGGATGCCCGGCGCGGTGAGCCGGTGGAACGCGAAGAAGGACCTCTCGTGGGTGCCGCTGCGCCCCGAGCTGGTCGTCGAGATCAAGTACGACCAGCTCGAGGGGCGTCGACTTCGTCACACCGGGCAGTTCCTCCGCTGGCGCCCCGACCGGGACCCCCGCAGCTGCACGTACGACCAGCTCGACGTGCCGGTCCGCTACGACCTCGCCGAGGTCCTCGACGGCTGAAGGGTGCGCCGCAGCAGGCCTCCCGGCAGGGTCCCGCCGCGAGCGTGCGAGCGGTGGGGGGGCCGGGAGGTCCTTATGCTCGTGATCATGCGTCTGCACCGTGGCCTCCCGGCCGCCGCGTCCGGCCTGCTGCTGGCCCTGCCCCTCGTGCTCACCGGCTGCACCTCCTTCGGCGAGACCGACGAGGAGCCGGCGGCGAGCACCACCACGGCGGCACCGGCCGAGCCCGAGGTCGCGCCGATCGAGTGGACCGACTGTGACGCGCAGATCCAGCCGCTCGTCGAGGGGCAGCCGGGCAGCGAGCGCGACATCGCCTTCGAGTGCGGCCGCACCGACGTGCCGATCAGCTACGACGAGCCCGGCGGCGCCACGCTGCCGCTGTTCCTCGTCCGCGCCTCGCTGGCCGGTCAGACCGACGAGCTCGGCTCGCTGATGGTCAACCCGGGCGGCCCGGGGGGCTCCGGCGCCGACGCCGCCATCGGGCTGGCGCTGACCCTCCCCGAGGACGTGCTGCGCCGCTTCGACGTCGTCGGTTTCGACCCGCGCGGCGTGGGCCTGTCCACGCCGGTCGAGTGCATCCCCCAGGAGCTCAAGGACCGCGCGATCGCCGCGGAGCCGCGCCCGACCACCGACGAGCAGCTCGACGCCGTCTTCGCGCTCTCCGAGGAGATCGCCGCGGGCTGCGCCGAGGAGTACGGCGACGCGCTGGGCACCTTCAACACCGTGGACACCGCCCGCGACATGGAGCAGCTGCGGCAGGCCCTCGGCGAGGACCAGCTGACCTACCTCGGCTACTCCTACGGCACCACGCTGGGCTCCACCTACGCCGAGCTGTACCCCGACCGGGTGCGGGCGATGGTGCTGGACGCCGCCGTCGACCCCGACGTCGACGCGGTCGCCGACGCCGAGGCCCGCGCCGCGGCGTTCGAGGCCGGTTTCGACGCCTTCGCCGAGAACTGCCGCGGCCTCGTCGCCGGCTGCCCGCTGGGCGAGGACCCCCGACTCTTCCTCGAGGAGCTGCTGGCCCAGGCGCAGACCACGCCCGTCCCCAGCAGCGAGGAGGGCGAGACCCGCCAGGCCACGCCCGGGGTCATCCTCACCGCGGTGCAGGCCGCGCTCTACGACACCGCCTCCTGGCCGCAGCTGGCGCAGGGCCTGGCCGCCGCGCGCAACGGCGACGCGCGGCTGCTGTTCTCGCTGGCCGACGACTACAGCGGGCGGCTCGAGGACGGCACCTACTCCAACCTGCTCGACGCCAACGTGGCGATCAACTGCGCCGACACCGAGGAGACGGTGCCCGAGGAGCGGGTGCGGGAGCTCGCCGCCGAGTGGGGCGAGCGGTACCCGCTGTTCGGGGCCGGGGCGGCCGCCGGGCTGTTCACCTGCTCGGTCTGGGACGCCGAGCGCACCCCGGTGCCCGAGCGCGACGCCGAGGGCAGCGCCCCGATCCTGGTGGTCGGCACCTCGGGTGACCCGGTGACCCCGCTGCCCGGCGCCGTCGACCTCGCCGAGGACCTCGACAGCGGCGTCCTGCTCACCTGGCAGGGCCAGGGCCACACCGCCTACCCGAAGACCGAGTGCGTGACGGCCGCGGTCAACGCCTACCTCGTCGACCTGGCGGTCCCCGTGGACGGGCTCACCTGTCCTGCGTGAGACTCGGCAGCCCACCGACGAGCGGAGCGACGCGATGGCCAGCAGCAGCAAGGACGCCGTCGTCCTGCACGTCGACGGGCACGAGGTGCGGGTCTCCAACCCGGAGAAGCCGTACTTCGCCGAGCACGGGATCCGCAAGATCGACGTCGTCGAGTACTTCCTCGCGGTGGGCGACGGGATCCTGTTCGCCCTGAGGGACCGGCCGACGACGCTGGAGCGCTGGCCGGGCGGGGTGTTCGAGGGCGCCCGCATCTCCACGCGGGTGGACAACACCGGCGACGCGTTCTACCAGAAGCGGGTGCCCAAGAACGCTCCCGCCTGGGTGCCGACGGCGCACATCACGTTCCCCAGCGGGCGGACCGCCGACGAGATCGCGCCGGACTCGGTCGCCGTCGTCGCCTGGTGCGCGAACCTGGGCACGCTCACCTTCCACCCGTGGCCGGTGGGCAAGGACGACGTCGAGTCCCCGAACCAGATCCGCATCGACCTCGACCCGCAGCCGGGCACCGACTTCTCCGACGCGGTGCGGGTGGCCCCCCACGTCCGCGAGCTGCTGCACGAGTTCGGCATGGAGGGCTGGCCGAAGACCTCCGGCGGCCGGGGGGTGCACGTCTACGTGCCGATCCTGCCGCGGTGGACCTTCACCGACGTCCGCCGCGCCGTCATCGCCTTCGGCCGGGAGCTGGAACGCCGGCTGCCTGACCAGGTGACGATGTCGTGGTGGAAGGAGGAGCGCGGCGAGAAGATCTTCATCGACTACAACCAGATGGCCCGGGACCGCACCATCGCGTCGGCCTACTCCATCCGGCCCAGGCCGCACGCCCCGGTCTCCGCGCCGGTCGACTGGGACGAACTGCCCGACGTGCACCCCACCGACTTCACCGTGCTGACCATGCCGGAGAGGTTCCGGGCGGTCGGTGACAAGCACGCCGGGCTGGCCGACCACGCGTTCGGCATCGAGCCGCTGCTCGAGCTCGCCGAGCGCCAGGCCGCCGACGACGGCCTCGGCGACCTCCCGTACCCGCCGGACTACCCGAAGATGCCGGGCGAGCCGATGCGGGTGCAGCCCAGCCGCGCCCGCCGGCCCGCGACCGCCGGGGACTGAGCGACTCTCAGTCGACCGCGGCAGCGCGCTCCTCGCGCAGCGCCTGGAAGACCCGGCGGCGCAGCACGTCGGCGTCCCTCTCCTCGACGTCGTGGAACTGCATCGACAGCAGCCACCGCGCACCCTGGGTCTGCTGGCGGACGATCGCGCCGCGCACGTCGACGGTGACGTCGCCGATCGTCAGGCTCATGTGCGCCCGCGTCCCCGGGTCCGGGGGCAGCCCCCACCCGTCGACCAGCGCGCGCAGCCCGGCCTCGCTGAGGTCGACCGTCGAGCCGACGAGCAGCCCGTCGAGCCACGGCATGACGACGGGGACCTCGACCCGGGCGCGCACCGTGCGCCGGCGCTGGCTGCGTTCCGCCGGTCCCGTGGGCACGAGGTGCCACAGCGGCTCGTCGCCGGCCTCCACGCTGGTGATCTTCGCGGGGAGGGAGCGCTCCTCGTAGCCGCTCACCCAGTAGAGGGCCACCGGGTCCCCGGGCTTGATGGCCCGCTTCCACTCCGTGCCCTCGCCGAGGGGGCGGACGACGACGGTGTTCTCGTTGGAGACCTCCACCTGCGCCGTCGCCGTGAGCCCGCGCGCCACGAGGGTGACGTCGGCCTGGCTGCTCTCCTCGGGCCGGTCGTGCTCCGGCTCGGTCATGGGGTCCTCCACTGCGTGCGGGACGGGCGGACGCCGTTGCGCCCGCGCGGAAGCTAGCGCGGCGACCAGCGGGAACGGTCCACCCAGGTGGCGTGTCCTGCAGGTCGGCGGGGCCGCCGGTCATCCGGCGACGCGGGGAGCCCATCGGCAGCTACGAGCCGCTGCAGAACCGGAACGGGCCGCCTCCCCACCCGGAGGGGTGAGGGGCGGCCCGTCGCCGTGCGGTCCGCTGTCAGCCGGCCAGCCGGTGCGCGGCCGCGTCGAGGCGGTGCGCCAGCAGGGCGTCCGGCCGGCCGATCTGCTGCACCAGCCGGGCGGCGGTCACCGCGGCACGCAGCGCGTCGGCGGACTCGGCCAGGCGTTCGGCGAGGAGCTGGTCCAGGTCCGCGTCGTGCAGGTCCCCCACGTCGCGCAGGACGACGGCACCGGCCGGGACGGCGGTGCGGGCGGGCACGGGCGGGGCGACGAGCGGCTGCATGGCGGTTCTCCTGGATCGGTGGCGCGCCGGATCCGTCCGGCAGTTCCCACCGTCGGGGAGCAGCCGCACGGCGGTGCCGAGGGAAGCGCAGGAAAACCGCAAGACCGCGCCGGTCGCCAGGGCGGCCGGCGGCCGTCCTCCGCCCGGACGGCGCCGCTCCCCCGGACGGGTGAGCGGCGGTGCCCGCACCTCGCCGGGTGCTCCAGCCCGGGGTAGCGGTGGTCGATGCACCTGTCGACCACGGTGGAGGAGCACGGGTGAGGATCTGGTTGCTGGCGTACGGCGCGCTGTACGTCGTCGTCGAGCTGGTCGGGCACCGGCTGGAGACGATCGGCTGGCCCCGGATCACCGCCCTCGACGTGGCGACGGCGGTCACCGACGCCTTCCTCACCGTCTCGATCACCCTCGCCGTCCTGCTGGCCGGGCACCTGGCGCTGCGCCGCTGGTCGCCGGCGGCGGCCGCCCGGCTGCGCCCGCCCGCGGCCCCGGTGTTCCTCGCGGAGCGGCCGATCGGCGTGCGCTCGTGGCGGCCCGAGCCGCTGGCGCTGCCGTCGGCCACGCCCGCCCGCGACCCGTACTCGGTCGGCGCCTACGGACCCGTTCGAGGCCGCCGCGGCCGGCGCGTGGCCCCCGACTTCCCCGAGGAGCCCGGCCGCCTGCTGTGACCCGCGGAAGGAGTCGCAGGTCACAGTTGAGCCGCGCCGGTGTTCTCTTCCGGCGATCGACGGCTAGGGTGGGCGCGTCGGGAAGGCCCTGCGCTATGGCAGGACCCCGATGCACCACCTCAGCTAGGAGCGAGCAATGCCCGAAGGAACTGTCAAGTGGTTCAACGCGGAGAAGGGGTTCGGCTTCGCCACCCCGGACGGCGGCGGACCGGACGTGTTCGTCCACTACTCGGCCATCCAGACCAGCGGGTACCGCTCGCTCGATGAAGGCCAGCGGATCGCGTTCGACATCGAGCAGGGCCAGAAGGGCCCGCAGGCTGCGAACGTCACCCCGCTCTGATCGCCTGATCAGCACGAGGCCCCCGTCCGGTTCCCGGGCGGGGGCTTCGTCGTTCCCGGGCCCGGCTGTGCCGCGCCCGCACTGCCGGGCGGCCGGACCGGTCAGCGGGCGCGGGGTACGTACCCGCCGATCAGCGCCGACATGAGCAGCGCGCCGTCGTGCTCCCCCACCGCGGCGGCCGCCTCGGCGAACGCCCGCCAGCGCTGCCGCTCGACGTCGGTGTGCGCGTTCGCGGCCCGGGCCGCCAGCTGCTCCAGCAGCCGCTCCCACTCGCCCTGCGGGGTCGGCCAGAGGCCGGTGAGCCGGCGCGCCTCCGCCGAGATCGCGGTGATGCGCACGATGTCGCCGGCGTGGTTGGTGAGCGGCTCGATGTAGCCGGCGGCCGCCAGCGCCTTCGCCGCCGCGATCACCTCCGCCTTCGGCAGCCCGCTGCCCGGCACCACCGATCCCAGCAGGTAGGGCGCGCCGCCGTGCTTCGGCTCGTCGACCAGCCGGGCGATCGCCCGCAGCACGGGCAGGTCGCGGGTGAACCAGACGTCGGGCAGCAGGCCGTCGGGCGGCTCGGGGGCTGAGGTCACCCCGCCAGTGTCCCCCGGCCCCCGGACGCGCCGGTGCCCCGCCTCCCGGGGAGGGAGGCGGGGCACTCAGGCCTTTTGTGCACATTCCGCCGGGAGCTGGCGAGCGGCGGGGCCAGGACGGCCCGTCAGCAGCCGCGGGCGCCGGTGAGGTGCGGCCGCGTGGCGAGGACGACGCCCAGCGCGACGTACCCGACGAGCAGGTGCGCGGCACCCACGTACTGGGTGATCTCCGGCAGCAGGAAGGCGGTCGGGACGGTGACCGGCGCCCAGCTCTCGGCGACGGCCGGCCAGAAGCGGGCGACGCCCGTCCAGCGGCCGGCGATCGCGATCCGCACCCCGATCGCCGCCATGCCCAGCATGGACAGCGGCCAGAAGAGGTCGATCACGAAGAAGAAGCCGGTGTCGTAGAGCGCGGGCGTCAGCGCCCACATGAGCGAGGACAGCGTGGCCACCGCCAGCAGGCCGTGCTCGACGTGCAGCAGCCGCCGGGCCAGCCGCCCGGTGCCGATCGCGCCGGTCCGCATCTGCACGGTGACCAGGAAGATCAGGCCGATCTGGAACGCCACCGCGGCCAGGTTGACGACGGTGGCCTGCCAGGTGCCGGCCGGCGGCGTCGTGCCCAGGAACGCGCAGGCGACCGCCCAGCTGCCGGCGCCGGCGGCGAGGGCGACGCCGGCGCGGCGGACCAGGAGGGCGGAGGCCCGGGGTGCGGAGCCGGCGGGCGCGGCCAGGTCGGTGCGCGCCGGGGCGGGGGTGGTGCTGAGCGACATCTCGTCTCCCGTGGTGTGGTGCGGTGCCCTGTGCACCGCCTGGGAGAACCGTCGCGGGGACGCGTCCCGGGCACCCAGGGCCCGCCGCCCCGGATCCGGTCCCGAGAACTGTCCCGGGAGACCCGGGACACCTGCCTCGTGACGTCCAGGACACCGGCAGGCCAGGATCTGCGCGTGCAGACGAGGACCTCTGTCGCGGAGGCGGCCGGCGCCGCGCCCCCGGAGGCCGGCGCCGCGCCCCCGCCCGGCTCCGGTCGGCCGCGCGCCGCCGCCTGGCTCGTCGTCGCCGTGGTGGTGGCCTCGACGGTCGCCGCCGGCGTCCTCGACGCGAGCACCCCGGACGCGGCCCGGGCGGCGCGCGGCGGAACCGAGCTCGGGTGGGTCGTCGCGCTGCCGGGCCTCGCCCTCGCCGTGCCCGCCTGGCTGCTGCTCACCCGCGTGCCCCGCAACGCCCTGTCGTGGGTGGTCGCCGCGACGGCGGTGCTCTGGGCGACGGACGGGCTGGCCGAGTCGTGGCTGACGCATGCGCTGCGCAGCGATCCCCCGCTGGCGGGTGCCGGCTTCGCCTCCTGGACCGTGGAGCGGCTCGGGGCGCTCCTGCTGCTCGGCCTGCCGCTGCTGCTGCTCCTCTACCCCGACGGGCGGCTGCCCGCCGGCCGGCTGCGCCGGCTGTCCGTCGCGAGCCTGGTCTCCAGCGCGCTGCTGCCGGCCCTGCTGCTGGTCGTCCCCTCCGAGGTCGCCTACTCGCGGGACGGCTCCGGCGTGCCCGACGTCTACGCGGGCATCGACCTGGACCTCACCACCCTGCCGATCCCGCCGGAGATCGCCCAGGCGGGGCTGCGGATCGCCTTCCCGCTCGCCCTGCTGGGGGTCGCGTTCCCCGCGGCCGCGGTCGTGACCCGCTACCGGCGGGCACGCGGTGAGGACCGCCGCCGGATGCGCTGGCTGCTCTGGGCGGCCGTCGTCGACCTGCTGGTGATGCTCTCCACCTTCCTCCTGCCGGGCGGCCCCACCACCGCGACCCTCTCCCTCGCCGTGGCGCTGACCGGGACGGCGGTCACCCTCGGCATCCTGCGCCCGCGCGCGGTCGACATCGACCGGCTGCTCGGCGGCACCGTGGTCTACGGCGTGCTCGGCATCGGCGTGGTGCTGCTCGACCTCGCGGTGCTCGCGGGTGCGGGGGCCCTGCTCGGCGACCGGTTCGGCGAGCGGGACGCCACGCTGCTGACGCTGCTGCTCGTCGCGGCCGCCTACGTGCCGCTGCGCGCACCGCTGTGGCGCCTGGTCCGGCGCTGGGTGCTCGGCGAGCGGGACGACCCCTACCGCGTCGTCTCGGAGCTGGCGGCGCGGCTGGAGCGGTCCGAGGACGTCGAGGCCCAGCTCGTGGCGATCGCGGCGGGCGTCGCCGAGGCGTTCCGCTCCCCCTACGTCGGGGTCGAGGTCGACCACGCGGCCGGTGAGCGGCTGGTGGCCGAGCACGGCCGGCGGCCCGCCTCCGTGCGGTCGCTGCCGATCGCCTACCGCGGCGAGGAGGTCGGCCGCCTGCTGCTGCCCGGCGACGGCGTCCGGGCGCACCTGGTCACCCGCGACGAGGGGCTGCTGGCCGACGTCGTGCGCCAGGCGGCGGCCGCCGCACGGGCCAGCTCGCTCGCCGCCCAGCTGCAGCAGAGCCGGGAGGAGCTGGTGTCCGCGCGCGAGGAGGAGCGGCGCCGGCTGCGCCGCGACCTGCACGACGGGCTGGGTCCCAGCCTGGGCGCCGTCGTCCTGCGCATCGACACCGCCCGCAACCTCACCGCCGCGGGGCGCGCCGAGGACGCCGACCGGCTGCTGCGCGCGGCCCGGGACGACGTCGCCGGCGCGCTGGGCGACGTCCGCCGGCTGGTGCACGACCTGCGGCCGCCGGCGCTGGACGACCTGGGCCTGACCGGGGCGGTGCGCCAGCAGGCCGACCGGCTGCTGGGCGCCGGCACGGTCACCACGGTGGAGGCCGACCCGGCCGCCGACGACCTCCCCGCCGCGGTCGAGGTCGCCGCCTACCGCATCGCGTCGGAGGCGCTGGCCAACGTCGCCCGGCACGCCGGCGCCACGACCTGCCGGGTGGAGCTCGTCCGCGGCGGCGACCGGTCGCTGGTGCTGACCGTGACCGACGACGGCGTCGGCATCCCGCCGGACGCCCCGGCAGGGGTGGGGCTGGTGTCGCTGCGCGAGCGCGCCGCCGAGCTCGGCGGCCGGTGCACGGTGTCCTGCCCGCCCGACGGCGGGACGGTGGTGCGGGCGGTCCTGCCCGCCGAGGGAGGAGAGAAGCGTGGGTGAACCCGCCCGGGACGACGAGCCGCTGCGGATCGTCGTGGCCGACGACCACCCGGTCTACCGCGACGGCCTGGCCATGCTGCTCGACAGCGTCCCGGGCATCAGCGTGGTGGGGGCCGCCGCCGACGGCGAGGCGGCGGTCGCCCTGGCGCTCGAGCAGCAGCCCGACGTCGTCGTCATGGACGTGCAGATGCCCGGCATCGACGGGATCGAGGCGACCCGGCGGGTGACCTCGGCGTCGCCGTCGGTCGGCGTCGTCGTCCTCACCATGAGCGAGGACGACGGCACCGTGTTCGCCGCCGTCCGTGCCGGTGCGCGGGGCTACCTGCTCAAGGGCGCCGACCAGGAGGAGGTCGTGCGGGCGGTCACCACGGTGGCCTCGGGCGGCGCGGTGTTCGGCGCCGCGCTGGCCCGGCGGATCGCCGACTTCTTCGCCGGCGGGCCGTCCGGGCCGGAGACGGCGTTCCCGCAGCTGACCGCGCGCGAGCGGGAGGTGCTCGACCTGGTCGCCGCCGGGCGCTCCAACGCGCAGATCGCCGCCGCGCTGTACCTCTCCCCCAAGACGGTGCGCAACAACGTCTCCAACGTGCTGGCCAAGCTGCAGGTCACCGACCGGGCCCAGGCGATCGTGCGGGCCCGCGACGCCGGGCTGGGCCGCTGAGCACCGGGAATGGCGGCGCGGAGCCGCTCGTTCGACCAGGCATGACGACCTCCCCCCAGAAGCCCCAGGTCACGAAGACCGACGAGGAGTGGCGGGCGCAGCTGTCGCCGGAGGAGTACCAGGTGCTGCGTCAGGCCGGCACCGAGCGGCCCTGGACCGGTGAGTACGTCGACACCAAGACCGTCGGCGTCTACGAGTGCCGCGCCTGCGGTGCCGAGCTGTTCCGCTCGGAGACCAAGTTCGACTCGCACTGCGGCTGGCCCTCGTTCTACGAGGCCTCCGCCGAGGACAACGTGATCCTCCGCGAGGACCGCAGCTTCGGGATGGTCCGCACCGAGGTGCTGTGCGCGACCTGCCACAGCCACCTGGGCCACCTGTTCGACGACGCGCCGCAGACGCCGACCGGCGACCGCTACTGCATCAACAGCGTCTCGATCCGGCTCCAGCCCGCGGAGTAGCCCGCTCCCGGGGTCGTCCTCGTGCTCCCGGGGTCCTGCAGGACTCCCGGGGCGCGAGGAACACCCCGGAAGGCGATCAGGCCAGGTCGTGGACCAGCTCGGCGACGGCCTTGCGGACGCCGGTGTAGAACGGCACCTCCTCGCGGACGTGCCGCCGGGCCCGGCTGGCCCGCAGGTCGCGCATCAGGTCGACGATGCGGTGCAGCTCGTCGGCCTCGAAAGCGAGCATCCACTCGTAGTCGCCCAGGGCGAAGGCGGCGACGGTGTTGGCCCGCACGTCGGGGTACGGCCGGGCCTGCATGCCGTGCTCCTTGAGCATGTCCCGCCGCTCCTCGTCGGGCAGCAGGTACCACTCGTAGGAACGCACGAACGGGTAGACGCAGATGTAGCGCCGCGGCTCCTCCTCGGCCAGGAACGCCGGGATGTGGCTGCGGTTGAACTCCGCGGGGCGGTGCAGCGCCAGCTGCGACCACACCGGCTCCAGGTGCCGGCCCAGGGTGGTGCGGCGCAGCCGGGTGTAGGCCTCCTGCAGCGCCTCGGCGGTGGGCGCGTGCCACCACACCATGAGGTCGGCGTCGGCCCGGAAGCCGGCGACGTCGTAGGTGCCGCGGACGACGACGTCCTTGCCGGCCAGCTCGGTGAACAGCTCGGTCACCTCGGCGGCGACGTGGTGGCGCCGCTCGTCGTCCAGCGGGCGGGCCAGCCGGAACACCGACCACATCGTGTAGCGGATCGTGGCGTTGAGCTCGTTGGCCCGCTTGCCGATGCTGCGTTCCTCGACCTGGTCGCTCATGCCGCCCATTGTCGCGCGCGCGGCGCGCCCGCAGCCCGCGAGGGTCTGTGATCTACCGCGGGACGGCGACCAGCAGCGGCCGCGACCGGCCGGGCAGGCAGGCTGCGGCGGCGAGGCCGAGCGCGACGGCGTCCTCGAGGAGGGCGGCCTGCAGGTCGGGCATGCGGGAGAGGGCCCAGCGGCGCCAGCGCAGGCCGCCGACGCTGCCGGCCAGGCCGCCCACCGCCGCGGCCAGGACGGGCAGCGCGCCGTTCGCCCGCTCGCGCGCGGCCAGCGCCCGCCCGCCGGCCGCCGCGGCCGCCAGCCGACCGACCAGCGGGCCGGGCTGCGTGCGGTCGGGGGTGCCCGGCTGCTTGTCGGCCATGACCTCCCCGGCCAGCGACGCCAGCGCGACCAGCCGGGCGGGCCGCGAGCGGTGCCCGGGGGCGCCCGGCCGGGTCGGCGCGGTCAGCGCCGGTCCGGCGAGGCCGAGGGAGCTCCGGCCACCGGCCGCCAGGCCCAGCAGCAGCGCCCGGGCCGTCAGCCCCGCCGACGCCGGGCGGACCGGGGCGGCGCGCTCGGCCTCGGTGGGCACGCCCTCCAGCACCGCCTGCACCGCGGCCCCGTAGGCCAGGTGCGGGACGGCGTCGGCCAGCCACTCCTCCCTGCCCCAGGTGCGCGGGTCCTCGACCCCGAGCGCGGCGACCGCACCGTCGGTGAGCGCCATCGACGTGCCGCCGGCGACGAGCGCGCCCACCGGCGCGGGGAAGCGCACCCCCGCCGAGCGCAGGGCGCTGGCCAGCAGCCCGCCGGCCAGGCCGTTGGCGGTGCCGGCGAGCGCCCCCAGGGCGCCGAGCCGGCTCCGGCGGGCCTGCCCGCGGCCGGGCACGTCGCGGCCGAGCGCGGACGCAGCGGCCTCGACGGTGCGCTCCGGCACCGAGCTGGCCGGTCGGCCGCGGACGGCCATGTCGAGGTGGTTCACGGCGTCGAGGACCACGGTGCCCAGGGCGCCGGCCGCGAGACCGCGGAGGAGGGTGCCGGTCATGCCCCGACCCTGCGGGGCTGCGCCGCCCACGGCAAGCCGGGGTCAGCGCGTGGAGCGCTCCCCGGTGGACGGGGCATGGCGCGGCGCGGGCACGCGGTGCGCCTCGCGGCAGGCGTCGCAGGCAGCCATCCAGACGTGGTGGCGGAGGCATCGGTGCGGTCGGGACGTGGTGTGGATCGGGGTGGTGCGGGTGTTCACGCCGATCCCAACGCGGTGCCATCGCCCGGGATGCCCGTGGCCGGAGGTGGCCTCGGCCACGGGCGTCCCGGGAACCGCTCACCGCCGGCCGGGAGGGCTGAGCCAGGCGTCGGGCGCGATCTCCACCCTGCGGCGCGGCGCCTAGAGCAGTGCCGCCACCGCGTGCTGGGCGTCGCGGATGCAGGCCGGGACGCCGACCCCGCGGAAGGCCGCCCCCGCGATGCCCAGTCCCGGCACCTCCGCGACGGCGGCGCGCACGGCGTCCACCCGCGCCTGGTGCCCCACGAGGTACTGCGGCAGGCCGCCGCCCCAGCGGACGACGGCGGTCTCCAGCGGCTCGGGTCGCGCGAGGCCGAGCAGGTCGGCGACGTCGGCGACCACCGCGGCGGTGAGGTCCTCGTCGGTGCGCTGGAGCTCCGACTCGTCGCGGAACCGGCCCACCGACGAGCGCACCAGCAGGGCGTCCCCGCCCAGGTGCGGCCACTTGCTGGACGAGACGGTCACGCCCTTCACCAGCCGGCCGGTCACCGGGGGCACCAGCAGCCCGCTCCCGGCGTCGACCTGCTGGGCGGGGAAGGCCATGGCGACGACGGCCATCGAGGCGTACGGGATGCCCTGCAGCGGCGCCGTGGCGCCGGGGGCGACGCCGGCCAGCAGCCGGGCGGCCTTGCCTGCGGGGACGGCGACCAGGACGGCGTCGGCGGGCAGCACCTCGGGCGTGCCGACCGGGCCCACCGAGACCTCCAGCCCCGTCGCGGTCCGCCGGATCCCGTGGGCCGGGGTGCGCAGCCGGACCTCCGCCCGCGCCGCGGCGACCAGGGCCGCCGGCAGCGCGCCGATGCCCTGGTCGACGGTCGCGAACACCGGGCCGTCGGCGTCACCGCGGCTGCGGGTGCCGGCGTCCCGGGCCGCCGCGGCGGCGGCGAGCACGGAGGGCGAACCGGGCAGGTGGGCGAAGAGGGCCGGCATCGTGGCCTGGAGGGACAGCTCGTCGGCCCGGCCGGCGTAGACCCCGCCGAGCAGCGGCTCGACCAGCCGGTCGACCACCTCGTCGCCGAGCCGCCCGCGCAGCAGCGCGCCGACGGCGACGTCGCCGTCGACCGCCGGGGGTGGCAGCTCCGCCTCGGCCCGCACCCGGGCGACGCCCGCCGGCGAGAGGATCCCGTCGAGCCCGTCCGCGGACGCCGGCACGCCGAGCACGGTCCCGGCCGGCAGCGGGAACCGGCCCTCGGGCAGCACGACGGCGGCCTGGGTGGTCGCGGGCGCGACCAGCCGGTCGCCCCAGCCCAGGGCCTCGACCAGCGCGACCGCCTCCGGTACCCGGGCCAGCACAGCCTCGGGCCCGGTGTCGTACCAGTGGCCGGCCAGCTCCACGCGGTGCAGCTTCCCGCCGACGCGGTCGCCGGCCTCCAGGACGACGATCTCGTCGTCCGGGCGCCGGCGGCGCCACTCGAAGGCGGCGGCCAGCCCGGTGATCCCGGCGCCGACGACGACCAGGCGGCGGGGGCTCATGCGGTGGGCGACGCGGTCAGCTCGTGGACCAGCTCGACGACGTGGGTGAGCACGTCCGGATCGGTCTCGGGCAGCACGCCGTGACCGAGGTTGAAGACGTGCCCGCGGGCGGCCCTCGCCTGCTCCACGATGCGGCGGACCTCGCGGTCGACGGTCACCCGGTCGGCCAGCAGGACGGCGGGGTCCAGGTTGCCCTGCAGCGACCGCCCCGGGCCCACGCGGCGCGCGGCCTCGTCGAGCGGCACCCGCCAGTCCACCCCGACGACGTCCGCGCCGGCGTCCCCGATGAGCGGCAGCAGCTCGCCGGTGCCCACGCCGAAGTGGATGCGCGGCACGTCCCGCTCGCCCAGCCCGTCGAACACCGCCCGCGAGTGGGGCAGCACCCGCTCGGCGTAGTCGGCGGCCGAGAGCACGCCGGCCCACGAGTCGAACAGCTGGACCGCCGAGGCACCGGCGTCGATCTGCGCGCGCAGGAAGGTCGACGAGGACACCGCGAGCTTCGCCAGCAGCCGCGACCACGCCTCCGGCTCGGCGTACATGAACGCCTTGGTGCGGGCGTGCTCCTTGGAGGGCCCGCCCTCGATGAGGTAGGTGGCGAGGGTGAACGGCGCCCCGGCGAAGCCGATGAGCGGGGTGGCCCCGAGCTCGGCGACCAGCGCGCGCACCGCCGTCCCCAGGAACCCGAGCCGGTCGGGGTCGAGGTCGGGCAGGGCGTCGACGTCGGCGACGGTCCGCACCGGCTGCGCGACGACGGGGCCGACGCCGGGCTTGATCTCGATGTCGACCCCGGCGACCACCAGCGGCAGCACGATGTCGGAGAAGAAGATCGCCGCGTCCACCCCGTGCCGGCGGACCGGCTGCAGCGTGATCTCGGTGATCAGGTCGGGGTCCTGGCAGGCGTCGAGCATCTTGGTACCGGCGCGCAGGGCCCGGTACTCGGGCAGCGAGCGGCCGGCCTGGCGCATGAACCAGACCGGGGTGCGGCTCACCGGGAGGCCACGGGCGGCGCGGACGAGGTCGGAATCGGCCGGGGACGCCGAGGCGGGAGCGGGACTCACGACCGCCGATCCTCCCAGACCGCCGGGAGGCTCCGCGCCGCCGTGTGCGGCGCGTCGGCGTCACCGCGCCGCCTCCCGGCCTACGCTGCGGACGTGGAGCCGCGCAACCTGGCCGACGCCGGGGACCGGGACCGGGACGACGCCGTCCCGGCCGCGTTCCGCGCCGCCCTGGATTCGCTGGCCGCGGTGCGGGTGCGCCCGGAGATCGAGCTCGGCCGCATCCCGGCCCCCCAGCGCCTGGCGCCGTTCGCCGTCGCCCTCGGCGCCCGCGTGGCCGACCCCGAGGCCGACGACGAGGACGACGCCGAGATAGCCAGCGCCCGGTTCATCGTGCTGTTCGACCCCGACGGCCACGAGGCCTGGCACGGCACGACCCGCTGCGTCGGCTACCTCTCCGCCGCGACCGACGAGGAGCTGGTGGACGACGCCATGTTCTCCGAGGTCGCCTGGAGCTGGTTGACCGACGCGCTGGGCGACTGCGGCGCCACCCACCACACCGTCGGCGGCACGGTCACCCGCACCGCGTCGACGCGGTTCGGCGAGCTGGCCGGCCCCGAGCACTCGGTCGACGTCGAGCTGCGCGCCTCCTGGACGGCCGTCGGCACCGACCTGGACCGGCACCTCGCCGCCTGGCTCGAGGTGCTGGGCAACGCCGCCGGGCTGCCCCCTCCCGGCGTGCACCTGCTGGGTCCCTCCGACCGGGTCGGCAGCGAGACTCTCTAACATCGGTGCGGCACAGCGGCACCGAGCCCGCCTGAGCCGGTGCTCCCCTCGGATCGGCGCGATCGTCGCGGCGGCCCTCGGCCCGGGCGCCGGTGGACCGAACGACGAGGACCGGCAAGAAGGTGGACGGCAACTGAGCACCGACCCCACTCCCCGGCCACCGCAGGACCCGGCGGCCCCCGAGGGCCCCGAGGCGATCCCGCTGCTGGCCCCCCGCGACGGGCTGCCGCCGGTCATCGAGACCTCCACGCAGCTGGTCGAGTACGCCGAGGCGCTGCGCGGCGGCACCGGCCCGGTCGCCGTCGACGCCGAGCGCGCCTCCGGCTACCGCTACGGGCAGCGCGCCTACCTGGTGCAGCTGCGCCGCGAGGGCTCCGGCACCGGCCTGCTCGACCCGATCCCGCTGCCGGACCTCTCGGTGCTGCAGGCCGCGATCGCCGACGTCGAGTGGGTGCTGCACGCGGCCAACCAGGACCTGCCCTGCCTGGCCGAGATCGGGCTGGTCCCGGCCCGCATCTTCGACACCGAGCTGGCCGCCCGGCTCGCCGGTCTGCCACGGGTGGGCCTGGGCGCCGTCGTCGAGTCGCTGCTCGGCTACTCGTTGCAGAAGGGGCACTCCGCCGCCGACTGGAGCACCCGCCCGCTGCCGGAGGAGTGGCTGGTCTACGCCGCCCTCGACGTCGAGGTGCTGGTCGACCTGCGCGACGCGCTGGCCGCGATCCTCGAGGAACAGGGCAAGGCGGAGTGGGCGCGGCAGGAGTTCGAGGCGATCCTCGCCGCCGGCCCGCCCGCGCCGAGGCAGGACCCGTGGCGGCGCACGTCCGGCGTCCACGGCCTGCGCAGCCGCCGGCAGCTCGGCATGCTCCGGGCCATCTGGGAGGCGCGCGACGAGCTGGCCCGCAAGCGGGACGTCGCCCCCGGCCGGGTGCTGCCCGACTCGGCGATGGTCGCCGCCGTCCAGGCCGATCCGAAGAACGAGGGCGCCCTGCTGGAGCTGCCCGTGTTCCGCGGCCGGGCCAACCGCCGCCTGGTGCGGCACTGGTTCGACGCGCTCGCCCGCGGCAAGGCCCTGCCCGAGGACGAGCTGCCGCTGCACAGCAAGCCGGGCGACGGGCCCCCGCCGGTGAACCGCTGGGCCGACCGCGACCCCGCCGCCGCCACGCGGCTGCAGGTCGCGCGGGCCGGGCTCGCCGAGCTGTCGGAGAAGCACTCGGTGCCGGTGGAGAACATCCTCTCCCCCGACCTGGTGCGGCGGATCATGTGGAGCCCGCCGGAGCCGCGGGACCCGGGTGCGGTCGCCGAGGCGCTGCGGGCCGGGGGCGCCCGCGAGTGGCAGGTCGAGCTGGCCCGCGACCTGCTCGCCGACGCCGCCACCCGCGCCTAGGTCCGGCAGCGGGGTGGCTGCCCGGTGGGACGGTCACCCCGACGGTCGCTCCGGGGGTCGGCGGCACCTGCTGCCAGGCGGGTCGAGCCGCGCCACCGACCGTCGAGCCGCGCCCTGGTGCGGCTCGACGGTCGGTGGCGCGGCTCGACATGCTCCCCCGGGCGCCGAACCCACCCGCGCGCGAAGAGGACCCCCGGGCGCCGAGATCCTGGGCGGGGGTCACGGGACGACGGACGACGACGCCGGCGCCGCCCGCGGGTGCGGGCGGCGCCGGCGTCGGCGTGGTCGCCTGCCGCCCGCCGGCGCTGAGCACGACGGGCGGCAGGGGTCATCGTCGGGCGGTGGCGGCCCGTCGGCGGGCGAGCGCGTCGACGCTCGCGGCGAGCAGCAGCACCCCGCCGGTGATGATGAAGTTCAGGTACGCCGCGACCCCGAGCAGCCCCAGCCCGTTGGCGATGATCGCGATGACCAGACCACCGAGGACGGCGTCCCGGGCCCGGCCGCGGCCACCGAAGAGGCTGGTGCCACCGATGACGGCGGCGCCCACCGCGTACAGCAGCGTGTTGCCCGCACCGGCGTCCGGCGTCACCGAGCTCAGCCGCGAGGTGGCCAGGATGCCGCTGATCGCCGCGAGGCTCGACGAGATCACGAACGCCAGCACGCGGATGCGGGTCACGTTGATGCCGGCCCGGCGCGCGGCCTCCGCGTTGCCGCCCACGGCGTAGACGTGCCGCCCGAAGCTGGTCCGCGAGAGCACGAAGGTGAGCACCAGCAGCAGCACGACCACCAGCGGCACCGCGTACGGGATACCGGCGAGGTCGATGGCGGCGGCCAGCGCCCGGTCCACGCTCAGGATCGCCGTCACGCCGAACACGACGACGGCGATCACCGCGATGCGCAGCACCACGAGGAGCAGCGGCTGGTGCGCCAGGCCGCGGGCGCGCTGCGACCGCCAGCGCCACAGCTCGAAGGCCGCGTAGGCGACGACGACCAGCACGGCCAGGATCCAGCCGAGGGTGACCGGCAGGTTCTCGTTGGCCAGCGCCCGGATCACCGGCTCGCGCACCGGCACGGTGCCGCCCTGCCCGATCAGCCGCAGGGTCACGCCCTGGAAGCCGAGGAACAGCGCCAGGGTGACGACGAAGGACGGGATGCCGACGATGCCCACCAGGCTGCCGGTAAAGACGCCGATGACGGCGCCGGCCCCGATCGCGCCCAGCACGGCGATCGGCCAGGCCACCCCGGCCTGCACCAGGAGCTGTGCCAGCACCGCCGAGCAGACGCCGCTGACCACACCGGCGGAGAGGTCGATCTCGCCCAGGAGCAGGACGAAGACCAGGCCCATCGCCAGCACGATGATCGGCGTCGACTGGACCAGCAGGTTGGCCAGGTTCAGCGGGGTGAGGAAGGTGTCCGGCCGCAGCGCGGTGAACAGGATGCCCAGGACGACGATGCCCAGGACGGCGGGCAGCGCGCCGAGGTCGCCGGCCCGCAGCTTGTTCAGGTAGCCGCGGACGGCGCCGCCGACGGTGTTGTCCCGCTGGTCGCCCTCGAAGCCCGCGGCCGGCTTGTGCGGACCGCTGGCCTCGGCGGCGGTCAGGGTGTTGCTCGACATGGGGGTCCTCTCAGTCCTCGAGCGCGTCGGACGCGAGCCCCAGCTCGCCGGAGCGGCCGGAGGTGATCAGCTCGATGACCTGGGTGCGGTCGACCTCGGAGATCGGGACGTCGGCGGCGACGCGGCCCAGGTACAGGGCGGCGACGCGGTCGGCGACCTCGAAGACGTCGACCATGTTGTGGGTGATGAAGACGACGGCGTGACCGGTGTCGGCGAGCCGCCGCACCAGGTCGAGCACCTGCCGGGTCTGGGCGACGCCCAGCGCGGCGGTCGGCTCGTCGAGGATGACGAGCTTGGACTCCCAGAGCACGGCCTTGGCGATCGCCACGGTCTGCCGCTGGCCACCGGACAGGCTGGACACCAGCTGGCGCACCGACTTCAGCGTGCGCACCGAGAGCTTGGTCAGCGTGTCCCGCGCGGCCTCCTCCATCGAGGCCTCGTCGAGGACCACGCCGCGCTTGCGCTCGCGGCCCAGGAACATGTTCTGGACGACGTCGAGGTTGTCGGCCAGCGCGAGGTCCTGGTAGACGACCTCGATCCCCAGTCGAGCGGCGTCGCGGGGGCCGTTGAGCTGCACCGGCTTGCCCTCGAACTCGACGGTGCCCGAGTCGATGGGGTGGATGCCGGCGATGGACTTGATCAGCGTGCTCTTGCCGGCGCCGTTGTCACCGACCAGCGCGGTGACCTTGCCGGGGTAGACGTCGAGGTGGACGTCGTGCAGGACCTGGACGGCCCCGAAGCTCTTGTTGACCCCCCGCAGGCTCAGCGTGGGCCGCTCGAGGGTCGAGGAGGTGGGAGGGGTCTGTTCGAGTGCGGACACCGCTGCGTCCTTCCAGCAGGGAACGGTCGGTGGAGACCGTGGCGGGACGATAGGCCGCCCTGCCGGCCCCGGGCGAGCCGGGGCGGCAGGGCGGAAGCACGCGGCCGGGGCACCCGCGGAAGGGGTGCCCCGGCCGGATGGCTCAGGAGATGCCGAGCTCGGTGCAGGCGGCGGCGTACTCACCGGTGCAGACGTCGGCGGCGGTCTGGTAGCCGTCGTCGATGACCTGCTTCACGTTGTCCCGGAAGATCGAGACCGGCTCGAGCAGCACCGAGGGGACCTCGCGCTGACCCTCAGGATCCTCGACCGAGCCGTCGACCTCGGGCTCCTCGCCGTTGACCAGGGCCACGGCCAGGTCGGCCAGGGCCTGCGCCTCGTCGGCGATCGGCTTGTAGACGGTCATGCACTGCTCGCCCGAGAGGATGTTCTGCAGCCCCTCGACCGTCGCGTCCTGACCGGTCACCGGCACCTGCCCGGCCACGTTGTTGCGGGCCAGGATCGAGACGACGGCGTTGGCCAGGCCGTCGTTCGCGGCGAGCACGCCCTGGATGTCACCGCCGGCCTGGGTGTACATCTGCTCGAAGATCGTGGCGGCCTGCTGGTTGTCCCACTCCGGCACGGCCTGCTCGGCGACCTGCGTGTACTGGTCCATCTCGTCGAGGACCTCGTGCGCGCCCTGCGAGAACAGCGTGGCGTTGTTGTCGTCGGGCGAGCCGTTGAGGAAGGCGATGTTCGCCGGCTCGTCGCCGAGGCACTGCGCCAGGCCCTCGCCCTGCAGGCGGCCGACCTCGGTGTTGTCGAACGAGACGTAGTAGTCGCTCTCGCCGCCCAGGGTGAGCCGGTCGTAGTCGATCGTCTGCACGCCCTGCTGCTCGGCCTGGCGCTGGATCGCCGCACCCGAGGCCGAGTCGAGGTTGGTGATCGCCAGGACGGTGACGCCCTCGGTGATCATCTGCTCGGCGATGGTGCTCATCCGCTGGGCGTCGCCCTGCGCGTTCTGGATGTCGTACTCGACACCGGCCTCCTCGAAGGCGGCCTCGAGCAGCGGGCGGTCGGCCGACTCCCAGCGGGCCGAGGAGGCGGTGTCGGGGAGGATCACGCCGACCTTGCCGGCCGCGGCCTCGCCGCCGCCACCGCCGCCGCCGTTGCCACCGTCGCTGTCGTCGCCGCCGCACGCGGCCAGGCCGAAGACCAGGGCCGCAGCGATCGCCGTCGTCACCGTGCGCCGTCGCGCCATGAGAGGGACCTCTATTTCGTTGGGGTTACAGAGAAATTCCGGCGGGTCATCTTGCGCGCCACCTCCTTGTGACCGCAAGCACACCCCCGCGCCGTTGCCGGACCGTGATCCGGAACCCCCTCGAACGGGGGCCGTGCCGCGCTTGGCCCGGCCGGTTACCGGCGGGTAACTTGTAGCCCGCCGCGCCCTCCCGGGCCCGGTCCCGAAACCTGCGGAGGTCCCATGTCCCGCTCGCTGCGTGAGGTCGTCTTCGTCGACGGCGTGCGCACCCCCTTCGGCAAGGCCGGCCCGAAGGGCATCTACGCCGAGACGCGCGCCGACGACCTCGTCGTCCGCGTGATCCGCGAGCTGCTGCGCCGCAACCCGGCGCTGCCGGCCGACCGCGTCGACGAGGTGGCGATCGCCGCCACCACCCAGATCGGCGACCAGGGCCTGACCCTGGGCCGCACCGCCGCCCTGCTGGCGGGGCTGCCGAAGTCGGTGCCCGGCTACTCGATCGACCGCATGTGCGCCGGCGCGATGACCGCCGTGACCACCACCGCCAGCGGCATCGCCTTCGGCGCCTACGACGTCGCCATCGCCGGCGGCGTCGAGCACATGGGCCGCCACCCGATGGGCGAGGGCGTCGACCCCAACCCGCGGATCGTCAGCGAGAAGCTGGTCGACCCCTCGGCGCTGGTCATGGGCTCGACCGCGGAGAACCTGCACGACCGCTTCCCGCACCTGACCAAGGAGCGCGCCGACGCGTTCGCGCTGGCCAGCCAGCAGAAGTTCGCCAAGGCGCTGGCCAACGGCAAGATCGGGCCGGAGCTGGTCCCCGTCGCCACCCGCTCGGCCGAGCAGGGCTGGGGCGTGGCCACCGTCGACGAGCCGCCCCGGCCGCAGACCACCCTCGAGGGCCTGTCCACCCTCAAGACGCCGTTCCGCCCGCACGGGCACGTGACCGCCGGCAACGCCGCGGGGCTGAACGACGGTGCCACCGGCTGCCTGCTGGCCGCCGAGGACGTCGCCGAGGAGCTCGGCCTGAACGTCGGGATGCGCCTCGTCGGCTACGGCTTCGTGGGCGTCGAGCCCGAGGTCATGGGCGTCGGCCCGGTCCCCTCGACCGAGCGCGCCCTGGCCCGCACCGGCCTGACCATCGAAGACATCGGCCTGTTCGAGCTGAACGAGGCCTTCGCCGTCCAGGTGCTGGCGTTCCTCGACCACTTCGGCATCGCCGACGACGACGAGCGGGTCAACCCCTGGGGCGGCGCCATCGCCGTCGGCCACCCGCTGGCCTCCTCGGGTGTCCGCCTGATGACCCAGCTGTCGCGGCAGTTCGCCGAGCGCCCCGACGTCCGCTACGGCCTCACCGCCATGTGCGTGGGCCTCGGCATGGGCGCCACCGTGATCTGGGAGAACCCGAACTGGGAGGGCAACACCAAGTGAGCGCCGTCTTCGAGAACGAGGTCGTGACCGCCGCCAAGGTGCGGTTCCTGACCTACCCGGGCCTGGTCGGCGAGATCGCGCTGATCACGCTCGACAACGGCCACGACCACACCCGGCCGTCCACCTTCGGTCCCGGCGGGCTGGCCTCGCTGGACGCCGCGCTGGACGAGATCGCGGCGCACTCCCCCGCCCCGGCGGCGATCGCCGTCACCGGCAAGCCGTTCATCTTCGCCGTCGGCGCCGACCTCTCCGGCGTCCCCTCGGTGACCGACGCCGCCGCGGCGCGGGAGATCGCCGAGACCGGCCACCGGGTGTTCCGGCGGCTCAAGGACTCGACGATCCCGACCTTCGCCTTCGTCAACGGCGTCGCGCTGGGCGGCGGCCTGGAGCTGGCGCTGCACTGCCACTACCGGACGATCAGCGCCGGTGCCGCCGTCGGCTTCCCCGAGGCCTTCCTCGGCCTGGTGCCCGGCTGGGGCGGCACGCAGCTGCTGCCGAACCTGATCGGCATCGACCCGGCCGTCACGGTGGTCGTCGAGAACGCCCTGGCGCAGAACAAGATGACGCCCGCCCCGAAGGCGGCGGAGCTCGGCATCGCCGACGCGCTGTTCGAGCCGGCCGACTTCCTCGAGCGCTCGCTCGGGTGGGCGGTCGGCGTCCTCGACGGCTCGGTGCAGGTCTCCCGCCCGCAGATCGACCGGTCCGCCTGGGACGGCGCCATCGAGCGGGCGAAGGCGATCGTCGCCGGCCGCACCCGCAACGCCTCCCCCGGCGCCGTCCGGTCGGTCGAGCTGCTCGACCTGGCCCGGGCCGGCGTCGACGGCGAGGCCTTCACCGCCGGGACGGCGGCCGAGGACGACGCGCTCACCGAGCTGCTGATGAGCGACCCGCTGCGGGCCTCGCTCTACTCGTTCGACCTGGTCAACAAGCGGGCCAAGCGCCCGGCCGGCGCGCCGGACAGGTCGCTGGCCCGCAAGGTCACCAAGGTCGGCGTCGTCGGCGCCGGCCTCATGGCCTCGCAGCTGGCCATGCTGTTCGTCCGCCAGCTCAAGGTGCCGGTGGTGCTCACCGACATCGAGCAGGCGCGCGTGGACAAGGGTGTGGCCTACGTCCACGGCGAGCTGGACAAGCTGGCCCAGCGCGGCCGGCTGAGCGCCGACAAGCTCAACCAGCTCAAGGGCCTGGTGACCGGCTCGCTGTCCAAGGACGCCTTCGCCGACGCCGACCTCGTCATCGAGGCCGTCTTCGAGGAGATGTCGGTCAAGCAGCAGGTGTTCTCAGAAGTCGAAGCGGTCGTGTCCGACACGTGCGTGCTGGCGACCAACACCTCGGCGCTCTCGGTGACCGAGATGGCCGCCAAGCTCGAGCACCCGGAGCGCGTGGTCGGGCTGCACTTCTTCAACCCGGTCGCCGTCCTCCCGCTGCTGGAGGTGGTCCGGGCCGAGCAGACCGACGACGCGACGCTGGCCACCGCCTTCGCCGTCGGGAAGTCGCTGAAGAAGTCCTGCGTGCTGGTCGCGGACGCCCCGGCGTTCGTGGTCAACCGGCTGCTCACCCGCTTCCTCGGCGAGGTCACCTCGGCCGTGGAGCAGGGCACGCCGGTGGAGGTCGCCGAGCGCGCGCTCGACCCGCTGGGCCTGCCGATGACGCCGTTCGAGCTGCTCTCGCTCGTCGGCCCCGCGGTGGCGCTGCACGTCGCCGAGCGCATGCACGAGGCGTTCCCCGACCGGTTCGCCGTCGGCGAGGGGCTCAAGCGGATCGTCGAGCTGGGCAGGACGAGCGTCTTCGTCGAGCCGGGCGTCGTCGACCCGGAGCTCGCCGACGCCTTCGCCGGCGACTCACCCCTCACCGAGGAGCAGGTGCGCGAGCGGGCGCTGGGCGCGCTGGCGCAGGAGATCCGGCTGATGCTGGACGAGGGCGTCGTGCAGGCGGTCCAGGACATCGACCTGTGCATGATCCTCGGCGCCGGGTGGCCGTTCTGGCTGGGCGGCATCTCCGCCTACCTGGACCGGACGGGCGTCTCCGAGCGGGTCACCGGCTCCCGGTTCCTCCCGGAGGGCGTGGCCTCCCTCCCCGCCTGACCCCGGCCGGGATCAGGTGAGCTGATCGTCGAGCGTCCTCCCTCACGGTGCGCGGTGAGGGAGGACGCTCTGCGGTGAGGGAGGACGGCGCCGCCAGGGGCGCACCCCCGCCCGCGGCGCCGGAAGATCTTGACGCCCCTCGAGCGCCGCTGACGGGTTCGGGACCTGACCGGGCCGTACCCGCGGTCCGGATACCTGGACTGGGCAGGGGAAACGATGAGACGTCTCGTGTGTGCAACGGCCACCGCCGGCCTGGCGGTCACAGCGCTGGCCATCACTCCCGCGGCCGCCGCGCCGGCGGCGGGATCCGCCGAAGCTTCGCGGTGGGCGCCGGTGCCGGTGGCGCGGCACCTGGACAACCCGCGGCAGCTGGACCTCACCAGTGACGGGGTCCTGGTCATCGCGGAGTCCGGCACCGGTGGCGACGACTGCGCCGACGTCGGCGAGGAGACCGTCTGCGTCGGGACCACCGGGGCGGTCAGCATCGTGCGGCACCCGGCGAAGGTCGAGGGGGTCACCGCGCAGCGGGTGGTGACCGGCCTGCTGTCCGAGGCCGGCCCGTCCGGGGCCGGGGCGACCGGCAACGACGCGGCGAGCGCCCGCACCCTGGGCCGCATCTACATCGCCAAGGACGTCGACGTGCCGGACGGCATCACGGGGCTGCCGGAGGAGCAGGAGGGCAAGCTGCTGCGCGCGGCGGCGGGCCGGCCGCCCGTGGTCGTCGCCGACGTCCGCGCCTTCGAGGCGGCGAACGACCCCGACGGCCAGGGTGTCGAGTCCAACCCCTACTCGGTGCTCGACGTCGGCGACAAGGTGCTCGTCGCCGATGCCGCGGCCAACGCCGTCCTCGCCGTCGACAAGCGCGGCCGGATCAGCGTCTTCGCCGTCCTGCCCACCATCACCGGGGGTGCCTGCGACACCCGGCCCAACCAGGACGGCAGCTACTCCTGCGACCCGGTGCCGACGGCGCTGAGCTTCAGCCGCGACGGCGACGTCATCGTGGGCGGCCTCGGGTCGCTGGTGCCCGGCGCCGGCCGGGTGTGGGAGCTCGACCGCCGGACCGGGGCCGTCCAGCAGACCTGGGCGGGCTTCACCGGGGTGACCGGTGCGGCGCAGGACCGGGCGGGCAACCTGTACGTCAGCGAGCTGTTCGGCGGCGACGGGTCCGGTCAGGTGGTGCTGGTGCCGCGGAAGGGCGAGCGGGCCGCGCTGCCCGCGCCGTCCCCGGCGGGCGTGGTCACCGACGCGTTCGGGAACGTGTACGTGGCGGTCAACTCGCTCTCGCCCGGCACGGGCACCGGCGCCCCCGACAGCGACGGGCAGGTCTGGCGGCTGACCGAGCGGTCCTTCCCGGCGAGCTGACCGACGGGGTCCCGACCTCGCGATGCAGCAGCCCACCTCGTGGCACACCGCGAGGTGGGCTGCTGCCCGGCGCGGGAGAGGCAGTCCTCAGCGGAACTTGGCGGTGAGGCTGTCCATCGTCCGGTTCACCGATGCCACCTTGATGTGCGAGAGCCCGGCGGAGGCGCCGGCGGCCAGCATCGCCTCGTGCGCGGCGCGCAGCGTGGCCCACACCTCGTCGGCCTCGCCCTCGAGCGTGGTGCCCAGGGCACCCACCTCGTGGTGCAGCCCGGAGGCCCGGATGACGGCGATCGCCGCCTCGACGTGGGCGTGCGGGTCGTCGGCGGTGCCGGGCGGCGAGGGCGCCACCTGGATCTCCGCTATCACCGTCACGCCCGGTCCTCGACGGCCGCCTCGGCGACGCCATCCCCGGCGCGCTCGGTCAGCCGGGCGGTCCACTCCGCGATCCGCCGGGCGACGTCCTGCTCGGTCAGCCCCGCGTCGGCGAGCACCTGCCCGCGGCTGCCGTGCTCGAAGAACTGCTGCGGCAGGCCGAGGGTGCGCACGGGCACGTCGACGTCGCGGTCCTGCAGCGCCTGGCTGAGCGTGGTGCCCACTCCCCCGGCGCGGCCGCCGTCCTCCACGGTGACGACCAGCCGGTGCCCGGCGGCCAGCTCGACCAGCTCGGTGGAGACCGGCAGCACCCAGCGCGGGTCGACGACGGTCACCTCGATGCCGTGGTCCGCGGCGCGCTCGGCGACGGCCTGGCACATCGGGACCATCGATCCGACGGCGACCAGCAGCACCTCCGCCCGGCTCCCGCGGCGCAGCACGTCCACCGGCCCGCGCCGCTCGACCGCCGGGATGTCCGGCGGCAGCGAGCCCTTCGGGAAGCGCACGACCGACGGTCCGTCGGTGATGTCGACCGCCTCGCGCAGCGCCTCCCGCAGGGTCGCCTCGTCGCGCGGCGCGGCCAGGGCGAGGCCGGGCACCACCGAGAGGATCGACATGTCCCACATGCCGTTGTGCGAGGCGCCGTCGTCACCGGTGACCCCGGCGCGGTCGAGCACCACCGTCACCGGCTGCCGGTGCAGCGCGACGTCCATGAGCAGCTGGTCGAACGCCCGGTTGAGGAACGTCGAGTACACGGCGACGACCGGGTGCAGCCCCGCCATGGCCAGGCCGGCGGCCGAGGTGAGGGCGTGCTGCTCGGCGATGCCGACGTCGAAGGTGCGCTCGGGGAAGCGCTCGGCGAACGGGGCCAGACCGGTGGGGTGCAGCATCGCCGCGGTGATCGCGACGACGTCGGGCCGCTCGGCGCCCACGCGCACCAGCTCGTCGGCGAAGGCGTCGGTCCAGGCCAGCCCGGTCTTGCGTGCGCTGGCGCCGCTGTCGGGGTCGAACACCCCGGTCGCGTGCCAGGCGTCGATCTGGTCGGTCTCGGCCGGCGGGTAGCCGTAGCCCTTGGTGGTGACGGCGTGCACGATGACCGGCCCGCCGAAGGAGCGGGCCCGGCGCAGCGCCGACTCCACCGCGCGGATGTCGTGGCCGTCGACCGGGCCGACGTACTTCAGGCCGAGGTCCTCGAACATGCCCTGCGGCGAGAGGACGTCCTTGAGGCCCTTCTTGATGGCGTGCAGCGCGTCGTAGAGCGCCGAGCCGACGACGGGGGCACGGTGCAGCGCCTGGCGCACCTGGAGCAGCGCGTTCTCGTAGCCGGGGCGCAGCCGCAGGGTGGCCAGCGCGTCGGCGACGCCACCGATCGTGGGCGAGTAGGAGCGGCCGTTGTCGTTGACGACGATGACGACCGGGCGGTCCTGCGCGGCGGCGATGTTGTTCAGCGCCTCCCACGCCATGCCCCCGGTGAGCGCGCCGTCGCCGATGACGGCGACCACGGGGCGGGAGTCGCCCCGGATCGCGAAGGCCTTGGCCAGCCCGTCGGCGTAGGACAGCGAGGTGGAGGCGTGGCTGTTCTCCACCCAGTCGTGGTCGCTCTCGGCCCGGCTCGGGTAGCCGGAGAGGCCGCCGCGCTGGCGCAGCCGCTCGAAGCCGTCGACCCGGCCGGTGAGCATCTTGTGCACGTAGGACTGGTGGCCGGTGTCGAAGACGATCGGCTCGCGCGGCGAGTCGAACACCCGGTGCAGGGCGATGGTCAGCTCGACGCAGCCCAGGTTCGGCCCGAGGTGACCCCCGGTCCGGGCCACGCTGGTGACCAGGGCGTCACGGATCTCCGCGGCGAGGGCGGGTAGCGCTTCGGACTCGAGGGCCCTGACGTCCTCCGGGCCCTGCAGCGATCGCAGGAGCGGCACGGTGCGGCGGTGTCCTCTCGGTCGGGCGGCGACGGGGAGCAGCCGCCGATCCACTGTAACTGCGGTTCCCCGGCACTTCCGGTCGAACGGGTGGAGCGGATGCAGCTCACAGCCGCGGCACCCAGCGCTCCCCCCTCAGCGCCCCGCCGACGACCTCGACCCCGCGGGCCGCTGCGGCCAGCCGGGCGCCCTCCCGCTCGTAGGCGCCCATCGCCGCCTCGATCGCCTCCGGCGGCAGCTGGTCGGCGAGCTCCACCCGCAGCGTGCGCCAGCCGGCGCGGGCCGCCTCCAGACCGGCGGCGACGTGGTCACCGGCGAACCGGGCGAGCAGCGCGGGGTACCGGCGCAGCACCTCGTGGGCGCGGTAGTCCGGGGGCACCAGGTCGAACAGCCAGGCGACGGCGGTGCGCTCCCAGTCGGGCGCGCCCGGCGGGCGCACCTCCTCCGGCCAGCCCGGCGGCAGCGTCGTCCCCACCGCACCATTCTGCCCCACGGGTCGAACACGCGTTCGATCCCGGGGCGTGTCGGGTCAGGAGGACTGGCGCTTGAGCCAGAACTGCTCGAACCCCCAGGTTCCCGCGCCGCTGGAGTGGTAGCTGACCAGCTCCCACCCCTCGGCACCGAGCTTGTTGAGCACCGAGCTGGTGTCGCCCTGCTGGCGTTCGAGCTGACCGCCGGGGAGCTTGACGCTCACGCCGGCCCGCTGCGACTCCGCATCGTTGGCGGTAATGACCGAGGCGTATTCCCACGTGGGCACCCCCTGACCGTAACCAGGGCCGCTCCGCTGCGAGCAGCCGGGCGGGCGCGGCGGCCCGCCGTCCGTGGTCAGAGGGCGACGCCGTCCTCCACCTCGAGCCCCAGCGCGAGCGCGGCCCCGGCGGCGACGAACCACCACCCGAGCGCCAGGAGCTTGCGGGCCGCCGCCACCTGCGGGTGGGCACTGGTCGTGCGCTGCATCGGTTCCTCCTTCGTCACCCGGCGGACGCTACGCAGGGGACGACCGGGGAGGTCGACGCGTGTGACTGCTGCGACGGGAGTGGTCGTCCGTCGCCGAACCGCCACGTACCGGTGCGTGCGACCCCTCAGGCGGGCACGAGCAGCGCGACGCACTCCACGTGCGCGGTCATCGGGAAGGCGTCGAACCCGCGCAGCGCGGCGAGCCGGTACCCCGCGGCGGCGAACGCGGCGACGTCCCGGCCCAGGGCAGCGGGGTCGCAGGCGACGTAGACCACCGCCCGCGCGCCGGTCCCGGCCAGCAGGCGGCTCACCGCCGTCCCGGCGCCGGCGCGGGGCGGGTCGAGGACGACGACGTCCGGCCCGGACCCCAGCTCGGCGAGCAGGTCGACCAGCCCGTCGGCGTCCACCTCGCCCTGCCACACCTCGGCCTGGGGCAGGTCGGCGAGGTTGGCGTCCGCGGCCGCGCAGGCGCCGGGATCGGCCTCGACGCAGACCACCCGGCCGCCGGCGCCCACCGCCGGGGCGAGCGCGCCGCCGAACAGCCCGGCGCCGGCGTACAGGTCGAGCACGGTCTCCCCGTCGGTCGCGGCGGCGAAGCCGGTGACGGCCTCCACCAGCGCGTCGGCCGCGGCGGGGTGCACCTGCCAGAAGCCGGTGCCCTCGACCTCCCAGTCCCGCCCGCCGGCGCGCCGCTCGGCACGGCCGGCCGGCACGGGCAGCTCCTCCCCCGTCCGCCGGACCTCGGCGGCGCGCGGGCGGCCGCGGCGGTCGAGCGGGGCGGTCGTCACCGCACCGGCGGAGTCGATGGACACGTCGACGGCGCCCGCGTCGAGCCAGCGGCGGCCGAGCACCGCCCGCGCGGCCGGCTCCACGGTGATCGGGCAGTCGTCGAGCACCACGACGTCGTGCGAGCGGTGCCGGCGCAGACCCGCGGCGCCGGTGCGGTCGACGGCGAAGCGGGCCCGGGAGCGCCAGCGCAGCGGGCCACCGGGCAGCTCCTCCACGGCGAGCCCGGAGACCACCGAGTCCTGCTCGTCCAGGCCGCCGAGGCGCACCAGCTGCTCGCGGACCACCGCCGCCTTGAGCCGGCGCTGCTCGGCCGGGTCCACGTGCTGCCAGTCGCAGCCCCCGCACTTCCCCGGGCCGCTGTACGGGCAGGGGCGCGCCACCCGCGCGGGCGCGGCATCGAGCACCTCGACGGCGTCGGCGCGGCAGAAGCCGGGGTGCCGGTCCTCGGTGACGCGGACCCGCACCCGCTCGCCGGGGAGCGTGTGCCGGACGAAGACCACGCGGCCCTCGTGCCGGGCGACGCAGTGCCCCCCGTGCGCGACCGGCCCCACCTCGACCTCGAACTCCCGCCCGACCCACCCGAGCCCCTTGTCCGGTGGCGGGCTGGAACGGCCCCGGCGCAGGGGCCCGCCGCGAGCCCGCGGGGGCCGGGGAGGACGGGGTCCCTTCTCAGCCATAGGGCGTCACGTCGACCTCGTCGTCGGTGAACCCGCGCCGCAGGTCGCCGGGGGCCGGCCCGCCGCGGCGGCCGTCCTCGTCGGCACCCACCGAGCTCTCCAGCTGCCACGGCACCGTCGTGATCATCACGCCGGGCTGGAACTGCAGCCGGGCGCGCAGGCGCAGCGCGCTCTGGTTGTGCAGCACGTTCTCCCACCAGTGCCCGACGACGTACTGCGGCACGAAGACCACCACCAGCTCGCGCGGGCTGTCCCGCCGGATGCCCTTCACGTAGTCGAGCACCGGACGGGTGATCTCCCGGTACGGCGACTCGAGCACGGTGAGCGGGACCGGGATGTCGTAGCGCTGCCAGTCGGCCTGCAGCGCGCGGGTCTCGCCGTCGTCGACGTTGACCGTGAGGGCGGTCAGCGCGTCGGGTCGGGTCGCCCGCGCGAAGCTCAGCGCCCGCAGCGTCGGCTTGTGCACCTTGGAGACGAGGACGACGGCGTGCACCTTGCTCGGCAGGGTGCGCGCGTCGGTGTCGGGCTCGAGCTGCTCGGACACGTGGCAGTAGTGCCGGTTGATGCCCTTCATCAGCGCGACGAGGACGGGCATGGCCAGCAGCACCAGCCACGCGCCGTGGGTGAACTTGGTGACGACGATGATCACGAGGACGACGCCGGTGAGCGTGCCGCCGACGGCGTTGATCGCCTGGGATCGCCGGATGCGGGCCCGCACCCCCGGGTCGCCGACCCCGCGCAGCTCGCGGTTCCAGTGCCGCACCATGCCGGTCTGGCCCAGCGTGAAGCTGGTGAAGACGCCGACGATGTACATCTGGATGAGCCGGTTGACGTCGGCGTCGAAGGCGACGATGAGCAGCCCGGCGAACCCGGCGAGCAGCAGGATGCCGTTGCTGTAGACCAGCTTGTCGCCGCGGGTGTGCAGCTGCCGCGGCATGAACCGGTCCTGGGCGAGCACGTTGCCCAGCAGCGGGAACCCGTTGAACGCCGTGTTGGCCGCCAGGACGAGCACCAGCGCGGTGGCCGCCTGCACGTAGAAGAAGCCGAACGAGGTGTCGCCGCCGAAGGTGGCCGCCGCGAGCTGGGCGATGACCGTGCGCTGCGGGTCGGTCTCGCAGTCCCCGGGGAACCCGACCAGGTCGCAGGTGTTCTCGACGTACTTCACGTCCGCGAGCAGGGCCAGCGCGGTGACCCCGGCGAACATGGTGGCCGCGATGCCGCCCATCAGCGCCAGGGTGGTCGCCGCGTTGCGGCTCTTGGGCGGGCGGAAGGCGGGGACGCCGTTGGCGATCGCCTCGACACCGGTGAGCGCCGTGCACCCGGAGGCGAAGGCGCGCAGCACGAAGAAGATCAGCGCCAGGCCGGTGACCTGCTCGTAGCCCGGCTCGGGCAGCACGGACCACGACGAGCTCTCCGCCACCAGCTCCCCGCCCGCGACGAAGTACCGGAGCAGGCCGGTGACGACCATGACCAGGATGCCGCTGATGAACAGGTAGGTCGGTGCGGCGAAGGTGCGGCCCGACTCCCGGACGCCGCGCAGGTTGACCGCGGCCAGCAGCGCCACCAGGCCCAGGGCGATCGGCACCCGGTGCTCGTTGAGCTCGGGGAACGCCGAGATGATGTTGTCCGTGCCCGCCGACACCGACACCGCGACGGTCAGGACGTAGTCGACGAGCAGCGCGCTCGCCACCGTCACGCCGGCCCACTGCCCGTGGTTCCTGAGGGCGACCTCGTAGTCGCCGCCGCCTGAGGGGTAGGCCCGCACCACCTGCCGGTAGGAGAGCACCACCGTCGTGAGGAGCACCACGACGCCGATGGCGATCCAGGGGGCGAAGAAGAGGAACGCCGTCCCGGCCAGGGTGAGGACGATGAGGATCTCCTGCGTGGCGTAGGCCACGGAGGAGAGCGGGTCGCTGGCGAAGATCGGCAGGGCGAGCCGCTTGGGGAGCAACGACTCCCCCGCTCGGTCGCTGCGGACGGGGCGGCCGAGGACGAGGCGTTTCGGTAGTTGTCCGAGGTCGGACAGGCTTGGCACGGCGCGATGGTACGGACGCTCAGGGCCCCCGCGGGCGTGACCCGGCCCACCCAGCCCCTCGGGGTGAGACGGGCGTCCTGGGCGCTGGCGCACGGCCGGCGGGTGTAGCTTCGCGGCCGGTGGAGCGCGGGCGGACGGCGCCGGCGCCACCGGGATCTGCGGGAGTGACGCGTGCACGTGGTCGTGATGGGCTGCGGCCGTGTGGGCTCGGCCATCGCCCGGCGCCTGGAGCAGATCGGGCACAGCGTGGCCGTGATCGACCAGGACCCCGAGGCGTTCCGCCGGCTGGGGCCGGACTTCGCCGGGCGCCAGGTCAAGGGCCTGGGCTTCGACCGGCAGGTGCTGCTGGACGCCGGCATCGACTCCGCGGGCGCCTTCGCCGCGGTGAGCAGCGGCGACAACTCCAACATCATCTCGGCGCGGGTGGCGCGCGAGACGTTCGGCGTCCAGCACGTCGTCGCACGGATCTACGACTCCAAGCGGGCCGAGGTCTACGAGCGCATGGGCATCCCGAGCGTGGCCACCGTGCCGTGGACGGTGAACCGGCTGCTGCGCGACCTGCTGTCGGTCAAGGTCAGCGAGCTGTGGCGAGAACCCACCGGGAAGGTGTCGCTGGTGCGCGTCACGGTCAGCGACGCGTGGGTGGGCCGCAAACTCGCCGCCCTCGAGACGGCGACCGGCGCCCGGGTGGCCTGGCTGACCCGGTTCGGCGAGGCCCAGCTGCCGACGCAGGCCACGGTGCTGCAGGACGGCGACCAGCTGGTCGTCGCCGTCACCGACGAGCTGACGGCGCGGGTGCACGAGGTCGTCGAGCGCGGCCCCCAGGAGGGTGGCCACTGATGCGCGTCGCGATCGTGGGAGCAGGTGCGGTCGGCCGCTCCATCGCCGGGGAGCTGCTGGAGAACGGCCACACCGTCATGCTCATCGAGAAGGACGCCCGCAAGGTCCGCACCCGCTCGGTGCCGGGCGCGGAGTGGGTGCAGGCCGACGCGTGCGAGGTCTCCTCCCTGGAGGAGGCGCAGCTGGCCACCTGCGACGTCGTCGTCGCCGCGACCGGTGACGACAAGGCCAACCTGGTCGTGTCGCTGCTGGCCAAGACCGAGTTCGCGGTCAACCGCGTGGTCGCCCGGGTCAAGGACCCGCGCAACGAGTGGCTCTACACCGAGGCGTGGGGGGTCGACGTCGCCGTCTCCACCCCCCGGGTGCTCGCCGCCCTGGTCGAGGAGGCGGTGACCGTCGGCGACGTCGTCCGGCTCATGAGCTTCCGCAAGGGCGCGGCCAACCTGGTGGAGATCACGCTGGGCGACGACACCCCGTGGGTCGGCCGCGCGCTGCGCGAGGTGCCGCTGCCCCGCGAGACGGTGCTCACCACGATCCTCCGCGGGGACCGGGTGATCACGCCGTCGCCCGACGAGCCGCTGGAGTCCGGGGACGAGCTGCTGTTCGTGTCGCACGGCGACACCGAGGAAGAGCTGCAGTACGTGTTCGCGCCGGAGGGCCCGGGCGGCGCCGGCCGCTGAGCGGTCCCGTCCGGGTTCTCCGCCCGAGGGTGCGGAGGACGGCGTCCTCTCAGGCCTCGGGCGGGCCCGGGGCGCGGTGCCGGTGCAGGCGGGCGACCACCCACAGCGTGATCACCAGCACGACGGCGGTGAGCGGCAGGCCCAGCACGACCGAGGCGGTGCCCAGCAGCTCCACCTCGTCGGCGCGGTAGAGCACCCACTGCACACCGGCGCGCAGGAGGAACGAGGCGGCCCACAGCGCGGTCAGCCACGAGTAGGCGCGCAGCAGCCGCGGTTCGCGACGCCAGTGCAGCTGCGGTGCGGCGGTCGGGTCGGGCGTCACCGGCGCGCTCGCCACCGGCTCGGTGCTCCCCCGCGCCGCCCGGCGGTTCCACGGCAGGGAGTGCGCGGCCATCGACCCCAGGTGGCTCGGGGCGAGGAATTCCGCGACGACGCCGACGAGGGGCCAGCGGAACGGGATGGAGCCGAGGAGGACCACCCCGACCACGAGGCTGCGCACGATCCCGAGCACGAAGAAGTCGCGGGCCTCGCCGGTGTTGGCGGCGATCGCCACCGCGATGCCGACGCCGATCAGCCCGCTGACCGCCTGCTGGACGCTCTGCCGCCGGGCCAGCCGCAGGCCGAAGACCACGACCGCCGCGGCCACCGCCGCCCAGATTCCGGTGCGCAGCCCACCGAGGCCGTTGGCCACGATGAACGCGACGGTCGGGAGCGTCGCGTCGACCATGCCGCGCCAGCCGCCGAGCTGCGCCATCAGCTGGTCGCGGTCGAACAGCGAGGTCGCCCCGGCGTCGGACCCGCCGTCGCCGTCGTCCGGCCGGCCGGCTGCGGTCACCCTCGTCCCCCTCGTTCGCTCGCGGTCGTGCGCGTGGCGGCTGACCGCCACCCCGCGGCGGTCAGCCGGCGCTCAGCTCGTACCAGGGGTTGTAGATGACCTGCCGCCCGTCGAAGGCGGCGAACCGGCCGCGCGCGGTCAGCGAGCGGCCGGGTTCGATGCCCGCGATGCGCCGGCGCCCCAGCCAGACCAGGGTCACCGACCCCGACCCGTCGAACAGCTCGGCCTCGAGCGTGGGCACCGTCTCGCGCGGGGTGTAGACGACGGACTTCAGCCGGCCGGTGACGGTGACGACCTCGCCCTTGCGGCAGGCGCTGACCGCTTCGCAGCCGGCGTTGGCCGAGCCCTCACGGAGCTCCTGGGCGTCGATGGTCTGGTCGTCGGCGGTGAGTCGCTGCAACGTGCGCGACCACCAGCCCGCCGATCGGGTCTCCGTCACGGGACCAGCGTAGTTCGTGGGGTTGCACACGGGGGCGCGCACGGGTGTTCCCTGCGTCGCGTCGTCAGGCGGGCGGACCGGCCGGGCCACCGGCCGGCGGCTGGCCCGGGCCCGCGCCCGGAGGCGGCTGCTGGGCGGCCAGCTGCGCCGCGGCCTGCGGGGGCAAGGTCAGCGGCAGCGGCTCGCGCACCGGCATGGGCTCGGAGCCCCGGACGACGACGATGCCGCGGAACGCCGCCTCCAGCGCCCGCGCCTCCGCCTCCCCGTCCGCGGCGGCCGAGCCGCTCAGCAGGCCGCGCAGGAACCAGCGCGGCCCGTCGACACCGAGGAAGCGGGCCGGCCGCCGCGTCGCCCGCGGGGCCGGCTGCCCGGGCTGCGGCGGCGCGGTCGCGACGACGGTGCCGGTCAGCTCGAGGCCGAAGGGCCCCTCCACCTCCGTGAGCGACGCGCCCTGCCCGGAGGCGCTGCGCGCCAGCTCGGCGCGGACGTCGTCCCAGATGCCGGCGGCCCGGGGCGCCGCGAAGGCCGCGACCTGCAGCAGCGAGCCGCCGTGGCGCAGCGTCGCGCCGACCACCTTCTGCTGCTGGTTGAGCTCCACCCGCAGGTCCATCCCGGGGAGCGCGGGCAGCCGGATGGCGCCCAGGTCGATGCGCGCCAGCCCGTCCTGGGGGGCGTCGGCCTCGTCCCAGGGCCCGGTGGTCTCCTCGACCTCCCGGATGCGGGTCTGCGGCTCCGGGGGCACGCCCCGCTCGCGCAGGCTGCGGTCGATGCGGTTGCGCCGCCGTCCGAACGGCATGTCAGCCCTGCCCCTCGAGTGCTCGTGCGTCGGAGGACCCGGGCGACGCGCCCCCGTGCCCGCCGGTGGAGCCGTGCCCGCCCTCGCCGCGGGCGCTGGCCGGGAGCTCGCGCACCGGCACGAACCGCGCGCGGGCCACCGGCTGCACCACCAGCTGCGCGATGCGGTCGCCGCGGGAGAGCCGCAGCGGCGTCACCGGGTCCAGGTTGATGAGGTTGACCATGATCTCCCCGCGGTAGCCCGCGTCGATGGTGCCGGGGGCGTTCACCATGCTCAGGCCGAGCCGGTGCGCCAGCCCCGAGCGCGGGTGCACGAAACCGGCGTAACCCTCGGGGATCGCCACCGCGACACCGGTACCCACCAGCCGCCGCTCGAACGGGGCCAGCTCGACGTCCTCCGCAGCGCTCAGGTCGGCGCCCGCGTCACCGGCCAGGGCGTACCGCGGGACGGCGCCGTCGGGGGCGGTGAGCCGGACGGGCACGTCCGGCCCGGTGGAGGTCTCGGGCACGTCGGCGACCCTATAAGGACCTCCCTGCCCCCCACCGCTCGCACGCTCGCGGCGGGTCCCTGCAGGGAGGCCGTTCCATCCGTCACCGGGCTCAGGGCGGGGCCCGGGACGGGGCCGTTCCATACCGTCGCCAGGCTCGCGGCGGGTCCCTGCAGGGAGGCCGTTCCATACCGTCGCCAGGCTCGCGGCGGGTCCCTGCAGGGAGGCCGTTCCATGCCGTCGCCAGGCTCGCGGCGGGTCCCTGCAGGGAGGCCGTTCGAGCCCGTCACCGGGGTCAGGCTGGCGGGTCCTGCAGGTCGTCGCGGATCCGGCGCGCCAGGCTCTCGGTCGCCCGGCGGTTGCCGCGGCCGGACAGGGCCGCGCCGACGAGGAACGGCGCGGCCGCGGGCAGCGCCCCGGCCAGCCGGCGGGTCACCCGCCGGCGGAGAGCGCGTACGCCGGCGGCGCCCAGCACCGCACCCAGTCCGGCGACGCCGCCGTCCCGCACCGCACGCTGCTCCGACCACGCCGCGAGGTAGGCCTGGGCGCGCGCGGCGGCGTCCCCCGGGGCCCGGCGGCCGTGCAGCTCGTGCAGCTCGCCGATGAGGACCACCTCCACGGCGGCCACCAGGACCGTCTCGGCCCCCAGCTCCAGCGGGACCGCCAGCAGTGACGGCGGGGCGAACCAGTGCGCGGCCGAGAGCCCGCCGGTGGCCGCACCGATCCCGGAGGTCACGCGCGCCGCGCGCTGGACGAGCGCCTCGGCGATCTCGTCGTCGGACGCCCCGGGGTGGGCGGCGCGCAGCCGCTCCCGGTCGCGGATCGGCAGCCGCGGCGCCGCCGCCGCGAGGAGGTCGCCGAGCAGCGCGCCGGGTGCCCGGCCGTCGCCGCCGGCCGCCTGCGGGCCGGACGGCTTCGGCGCGGGCCGGTCGTCACCGCCGAACGCGTTCGCGACCGCCCCGGCGACGGCACCGACGACGTCGCGCAGGCCCGCGCCGGTCGACCGCCCGGCGCTGCCGCCGGTCAGCCCGGCCACGGCGTCGGCGACCGCTCGTCCGGCGCGGGCGAGCGAGCTCTCCTCGGCCGCCGGCGGGTCCTGCTGCGCGACGGGGCGCGGCGGCGGCACGTCACGTGGTGCGCCGGTGCGCGAGCCCTCGGTCATCCGTCGTCCCCTTCACGGTGCGGCGCTGGAACGGCCCCCTCGCGGGGCCCCGCCGCGGGCGTGCGGGCGGCGGGGGGCGAGGGGGTCCTCCTTCAGGCGCAGTCGCGGCAGAACAGCTGGTCGCCGCGGGTGGAGGCGAGCCGGCTGCGGTGCTGCACCAGGAAGCAGCGCGAGCAGGTGAACTCGTCCTCCTGCTTGGGCAGCACGCGGACGGTCAGCTCCTCGTTGGACAGGTCGGCACCGGGGAGCTCGAGGTTCTCGTTGAAGTCCGTCTCGTCGACGTCGACCGACGAGGACTGCGCCTCGGCCCGCCGCGCCTTGAGCTCCTCGAGCGAGTCCTCGCCGAGCTCGTCGGTCTCGTTGCGGCGCGGGGCGTCGTAGTCGGTGGCCATGGGGTGTGCCCCTCCTCCGGGGTTCCGCGGGCGTCGTGCCCGCTCGTCTGACGCGGCGCAGGGTGCGCGCCGTCGTCCTGGCCGTTCGCCGGTGGGCGACCGGTGGGTCGGTGTGGGGGCGGCCCGCGTCGGGCGCCCGTCCACGTGCGCCGGCCTCCCCTCGCGGAGGGGCCGGCAGCCCCCCAACGCCGTCCGGCCCCGATTTGTGCCCGACTCCGGGGAGGTGACACATCGGGACCAGGAACGGTCGGGCGGGTCGCGGAGCGCCAGAGGTTACCCTGCGCCGGTGGCGACTCCCTCAGGTGCTGATCCAGCCGTCGTCGGGCCGTATCTGGCCTCCGCGTTGGGGGACGAGCGCTGGCGCTCGGTCACCGTCGACCTGATCGCCGCCGGCATGTCCAACCTGACCTACGTGGTCACGCCCGAGGGTGGGTCGGCCGGGGACTCCGTGATCCTGCGGCGTCCGCCGACGGGCGCCGTGCTGGCCACCGCGCACGACATGGCGCGCGAGCACAAGGTGATCTCCGCGCTGGGTCCCACGCCGGTGCCCGTGCCGCGGACGCTGCACCTGTGCACCGACACCGGCGTGCTGGGTGCGCCGTTCTACGTGATGCAGCGGGTCGTCGGCCTGCACGTCATCGACCGGATCCCCGAGGGCTACGCCGACGCGCCCGACCAGCGGCGCGCCATCGGCGAGGGCCTGGTCGACGTCCTGGCCGACCTGCACTCGGTCGACCCGGCCGCGGTCGGCCTGGCCGACTTCGGCCGCCCGGAGGGCTTCATGGCCCGCCAGGTCCGCCGCTGGACCCAGCAGTGGGAGGCGACCCGCGACCGCGACCGCCCGGGGCTGGACGCCCTCGCCGCCCGGCTCGCGGAGACCGTGCCCACGACCCAGCGGCACGGGATCGTCCACGGCGACTTCCGGCTGGACAACTGCCTGCTCGACCCGGAGGTGCCCGGCCGCGTGCGGGCGGTGCTGGACTGGGAGATGTCGACCCTCGGCGACCCGCTGGCCGACCTCGGCATGCTGCACGTCTACTGGCCGCAGGCCGGGGAGCGCAGCGTCGCCGGCCAGAGCACGGTGACGGCGCTGGAGGGCTTCCCCACCCGCGCGGAGGTCGCGGCCCGGTACGGCGAGCGCAGCGGTCTCGACCTCTCCGACCTCAACTGGTACGTCGGGTTCGCGTACTTCAAGTTCGCGGCCATCGTCGCCGGCATCGTCGCCCGCTCGGCCGCCGGCGCCATGGCGGGCAAGGACACGACGGGCTACGCCGACCGGATCGACCCGTGCGTCGAGCGGGGACGCGCCGCGCTGGACGACGGTGCGATCTAGCCGCGCAGCCCGGCCCTAAGCTCGCAACCGACAGCCGTCCGCAGCAGTCGCGGCGACGCTCCGTCCGTCCCGGCCGGTCCGCGCCCGCTGCCCGGTCCTCGCCGAGGAGAACCACCGTGACCGAGCGCACCGTCCAGCCTCCGGTGCGCCCGCGCAGTGGACGTCGTCCGCTCCCCCCGCTGATCTTCCTGCTCGTCCTCGCCCTGGCCACGGGCGCCGTGTGGTGGACGGTGCTGCGCGAGGACCAGGAGCGGCGCGCCGATGCGGCCGAGGAGTGCGCCGCCGCCGAGGAGCCGCCGCCGTCGCTGGACCCGGCCGCGGTCTCGGTGCGGGTGTTCAACGCCACGGACCAGGGCGGGCTCGCGCAGACGGTGGCCGACGAGCTCGCCGGCCGCGGCTTCACGATCAGCGAGGTCGCCAACGACCCCACCACCCGGGTGGTCGAGGGCGCGGGCGAGGTGCGCCACGGCTCGCCCGGGCGGGACGCCGCCCGCTTCCTGGGGGTGTACGCACCCGGCGTCAGCTACTACCCCGACACCCGGGCCACCGCGGTGGTCGACCTGGTCCTCGGCCCGGAGTTCCCCGGTGTCGCGCCCCCCGAGGAGGTCGAGGCGGCGCTGACCGCCCCGGAGGACGCCCCCAGCGACTGCTGAGAAGGCACCGCTCAGCGGTGCAGCTCGGACACCAGCGCGGCGAACGGCGCGGCGACCGCGGGCGCCACCGCGATCACCATCGGCTCCCCCACCGGGGCGCCGTCCAGCCCGCTCACCACCGCTCCGGCCTCGGCGGCCACCAGCGCGCCGGCGGCGTGGTCCCAGGGGTTGAGGTCGAGCTCGTAGTAGGCGTCGACCCGGCCGGCGGCCAGCGCGCACAGGTCCAGCGCCGCGCTGCCGAACCGCCGGATGTCGCGCACCCGGGTCACGAGCTCCGCCACGACCGCTCCCTGCGCCCGTCGCTGCTCCACCCGGTAGCCGAAACCGGTCGCGACCATCGTCTGCTCCAGGGACGGCGGCGCGCTGACCGCGAGCCGGCGCACCGGCCGTCCCGGAGCCGCCAGCCACGCGCCCCCGCCCGAGGTCGCGGTGAACAGCTCCCCCGTCGCCACGTTGAGCACCGCCCCGGCGCGGACCACGCCGTCGACCTCGGCGGCCACGGAGACGGCGTAGGCAGGGATGTCGTAGAGGAAGTTCACGGTGCCGTCGATCGGGTCGACGATCCACCGGACCCCGCTGGTCCCCTCCCGCGCCGCGCCCTCCTCCCCCAGCACGCCGTCCGCCGGGCGGGCCTCGAGCAGGCGTCGCACCAGCAGCTCCTCGCTGGCGGCGTCCACCGCCGTGACGACGTCGACCGGGCTGGACTTGGTGCTCACCCGGTCCCCGGCGGAGTCGCGGCCCCGGGCCACCAGGACGGCGGCCTCCCGGGCCGCCGCGACCGCCACCTCGAGGAGG
>NZ_SSXA01000090.1 GCF_021698975.1 Blastococcus sp. KM273128 | reverse complement strand
GGTGAGCGCCTGGAGCAGCGTGGCGGTGATGGCGGCGCCGGCGACGGGCGCCGAGACCGGTGCGGGCACCGAGCAGGGCACGGGCACCGGGGGCAGCACGGGCACGCCGACGGGGACCGGCACCCCCACGGCGCCTCCGTCGCCGACCCTGCCCGGCAGCCCGACGCCCGGCACCCCCACCTCCACCGACGCGACCCCGACCGTGACGACCACCCCGCCGGCCACGACGGCGACCACGCCCACCGAGACGACCGCCACGGACACGGCGGAGGCGTCCAGCCCCGCGACGGAGCAGTGACCTCCCCCCACCGGCCGTCGTCGACCCTGCTCGGTGGTCGCTACGAGCTGCGGTCGCTGCTCGCGACCGGCGGCATGGGGCAGGTCTGGCGGGGGCGCGACGTCGTCCTGCAGCGGAGCGTCGCCGTCAAGGTGCTGCGCAGCGAGTACACCGGGGACGCCACCTTCCTCGCGCGCTTCCGGGCCGAGGCGCAGCACAGCGCCCTGCTGACGCACCGCAACATCGCCGCGCTGTTCGACTACGGCGAGTCCACCGCCGCCGACGGCGAGGCCCTGGCCTACCTGGTCATGGAGCTGGTCGAGGGCGAGTCGCTCGCCCAGGTGCTGAGCCGGGAGGGCCGGCTCGATGTCGACCGCACGCTGGACGTGCTGCACCAGACGGCGACCGGCCTGGCCGCCGCGCACGCCGCCGGCCTGGTGCACCGCGACGTCAAGCCGGGCAACCTCCTGGTCGGCGACGACGGCACGGTGAAGATCACCGACTTCGGCATCGCCTGGTCCGCCGCCAGCGCGCCGCTCACGCAGACCGGCCAGGTCGTCGGCACCGCCCACTACCTCTCGCCGGAGCAGGCCGGGGGCAGCAAGGCCGGCCCGGCCAGCGACGTCTACGCGCTGGGCATGATCGGCTACGAGTGCCTCGCCGGGCACCGCGCCTTCGACGGGGAGAACTCGGTGCAGATCGCGCTGCGCCAGCTGCGCGAGGAGCCCCCGCCGCTGCCCGCCGACATCCCGGAGCAGGTGCGCACGCTCGTGGGGCGCGCCCTGCTCAAGGACCCGGCCGAGCGCTACCCCGACGGCGCCGCGTTCCGGGACGCCGTCGAGGACGTCCGCGCCGGCCGGCTGCTGCCGCCGGTGCCCCGGCCGGCCGGCACCCGCCCGCTGGACGTCCCGCCGCCGCCCGCGCCGGTGACCGGGTCGCGGCCGCGCCGGCTGCGCCTGCTCGCCCCGCTGGTGGCGCTCGTCGTCGGCGCGGGGCTGGGCATCGCCGCGCTCCAGGTGTGGGGTGACGCCCCGGCCGACCCCGGCGGCGGCACCAGCGAGGCCCCCGAGCCGGTGGTGATCGCCGCCGCCGACTTCGTCGGCCGCCCGGTGGCCGAGGTGGAGGCCGAGCTCGCCGCCGCCGGCCTGGGCGTGGAGCTGGTCGGCCGGGAGAGCGATGCCGTGCCCGCCGAGCACGTGCTGGAGCTGGCACCGGTGGGCGCCGTCGCCCCCGGCACGGTCGTCCTGGTCACCTACGCCGTCGCGCCGCCCGAGCCGGAGCCGGAGCCGGACCCGGTTCCGCCCGAGCAGCCGGTGGTCCCCGTGCCGGTGCCCGTCGGGGACGCCGGCGGGGACGAGCCGGACGAGGACGAGGTCGACGAGGACGAGGCGGACGAGGACGACCCCCCGGGCAACAGCGGCCGGAACGGGAACGGCGGCGGCGGGCCCGGGAACGGCCGGGGCAACGGCGGCGGCGAGGGGAACGGCCGGGGCCGCGGCTGACCTCGAGGTCAGCCGCGGGACGGTGCGCCGTCCTCCGCGGCCCGGCCCCCGCGACCGGCGGCCAGCCACAGCGCCCCGCCGAGGGCGCCGAGGGCGGCGGTGAGCAGGAATCCCCGGTCGGTCCCCGCACCGGGCAGCACGACCAGCACCCAGAAGACCGCCAGGCCGGTCAGCCCGCCCGCGGCGATCCGCCAGCCCGTCCGGGCGCCCAGCCGCCGGCCGAGGCCGAGCGCCCCGGCGAACGCGGCCAGGCCCAGCACGGTGCAGGCGGTGGCGAAGGCCGACCACAGCGGGATCGCCGACCACGCGGACTCGGTGCCGAACCGCAGCGACAGGCCGAGCTGGAGCAGCACCAGGGCGAGCGCCACGAGACCGGCGCCGACCAGCGGGGTGCGGTCCCGCGGGGCACGCGGCTGCTCCGCCGCCCCCTCGCCCGCCTCGGCCGGGGACGCGGCGGGGGACGCGGCCGGGGGAGCGGCCGGGGGAGCGGCCGGGCCGCCCAGCCCGGGCAGCCCCGGCACGAAGTCGACCGGGCCCGTCGGCTGCGCGGCGCCGACCGGAGCCGCCCCGGGCTGCACCGCGGTGGAGCCCCCCGGCGTCGTGGCCGGGCCGGCCTGCGCCGGCGGGCGGACGGGTGCCGACGGCGCCGGGAGCTGCTGCACCGAGGTCGGGGTTCCGGTGACCGGCGCGGGGATCGGGATCTCCTGGGTCGACGACGGGGTGGAACCCGTGCCGGCGGCGGGGGTCTGCTGTTCGGACGGCGTGCTCACGGGTGCCTCCAGGTCGGGCTCCGGCGGGACCACCGGTCGACGGCGGTGCGCCACGCACGCTAGCGGCGCCGGGGCCGGCCGTCCGTGTGCCACCCGGAGGGGCGGGCCCCTGCGTCTGCCGCCCCGGCCCGGCGCCCCTAGGGTCGGGCCGTGGTCACGCGCGCCGGAATCGTCGTCACCGGGACCGAGGTCCTCACCGGCCGGGTGGCCGATCGGAACGGCCCCTGGCTCGCCGAGCAGCTGCGGCGCCTCGGCGTCGACGTCGGCCACGTCGTCGTCGTGGGCGACCGGAGCGAGGACCTGGTGGCCGCGCTCTCCTTCCTCGCGGCCACCGGCGCGGACCTGCTGATCACCACCGGCGGGCTGGGTCCCACCGCCGACGACCTCACCGCCCAGGTGGTGGGCGCGTTCCAGGGTCGCGAGCTCGCCCTCGACCCGGCCCTGGAGGAGCGGATCGGCCGGATCGTCGAGCGGCTGATGGCCCGCCGCGGCTGGCGGTCCGACCCGGCGTCGACCGCGGCGGGGGTGCGCAAGCAGGCCCTCGTCCCCGACGGCGCCACGGTGCTGGAGCCGGTCGGCACCGCGCCCGGTCTCGTCGTCCCGCCCGCCGCCGGCCGGACCGGGCCGCCGGTGCTCGTGCTGCCCGGCCCACCGGGGGAGCTGCGGGGCATGTGGCCGGCCGCCCTGGCCGCGGAGCCCACGCGAGCCGCGCTGGCGGGTGCCGCGGAGCTGCGCCAGGAGACGCTGCGGCTGTGGGGCACGCTGGAGGCCCAGCTGGCCGCCACCCTGCGCGAGCTGGAGCCGGAGCTGGACGGACTGGAGATCACCACCTGCCTCCGCGAGGGCGAGCTGGAGATCGTGACCCGGTTCCCGGCCGCGGCCCAGCCGGGCTACGACCGCCTCGCGGCTCGGCTGGCCGAGCGGTACGCGGGGACGCTCTTCTCCACCGGCCCCACCCTCGACGAGCTGGTCGCCGGCGCGCTCGCCGAGCAGGGGCTGACGATCGCCACCGGCGAGTCGTGCACCGGCGGGCTGCTGGTCGCCCGGCTCACCGAGCGCCCCGGCTCGTCGGCGGCCGTGCTGGGTGGGGTCACCGCGTACGCCGACGCCGCCAAGGAGGCGCTGGTCGGTGTGCCCGGCGCGCTGCTCGCCGAGCACGGGGCGGTCAGCCCGCAGGTGGCCCGCGCGCTGGCCGACGGCGTCCGGGCCCGCTTCGGCGCCGACATCGGGGTGGGCATCACCGGCATCGCCGGCCCCGGCGGCGGCACCGACGCCAAGCCCGTGGGGACGGTGCACCTCTGCGTCGTCGGGCCCGACCGGGTCGAGGAGCGCTCGCTCGCCGTGCCGGGCAGCCGGGCGGCCGTGCGGGAACGCTCCGTCACGATGGCGATGCACCTGCTCCGCTCGCTGCTGCTGGGCGGTCCGCCGGCCTGAGCCCGCAGGTGTCCGCCCCGGCCGGCGTGGGCACCTCCGGGCGGTGACGACGCTGACCCTGCACGCGACCGGGACCGCTGCGCCGGCGGAGGTCTGGGAGCGCTACGCCGTCCCCGCGCGCTGGGCGCAGTGGGCCCCGCAGATCACCGGGGTGGAGGTGTCGGCCCAACGGCTGGCCCCGGGCGCCGCCGGCCGCGTGCGGGGCCCGCTGGGGATCTCGGTGCCCTTCACGGTCGAGGAGGTCGACGAGGCCGACCGCCGGTGGGCATGGGTGGTGGCGGTGGGCCCGCTGCGCCTGCGGCTCCTGCACTGGGTCGCCGAGGGCCCCGGTGGCGGGACGACCACCGGGCTGCGGATCTCCGGCCCGGCGCCGCTCGTCCTGTCCTACGTCCCCGCGGCGCGCCTCGCCCTGGCCCACCTCGTGCGCGCCTGAGCTCCGCGGGCCGGCCGCGGGGCTCCACTACCGTGCCGGCATGGCCGCCACCCACGAGGTCACCAACCAGGTCCCGCCGCTGGTCGGGCACGATCCGATCGCCGGGGACGCCGCGCTGGCCGACGCCTGCCGCCGGCACGCCGACGAGGCCACCCTGGCGTCGCTGGGCGAGCTCGGCCGGCTGGCCGGCAGCGAGCAGGCGCAGGAATGGGGCCGGCTGGCGAACGAGAACCCGCCGCGGTTGCGCACCCACGACCGCTACGGCCACCGCGTCGACGAGGTCGATTTCCACCCGGCCTGGCACGAGCTGATGCGCACGGCCTTCGAGCACGGCCTGGCGGGCGCCCCCTGGGCGGACCCGGCACCCCACGCGCACGTCCGCCGGGCCGTCGGCTACCTCGGGTGGACGCAGGTCGAGATGGGCCACGGGTGCCCGACGACCATGACCTACGCGGTCGTCCCGGCCCTGCGGCGGGCCCCCGAGCTCGCCGCCCGGTACGAGCCCGGCCTCACCGCGCGGGCGTACGAGCCAGGCCTGGCCGACCCGGCCACCAAGCGGGCCCTGGTCGCGGGCATGGGCATGACCGAGAAGCAGGGCGGCTCCGACGTCCGCGCGAACACGACCCGCGCCGTCCCGCAGCCCGACGGCACCTACCGGCTCACCGGGCACAAGTGGTTCACCTCCGCGCCGATGAGCGACCTCTTCCTCGTCCTCGCCCGGCTCGAGGAAGGGGTCTCCTGCTTCCTCGTGCCCCGGGTGCTGCCCGACGGCGGCCGCAACGTCTTCCGGCTGCAGCGGCTCAAGGACAAGCTCGGCGACCGCTCCAACGCCTCCAGCGAGGTGGAGTTCGACGGCACGACGGGGTGGCTGGTCGGCGAGCCGGGGCGGGGCGTCCCCGCGATCATCGAGATGGTCAACATGACGCGGGTCGACTGCGTCCTCGGGTCGGCCGCCACGGTGCGGGCGGCGCTGACGCAGGCCGTCCACCACGCCCGGCACCGGCGCGCGTTCGGCGCGCTGCTGGCCGACCAGCCGCTCATGCAGAACGTGCTGGCCGACCTCGCGGTGGAGAGCGAGGCGGCGACGGCGCTGGCCGTCCGGCTGGCCGCCGCGGTGGACGACGGCGAGGCCGCGTTCCTGCGCCTGGCCGGGGCGGCCGCCAAGTACTGGGTCTGCAAGCGCACCCCCGGGGTGGTCGCCGAGGCGATGGAGGTGCTCGGCGGGAACGGCTACGTCGAGGAGTCCGGTCTGCCGCGGCTCTACCGGCAGGCGCCGCTGAACTCCATCTGGGAGGGCTCGGGCAACGTCATCGCCCTCGACGTCCTCCGGGCGCTGGGCCGCGGCTCCGAGTCGCTGGCCGCCGTCACCGCCGAGCTCGAGCTCGCCCGCGGGGCCGACCGCAGGTTCGACGCGGCGGTGGAGCGGCTGCGCGCCGAGCTCGCCGATCCCGAGCAGCTGCCCTTCCGGGCCCGCCGGATCGCCGGTTCGCTGGCGCTCTGCCTGCAGGGTTCGCTGCTGCTGCGCCACGCGCCGACGGCGGTCGCCGAGGCCTTCTGCGCCGCTCGCCTGGGCGGAGAGGCCGGGAGCGTCCTCGGGACCCTGCCGGCCGGCACCGGTGTGGCGGAGATCGTCGGCCGGTCCGCGGTCGCCGCCCCCTGAGGAAACCGTCCCGGGCTACTACTCTCGGGGACGGCTCAGGTGCTGCCCGTCGTCCTCGCGAGCGGTCCGTGCCCCCGGCGCCCGCGGCAGCGGGCAGGACGACCACTGGAAACGAGAGCGGGCAGCGTGCAACCTGGCGACGACCGGCCCCCGGGGGGCCGGCCCGACCCGTTGAGCGGTGTCCCCGACGCGGTGTACCGGCTGGACGGGCAGGGGCGCTTCGCCTACCTCAACGCCGCCGCCGAGCGGCTGCTCGGGCACCGGGCCGAGGAGCTGCTGGGCCGGGACGCCCGCGACGCCTTCCCCGCCCTGCGCGGCTCCCTGGCCGAGGAGCAGTACCGCGAGCTGCTCGCCGACGGCCGGGGGCGGGAGTTCCAGTTCTTCTACGAGCCGCAGTCGCGGTGGTACGAGGTGCGGTTGTTCCCCGACCCGGCCGGGGCGGCGGTGCTCTTCCGCGACATCGACGTCCGCCGGCGCACCGACCAGGAGCGCGACGAGCAGATCCGCGGGCTCACCGCGGTGCTGGAGGCGCTGCCCTCGCCCACCGTGCTGGTCGCCCCCGACGGGAAGATCATCTCGGCCAACGGGGCGTGGTTCCGCAGCAGCGAGGAACTGCTGCCGGTGGCCTCCTGGCCCGGCCGCCCGGGGGAGGACTACCTCACGGCGATGATGCGCGGCCTGCCCGAGGCGGAGCACGGGCGCCTCGCCGAGGGGCTGCGCGGGCTGCTGGCCGACACCGCTGCCTCCGACGGCCGCACCTTCGCCTTCGAGTACTCCTGCCCGACGCGGCGGGGCACGATGTGGTTCCACCTCCAGGCCACCCGGGTCGACGGCGAGGGCCGCGTCGTCGTCACCCACAACGACGTCACCGACCAGGTGCGCGCCCGGGACGACCTGCTGTGGAAGGCGCAGCACGACGACCTGACCGGGCTGCCGAACCGGGCGCGGCTGCTCGAGCTCACCGGTGAGGCGCTCGCCGCCGACCACCGGGGCGGCGTGGCGCTGCTCGTGGTCGACCTCGACGCGTTCAAGACCGTCAACGACTCGCTGGGCCACCAGGTGGGGGACGAGCTGCTGCGGATGGTCGCCGGCCGGCTCTCCGAGCAGGTCCGGCCGGGGGACGCGGTCGCCCGCCTGGGCGCCGACCAGTTCGTCGTCCTCGCGCACGGCTGCGACAGCGCCGAGGCCGCGGCGCTCGCCTTCCGGCTGCAGTCGGCGTTCGGCCGCCCCTTCGCCGCCGGCGAGATCTCGGTGCCCCTGAGCGCCAGCATCGGCGTGGCCGTGGCGCGCCCCGAGGTCTGGGACGCGCACCACCTGCTCAGCGACGCCGACGCCGCCATGTTCGCCGCCAAGAGCTCCGGCCGGGACCGCGTGCACCTGTTCTCACCGGCGCTGCGCGAGGCGGCCCGCTGGCGGCTGGAGGTCGCGACCCGCCTCCGCGGGGACGCCATCGACCAGCTGGTGGTGCACTACCAGCCGGTCGTGCGCCTGGACACCGGCCAGATCGAGGGGGTGGAGGCGCTGGTGCGCTGGCAGCACCCCGAGCGCGGGCTGCTCTCGCCGGACACCTTCCTCTCCGTGGCCGAGGAGACCGGGCAGATCATCCCGATCACCCGCTGGCTGCTCCGGGAGACCACCCGCAAGGCGGCCGAGTGGGCGGCCGAGGGGCTGGCGCTGCGCATGTCGGTGAACGTCAGCGCCCGGCACTTCTCCGCGGAGACGCTGGTGCGCGACGTGCGGCTGGCCCTCCAGGACTCCGGGCTGCCGCCCGACCAGCTCGTGCTCGAGCTCACCGAGACCAGCGTGGCCGAGGACCCGACCCGGGCCGAGGACCAGCTCTCGGTGCTGCGCGGCTTCGGCGTCCGGGTGGCGATCGACGACTTCGGCACCGGCTGGTCGTCCCTGGCGCAGCTGTTCGCGCTCCCCATCGGGACGCTGAAGATCGACCGCTCCCTGCTCGCCGCCGCCGAGCGGGTGGCCGCCGGTGACACCGGCGCGGTGCTCGCGGCGATCGTCGGGCTCACCCGGACGCTGGGCATCCGGTCGGTGGCCGAGGGGATCGAGACGCCCGACCACCTGCGGATGGTGCGCCAGGCCGGCTGCGACCTGGCGCAGGGCTGGCTGCTCGGGCACCCGATGCCGGCCGAGCGGCTGCCCGGGTGGGTGCGCGAGGTGCAGCAGGCCGGCGGGGACCTGTGCGCGTTGGCGATGGCGGGCCGCGCCGTGCCCGTGCGCGGGTGAACCTGCGCCGTCCCGGCCGCCGCGCCACCGCGCCCGCCGGGCCGCCCCGCGCCACCGCGCCCCCCGGAACCGGTGCGGAGCCGCCCGCGGGCGCAGCCGCCGCCGCGCCCGGGCAGACTGTGCCCGTGCTGGACACCTCCGAGGTCGCGACCGAGCCCACCGAGCAGCCGGCCGGCCAGGACCGGTCGCGTCCCGCGCTGGACCTGCTCATCTGGGACGCGCCGAACATCGACATGACCCTGTCGACGGTGATCGGCGCCCGCCCGACGGCGGCCTCCCGCCCACGCTTCGACGCCATCGCGGCCTGGTTCGTCGAGGGGGCCGGCGACCCGGCCTCAACCGATGCGCCCGACGTCGAGGCCTGCGTCTTCGCCAACATCCCGCCGCAGCCGGGCACGCTGCAGCGCTGGGTGGAGGCGCTGCGCGGCTTCGGGTACTCGGTCTTCGCCCGGCCGAAGAGCCAGCCCGACGACGACATCGACCAGGACATGCTCGACCACATCGCCGTCCGGCGGCACAGCCACCGGCTCCGGCGGCTGGTGGTCTTCTCCGGCGACGGGCGGAACTTCGCCGAGCCGCTGGAGGACCTCGCCCGGCACGGCACCGAGGTCGTCGTCGTCGCGTTCAGCGAGGTCGCCGGCTACGCGATCGGCTCGGACCTGCTGCAGTTCATCGACATCGAGGACGTCCCGGGCGCCTTCGTGGAGCCCCTCGACCGCGTCCGCCTCGACGCCCTCCCGCCGGACGGCGCCTGGCTGCGGCCGACCCGCAGCCTGCGCGACTTCGTGGCGGGGTTCACCGCGCGCCGCGGCGGCTGACCGGGCCGCTGACCTGCGCGGATGGCCGCAGCTCACCCGCACGGGTGGTCCGCGCCGGATCCGCTCAGGAAACCGGCCCAGGTGCCGATCGCAGAACCGTGCCGTTCTCGATCCCCCGCCGCCTGGTGGCCGCGCTCCGCCGGAGCGACGTGCTGCCGTCGGCGGGTCCCGCCGCGGCGGAGGGCCGCCCGCTCCGGGGCCGTGCCGCCGCCGAGCTGGCCGCTGCTGTCCCGGGGCTGGCCGAGGAGCGGGCCGAGCGGGCCCGGACGGCCGGGCTGCTCGTCGGCTGGGTCGCGGTCGTCGCCGTGCCCCTGTGGGCGGTCGTCGACCTGGTCACCGAGAGCAGCAACGCCGGCACCTTCCTGGCGGTCCGGCTGCTCTGCGAGATCCCGATGCTGGCCGCCCTCGTGGCGCTCGGCCGGCTGCCGCTGGGCCGCCGCCGGCCCGAGCTGCTGACGTTCTCCGTCCTCGCCGTCGTGCAGGCGGAGGTGGCCTGGATGGTGACGCGCTCGGAGGACCCGCGCTACCACCTGCTCGGCCTCACCCTCGCCATCTACGGCAGCGGCTGCGTCATGGTGGCCCGGCCGCGCTGGACGGTCGCGCTCGTCGCCGTCTCCTGGGCCGCCCTGGGGCTGGCCTCTGCCACCGCCGACGACGGCCTCGCCCCGGGCGACCTGTTGGCGGTCACCGTCTACCTCGCGACCGCGTCGGTCATCGCGGTCCTCGCCCACCTGCGGCGCTACGCCCTCGACACCCGGGAGCTGCACACCCGCGTGCGCCTGGAGCGGGAGCAGCAGCGGACCGGCGTGCTCCTGGCCCAGCTGGAGCGGCTCAGCCACGAGGACCCGCTCACCGGTCTGGCGAACCGCCGCCGCTGGGACGCAGAGCTGGCCGAGCGGTGCACGCGGACCCGCCAGCGGGGCGACGTCCTCAGCGTGGTGCTGGTCGACCTCGACCACTTCAAGGACGTCAACGACCGGTACGGGCACGGCGGTGGCGACGACGCGCTGCGGGCGGTCGCCGGGCTGCTGTCGGCCCGCGTGCGCGGCGGGGACCTCGTCGCCCGCCTCGGCGGTGACGAGCTCGCCGTGCTGATGCCCGGCGCGGACGCGGAGCGCGCGGCGGCGGTGGCCGAGGAGCTCCGCAGCGGGGCGCGACTGCTCCGGCCCCCGGGTTTCGGCCCGGCGCAGCTGAGCCTCTCCCTGGGCGTGGCGACGGCGACCGGCGCCGACGCCTACCCCCTCGAGCTGATGTTCCGGGCCGACGAGGCGCTCTACCGGGCCAAGACCACCCGCAACGCCGTCGGCGCCGGCACGGTCCCGCCAGGGACGCCGGAGCCGCAGCCGGCCGGCTGAACGGACCGGTCCGGCCCGGCGCGTCGGCTGCGCCTGCCGCCGGACGCCCGCGCCGGCGGTTACCGTTCCCGGGCGGTCGGGCCGGAACGCCGGACCGCGCAACGGATGACTGGAAGAGGACCATGAGCAGCGATCCCGGTGCCGACCACCCGGCGGAGCAGACCGAGGTGGAGGTGCGGCTCTCCGGTACCGACGTCGCCGTCAGCGCCCGGGTGGAGGTCGTCCACGAGGGCGTGGTCTCCGTCCGCCCGTCCGCGAGCGAGTTCGTCGACTCCTCGGTCGTGAAGCCCGGTGACGCCGTCGAGGTCTACTGGCGCAGCGAGCACGGCCACCGCGTGCTGCCGGCCGACGTCCTCGACGTGCAGGAGGGCGCGGTCGTGCGCTGGCGGCTCACCGCCACCGGGCCGGCCGAGCACAGCCAGCGCCGCGCGGCGGTGCGGGGCCGCATCGTCGTGCCCGTGGAGGGCGGCCTGGGCGCGGTCGACCTCAAGGGCGAGACCATGGACGTCAGCGAGGCGGGCATGCGCGTCCACTTCGAGGGCTTCGGCATCCTGCCGGACGTCGGGACGACGATGGCGCTGACCGTCCGATTCGAGGACGGCCCCCTGGTGTGCCGCGGGGAGATCATCCGCGTCCAGGCGCGCGCCGCCCGCTGGATCATGAGCATCCGCTTCCTCGACATCGAGGAGCGGGAGCAGGACCGGGTGCGCCGCCGGGTGTTCCAAGCGCTGCGCGAGGAGCGGGCTCGCCTGGCGGAGTGACCGGTCGGGCGGACGGCGGGTAGCCGGGCGCCCCGCGGGGCAGAGGAGCACCGTGATCCCGTCGCCGCCCCGTCTGACCGAGGCACTCTCGGCGCTCCGCGACCAGGTCGCGGCCGTCCCCCTGGCGCTGGTCACGGCCGGCCGCGACGACGCCGTCCGCACGGCCCGCGGCGTCACCGACCAGATCGACGACTACCTGCTGCCCCGGCTGCGCGACCTCGACGCCCCGCTGCTCACCGTCGTCGGCGGCTCCACCGGGGCCGGCAAGTCCACGCTGGTCAACAGCCTCGTCGGGGCCCCGGTCACCACGGCCGGTGTGCTGCGCCCGACCACCCGCGCCCCCGTGCTCGTGTGCGCCCGCGCCGACGCCGCCAGCTTCTCCGGTGACCGCGTGCTGCCGGGGCTGGCGCGGGTCACCGGTGGCGACGGAGGGCCCGGCACCCTGCAGCTGGTGGTCCGGGACGACGTCCCGGCGGGCCTGGCCGTGCTCGACGCCCCCGACGTCGACTCGGTGGTGACCGCCAACCGCGACCTCGCCGGCCAGCTGCTGGCCGCCGCCGACCTGTGGGTCTTCGTCACGACCGCGGCCCGCTACGCCGACGCGGTTCCGTGGGATCTGCTGCGCACGGCCGAGCAGCGGGGGACGGCGCTGGCGGTCGTGCTGGACCGGGTGCCCCCGGAGGCCGCCGCCGAGATCTCCGCCGACCTCGCGGCCATGCTGCGCGACGCCGGCCTCGCCTCGGCCCGCCTGTTCGTCGTCGAGGAGCGCCCGCTGGAGGACGGCCGGCTGCCCGAGGACCAGGTGGCGCCGCTGCGGGGCTGGCTGCACGGGCTGGCCGCCGACCAGGAGCAGCGGGCCGCCGTCGTCCGGCAGACCCTCGCCGGGGCGCTGGACAGCCTGCAGCAGCGCACCGCCGCGGTCGCCGCGGCGGTGGAGGAGCAGCGGGTCGCGGCCGCGGCCCTGCAGGAGGCGGCCGCGGCGGCGTACGACGCGGCGCGCGACGGGGTCGACCAGGGCGTACGCAGCGGCAGCCTGCTGCGCGGCGAGGTGCTGGCCCGCTGGCAGGAGTTCGTGGGCACCGGGGAGTGGATGCGCAGCCTGCAGAGCCGGGTCGGCCGGGTGCGCGACCGCGTCGCCGCGGCGCTGACCGGGCGCCCCGCGCCGGCCGAGAGCCTGCAGGGCGCGCTGGAGAGCAGCGTCGAGCAGCTGCTGCGCGCCGAGGCCGACCGCGCCGCGGAGCGGACCGTCACCGCCTGGCGCGCGCTGCCCGCCGGCCCGGGGTTGCTGGGCGACCGGGAGCGGGAGCTCGCCGCCGCCTCCCCCGACTTCCCCGAGGCCGCCGCGGCGCAGGTGCGTGACTGGCAGGGCGTCGTGCTGGACCTGGTGCGCAGCGAGGGCGCCGACAAGCGCTCCCGGGCGCGGCTGCTCTCCTGGGGCGTGAGCGGCACGGGAGCGGTGGTCATGGTGGCGGTGTTCGCCCAGACCGGGGGCCTGCTCGGCGGGGAGGTGGCCGTCGCGGGCGGCACCACCGCCGTCGGCCAGCGGGTGCTGGAGGCAGTCTTCGGGGACGCCGCGGTGCGCTCGCTGGCGGAGCGGGCCCGGGCCGACCTCGGCGAGCGCTCCGAGGCGCTGCTGCGGTACGAGCAGGACCGCTTCGACGGGCTGGTGGAGGCGGTGGCGCCGCCGCCCGGGGCGGCCGAGGAGTTGCGGGCGACGGCGGCCGCGCTCGTCGGGGCGCGCGGCGCATGAGGCGTTCCGAGGGTGCGCTGGCCGACCGGCTGGCGGCGTTGCGGGAGGCCGTCGAGGTGGCCGACGGGCGGCTGTCGACCCCCGAGGTGGCCCGCGCCCGGGCGGTGCTGGCCAAGGCCGGCGCGCGGGAGGCGCTGGGCGACGCCACGGTGGTCGCGCTGGCCGGTGCCACGGGGAGCGGCAAGTCCACGCTGTTCAACGCGCTGTCGGGCAGCGAGGTGAGCACGCCGGGGGTGCGCCGGCCCACGACCGGCGTCGCGCACGCCACGGTGTGGGGTGCCGACGACGACGGCACCGACCGGCTGCTGGACTGGCTGCAGGTGCCCCGCCGCCACCGCCGGGAGCCCGAGCCGGCGCTCGAGGGGCTGGTGCTGCTGGACCTGCCCGACCACGACAGCGTCCGGCTGGAGCACCGGCTGGAGGTCGACCGGCTGGTGGAGCTCGTCGACGTCCTGGTCTGGGTGCTGGACCCGCAGAAGTACGCCGACGCCGCCGTGCACGAGCGGTACCTGGCCCCGCTGGCCGGGCACGCCGGGGTGCTGCTCGTGGTGCTCAACCAGGTGGACCGCCTCGACGAGGCCGCCGCCCGGGCCTGCCTGGCTGACCTGCGCGGCCTGCTGGACCGGGAGGGGCTGAGCGCCACCCCGCTGCTGGCGGTGTCCGGCCGCACCGGTCACGGGCTGGCCGAGCTGCGCGGCGAGCTGGCCCGGCGGGTCCGCGCCCGCCGGGCGGCCGGTGAGCGGCTGCTGGCCGACGTGCGGGGGAGCGCCGCGGAGCTGACCGCGCACTGCCCGGAGGCCGCGGCCGGGCGGTCGCGGCGCTGGGGGCGCGGGGCCGGCGAGGACCCGGCCCGCGAGCCGGCCGACGACCTCACCGACGCCCTGGCCGCCGCGGCCGGCGTCCCGACCGTCGTCGCCGCGGTGGAGCGCTCGACCCGCCGGGAGGGCACCGGGCGCACCGGCTGGCCGCCGGTCCGGTGGACGCGCAAGCTCCGCGCGGACCCGCTCGATCGGCTGCACCTCGGCGACGAGCGCGCCCGCACGTCCCTCCCGCCGGCGGGCGCGGTGGAGCGGGCACGCATGGCGACCGCCGTCCGGGAGGCGCGCGACGCCGTCGGGGAGGGGCTGGCGCCGGCCTGGCGCGACGAGCTGCGGCGGACGGCGGAGGTCTCCGAGGACCGGCTCGCCGATGCGCTGGACCGCGCCGTGGGAGGCGCCGACCTGGGGCCCGACCGGGTGCCGCTCTGGCAGCGGGCGGCCGCCGGGCTGCAGTGGCTGCTCCTGGCCACCGCGCTCGTCGGTGCCCTGTGGCTGCTCGCGCTGGTCGGGCTCGGGTTCCTGCAGCTCGACGACGTCGTGCCGCTGCCCCGGGTCGAGGGCATCCCGCTGCCCACGCTGCTGCTGGTCGGTGGGCTGCTGGCCGGGCTGCTGCTGGCACTGGTGAGCCGCCCGCTGGTGGCGCTGCGGGCGCGGCGGCGGGGGAGAGCTGCCGCGCGGCGGCTGCACGCGGCGGTGCGCGAGGTGGCCGACGAGGAGCTGCTGGCCCCGATGGCGGAGGTCCGGGCCGACGCCGACCGGTTCTGCGCGGCGGTGACCCGCGCCGCCCGCTGACCGGCGGCCGCCGCAGCCGTCTCGGCCGGTCAGCGCGTCGGGCCGCCGGCGTCCTCCCTCACCGCGCGGTGTCCTTCCTCACCGCCCGCCGCGAGGGAGGACGCTCGATGATCAGGTTCCCCGGGCTCAGGGGGTGGTCGCAACGCCCTGACTGAGCTGGGGGTCGGGGCATGGCGCAGACGGCGGAGCTGCAGCATCTGCGGCGGGCGTTCTGGAG
>NZ_SSXA01000089.1 GCF_021698975.1 Blastococcus sp. KM273128 | reverse complement strand
GGGCCGCCGGCTCGGTGGTGATCGTCGTCCCGAACTCCGGGACGTTGGTGCGGCCAAGGACGACGAACCCGGCCGCGCGGAAGCGGGTGGCGAGGTGGCTGTCGACGCGCCAGCGGACGTCGGCGTCGCGCAGGAAGGAGGTGCCGTAGTGCGTCGCCTCGCCGGCGACGTGGCAGCCGAGGTCCTTGAGCAGGATCGGGACGCCGCGGAACGGCCCGTCGGGCAGGTCGCCGGCCGCCTCGGCGCGGGCCGCGTCGAACCGCTCGCGGATCACCGCGTCCAGCCGCGGGTTCACCCGCTCGATCCGCTCGATCGCGGCGTCGACGAGCTCCGCGGGCGTGGCCCGGCCGGTGCGGACCAGCTCGGCCTGCGCGGTGGCGTCCATCCAGGTGGTGTCGATCACACCCGCACCGTAGCGGCGGGGTCAGACGTCCACCGGCTCCCAGTCGACGACGCGGGAGGCGACCGCGTCGAGCAGCGGCCGGTCGTGCGAGATCGCCAGCAGCCCGATGCCCGCGTCGCGGCAGTGCCGCAGCAGCAGGTCCCAGAGGGCGGCCTGGGTGACGGCGTCGACGCTGGCGGTGATCTCGTCGGCGACCACGTAGCGGGGCCGGGCCAGCAGCGCCCGCGCCAGGTTGACCCGCTGCAGCTCGCCGCCGCTGATCTCGTGCGGGTGGCGGTCCAGCCAGGCCGGGTCGACCAGCCGCCGGTCCAGCGCGGTGACGTCACCCTCGGACGCGCCGGTGGCCGCGAGCACCCGCCGCACCGCCCAGCGCGGGTCCATCGCGCGCTCGGGGTGCTGGAGCACCAGCTGCACCGGGTGCGGGGTGCGCCGGGTACGCGGGACGGCGCCGTCGACGGTCACCCGCCCGCGGTCGGGGGCGGCGAACCCGGCCAGCACCCGGCCGAGCGTGCTTTTGCCCCCGCCGCTCGGGCCGCACAGCCCCACGACCTCACCCGGCCCGACCCGCAGGTCGACCCCGGCGAGCACCCACGGCTGGGCGGCGTCGTAGCGGAACCAGACGTCGTCGGCGTGCAGCATCAGGCCTCCACCGGCACCCGGAACCCGTTGGCGGGCAGCGCCTGCCAGAGCGACCGGGTGTACGGGTGCCGCAGGGCGGCCCCGTCGCCGCTGAAGGCGCGCGGGTCGGCGACGTCGACGGTGCGGCCGTCGCGGCAGATGACCACCCGGTCGGCGACGGCGAGCGCGGCCTCGAGCTCGTGGGTGATGAGCACGACCGCGCAGCCCTCGTCGGCCAGCGCGCGGAGCTCGGCCAGGGTGCTCCTGACGCCGGCGGCCGGCAGGCCCGTGGTCGGCTCGTCGGCGATCAGCACCCGCGGCCGGCCCATCGTCGCCATCGCGACCAGCACCCGCCGGGCCATTCCGCCGGAGAGCTCGTGCGGGTGCAGCCGCAGCACCTCGGGCCCCAGCCCCCGGCGGGCGAGCGCCTCCTCGGCGGCCCGCCGCGGGTCCGGGTGCCCGGCCAGCCGCGCCGAGCGCCGCACCTGCCGGCCCACCCGGCTCAGCGGGTCGAGGAAGGCCACCGACTGCGGCAGCAGCGCGATGCCGCGCCCGGCCAGCCGGCGCCGCCCGTCGGGGTCGAGGTCCACGCCGTCGTAGGTGACCGTCCCGCGCTCGACCGCGTTCGGCGGCAGCAGCCCGAGGACGGCGTGCGCGAGCAGCGACTTGCCGGCCCCGCTGGCCCCGACGAGGGCGACCACCTCCCCCACCGCCGCGGTGAGGTCCATGCCGGCCAGGGCCGTGACCGTCCGGCGGCGCAGCCCGCGCTCGTACCGGGTGAAGTCCACCTCGAGGCCGCGCACCTCCAGCAGCGCGCTCACAGGTGGGCGCTCCGCGGGTCCAGCAGCGCCCGGGTGTTCTCGCCGATCGTGTCGACCAGCTTGACCACGACCAGCAGGCACAGCCCGGGCAGCACCGCGAGCCACCAGGCGCCGGCGCTGAGGTAGCGCATCGACTCGGCCAGCAGCACCCCGATCGAGGGCTCACCGGGGTCGACACCGAGGCCCAGGAAGGACAGCGCCGCCTCGTGCAGGATCGCGTGCGGGAAGAGCAGGACGGCGCCGACGAGGAAGTGGCCGGTCAGGTGCCCGGCGAGGTGGTGGCGGGCGATCCAGGCGCGGCCGTGCCCGAGCTGCCGGGAGACGGCGACGTGGTCGGAGGAGACGATCTCGCGCGCCCGGCCGCGCAGCACCCGGGTGAGCGTCGGCCAGTGGGTGAGTGCGACGGCGAGCACCGCGGCCTGCGTGCCCCCGCCGAGGACGAATGCCAGCAGGATGAGCAGCACCAGGTGCGGCAGGGCGAGGAAGAGGTCGACCAGCCAGCTCACCACCCGGTCGACGACGCCGCCGAACACGGCCGCCGCGGAGGCGAGCACCAGCGCGATGACGGCGGAGATCAGGGCCGCCGTCGTCCCGACCACCAGGCTGAGCCGCAGCCCCGCGAGCACGCGGGCCAGCAGGTCGCGGCCGAGCGGGTCGGTGCCGAACGGGTGGTCGGCCGACGGGCCGAGGTTGCGGTCGGCCAGCGCGGTGGTCGAGGCGGCGTCGCCCGCGACACCCCCGGCGACGAAGACGCCGAGCACGACCACGAGCGAGAGCCCGACCCAGGCGAGGGTGCGGCGGCGCCGGTCGCCCAGGAAGCGGGACCGGACGGCGGGCGCGGCGGCGGTGCTCACCGCACCCCCTGCCCGGCCGGGGACGGCACGACCGGCTCCTCCGCGGGCAGCGCACCGGGTGCCACCGGGCGGGGCGCGGCGACCGGGCCGCGGAGCCCCCGCCGGCCGCGGCGGGCGGCGGCGAGGTCGGCGGTGACCCGGGGGTCGAGGCGCGCGTGCACGAGGTCGCCGACCTGGTTGCCCACGAAGACGAACACGGTGGTGAACAGCACGATGCCGAGCAGCAGCGGCACGTCCTGCCCGAGCGCCGCCGCGGTCGTCGCGGCACCGAGGCCCGGGTAGGAGAAGACCTGCTCGGCGAGGACCGCGCCGCCGAAGAGCTCGCCGAGGGAGCTGAACTGCAGCAGCACGGCCGGGGCGGCGGCGTTGCGCAGCACGCGGTGGAGGACGACACCGGTGGCCGACTCCCCCTGCGCGCGGGCGAAGGCGACGTAGTCGCTGGCCAGCGCCTCGACGACGGCGTGCCGGGTGTGCAGCACGACGGGGGCGACGCCGACGATCGAGAGCGTGAGCGCGGGCAGCACCAGGTGGTGCAGGCGGTCGAGGAGGGTGACCTCCTCGGCCAGCGTGCCGACCGGGACCGCGCAGCACACCGGCGTCCAGCCCAGCTGCACGGAGAAGACGTAGAGCAGCAGCAGGCCGACCCAGAACGTGGGCGCCGAGGCCAGCGTGTAGGCCCACCAGCAGATCGCCCGGTCGGTCCACCGCCCCTGCCGGGCGCCGGCCAGCACCCCGAGCGCGAAGCCGGCGAGCCCGGAGAGCAGCCAGGCGGTGGCCATGAGCGCCAGGCTGGCGAGGAAGCGCTCCCCGATGACGTCGGCGACCGGCTGGTTGAACGTCAGGGACCGGCCGAGGTCCCCCTGCGCGAGCTGCCCCGCCCAGGCGAGGAACCGCTCGACCGGTGGCTCGTCGAGCCCCCAGCGTTCGGCGATCAGCGCCCGCTGCTCGGGGCCGACCGCGGCGATGTCCCCGCCGACGTAGGCGTCCACCGGGTCGACCGGCGAGTGCACCACCAGCGCGAACGACGCGGTGGCGACCGCGATCAGCAGCAGGGCCAGCCGCACCAGCCGGCCGGCCACCCACCGCGTGGCCCGGCTCAGCAGCTCCACTGCCAGTCCGCGATGCCCGCGGTGATCGGCCAGCCGTGGCCGTGCGGCTCGATCCGCGGGCTGCCCAGGTCGAGGCACTCGTCGACGAAGTACGTGTGCTCCAGGTTGACCAGCCAGGCCCACGCCGCATCCCCCTGCGGCCCGAACCCGGTCCCTTCGCCGTCGTGCTGGGCCGCCCGCCAGTGCGGGATCGCGGTCTCCTGGTCGGGGGCGGTCATCGCCGCCTCCAGGTGCGCGTCCACCTCGGGGTTCGCGTAGTAGCCGGGGTTCCAGTACTCGACGCCTGCCTGGGTCGACGAGTAGAGGTTGTACATCTCGGTCGGGTCGAGGCTGCCCCAGCCGAAGAGCACCGCGTCGGAGTGCAGCCGCTCATCGATGACGTCCCAGCTCGCGCCGTCCGGGGTGACCTCGATGCCCACGGGGGCGAGCATGTCGGCGACGGCGAGGGCGAGGGCCTGCCGCAGCGAGTCGTCGGCCGGGTAGAGCAAGGTGAACGCGGCCGGGACGCCGTCGCGCTCCCGCACGCTGTCGCCGTCGGCATCCACCCAGCCGGCCTCCTCCAGCAGCCGCTCGGCCTCGGCGGTGTCGGCGTCGGTGACCGCTGCGGCGGGCTCGTCCCAGGGCAGCCCGTCGACCGGCCCGGTCGCCGGCGTCCCGTAGCCCTCCAGGACGCCGTCGACGAGCGCGGCCCGGTCCACGGCGACGTTGACCGCCTGGCGCACGGCGAGGTCTGCGGTGACGTCGTCGCCGATCGGCTGCCCGTCCTCGGTGGTCCGCCCCTCGTCGGGCAGGAACGGGAACATGATCCCGCGGTTGTCGACCGACGGGACGGCGACCAGGCGCATCCCCGGGATTCCGGTGGTGGCGAGCTGCGCGGGGACGGCCGCCATGTCGACCTGGCCCGCCGTCGCGGCGGCCAGCGAGGTGTCCTCGCCGGTGAACTGGAAGACCAGTCGTTCGAACGCGGGCCGCTGGCCGTAGTAGTCGTCGTTGCGCTCGACGATGAGCTGCTGGCCCTGGTCCCACTGCACGAAGGTGTAGGGGCCGGAACCCACCGGGTTGCGCGCGTAGCCCGGGCCGTGCGCGTGCTCGGGCACGATGCCCAGCGAGACCAGCCGGTTGACGAAGGTGCTCTGCGGCCGATCCAGCCGCAGCTCGACGGTGTCCTCGTCGACGGCGACGGCCTCGGCCAGCGCGGTCACGTCGGTCAGGCCGCCGCTCTCGCTCGCCGTCGTGAAGGTGTAGGCGACGTCGTCGGCGGTGACGGGCTCACCGTCGGTGAAGCGGGCGTCGGTGCGGAGGTCGACGGTCCAGACCAGGCCGTCCTCGCTGACCGACCAGTCGGTAGCCAGGTCGGGCACGACGTCGAGGTCCGCGTCCCGCGCCAGCAGCGTCGACTGGAACAGCGGCGAACCGTACCGCCCCCAGCCGAGCGTGGGGTCGTAGCCGTCGTCCGGCTCCCCGCCGATCGCCAGCCGCAGCTCGGTGGGCGCTGCCGAGCCGCTGGCCGCCCCCGGCCCGCCGGCGGCGGCACCGCACCCGGCGACCAGGACCGCGGACACGCCGACCGCCACCGCGTTCCGGATCGTTCCTCGCCGTGCGCGCACGCGACGTCCTCCGCTCCGACGGCGTGCCGCACCCGGTGCGCGCCATGCCGCCGCCGAGGTTATTGCAAACTCCTTGCAAGAGGCCATCCGGGGTTGCACACCGCAACCGGGGTACCCGGGCAGGAACACCACCGGCCCCTTCCTCGTTGCCCGGCGGGGCGACCGCCCCACGTCCTTCCCCGAAGAGAGCCATGAGCCCCTATCACAGTCCCCAGGCCGCGCCCCTCCGTTCCGGGAAGGGGGTGCGCGGCCGGTGACCGAAGTGCTCTCGCTGCTGCTCGGGGTGCTCGTCGTGCTGGCGATCACGATCGCCACGGGCTACTTCGTGGCCCAGGAGTTCGCCTACATGGCGGTCGACCGGGCCACCCTCGCCGCCCGGGCGGAGGCCGGTGACGCCGCCGCCGAGCGGGCCCTCGGCGTCACCCGCCGGACCTCCTTCATGCTGTCGGGCGCCCAGCTCGGCATCACCGTCACCGGGCTGCTGGTCGGCTACGTCGCCGAGCCGCTGATCGGCCAGTCACTCGGCGCACTGCTGGGCGGGGTCGGCGTACCGACGGCGGTCGGCGTCGGCATCGGCGCGGTGCTGGCGCTGCTCTTCTCCACGGTCGTGCAGATGCTGTTCGGCGAGCTGTTCCCGAAAAACCTGGCCATCTCCCGCCCGGAGCCGGTCGCCCGGTGGCTGGCCGCCTCGACCGTCGTCTACCTCAAGGTCTTCGGCTGGCTGATCTGGGTGTTCGACCAGGCGTCGAACCTGCTGCTGAAGGCGCTGCGCATCGAGCCCGTCCACGACGTCGAGCACGCCGCCACCGCCCGCGACCTCGAGCACATCGTCGAGGAGTCCCGCGACAGCGGGAACCTGCCGGCGGAGCTGTCGATGCTGGTCGACCGCATCCTCGACTTCCCCGACCGCGACGTCGAGCACGCGATGATCCCGCGCCCGCGCGTCGACACCGTCCAGGACACCGACACCCTCGGCCACCTGCGCGCGCTCATGACCCACGGCCACTCGCGCTACCCGGTGCTCGAGGCCGGGACCGGCGACGTCGTCGGCGTGGTGCACCTGGCCGACCTGCTGGCCACCCCCGAGCCGGACACCGCCCGGGTGACGACGATCGCCCGCGAGTGCCCCGTCGTCTCCACGTACACCTCGCTGCCCGACGCGCTCCGCCAGCTCGCCGAGGGCGGCGAGAAGATGGCCTGCGCCATCGACGAGTACGGCGGCTTCGCCGGCATCGTCACCCTGGAGGACCTCGCCGAGGAGCTGGTCGGCGAGATCACCGACGAGCACGACGACGAGCGACCCGAATACGTGCCGGTCGTGGGCGACGGCGTGTGGGAGATGGCCGGTGACGTGCACGTCGACGAGGTCGAGCGCGCCCTCGGCGTCGACCTGCCCGACGGCCACCACGAGACGATCGCCGGGCTGGTCATCACCGTGGCCGGCGCCCTGCCGGAGCCGGGCGACCGGCTGACCATCGAGCTGCCGCCGGACCCGGCGGACCTGGTGCACGCCGACGATCCCGCTCCGCGGCACCTCCTCGTCGAGGTGCTGGACGTCGAGCGGCACGTGCCCTCGCGGGTCCGCCTGGAGCTGCCCGACCGGGTCGGCGCGACCGCCGGGAATGCTCCCGCGACCGACGAGGAGGAGGCCCGATGAGCGAGAACCCGTGGGTGGTCCTCGTCGCCACCGTGGTCATCGTGGCGCTGTCCGCGTTCTTCGTCGCGGTGGAGTTCGCGGCGCTGGCCGCCAAGCGGCACCGGCTGGAGGAGGCCGCGCCCGGCAGCCGGTCGGCCCGCGCCGCGCTGCGCAACTCCTCCGAGCTGACCCTGCTGCTGGCCGGCTCCCAGCTCGGCATCACCGCGGCCACCCTGGCCCTGGGCGCGGTCAGCAAGCCGGCGGTGCACCACTGGCTCACCCCGCTGTTCGGGTCCTGGGGGCTGCCGCTGGTGGCCGCCGACATCGCCGGCTTCGTGCTGGCGCTGCTGGTGATCACCTTCATCCACCTCGTGGTCGGCGAGATGGCGCCCAAGTCGTGGGCGATCGCGCACCCCGAGCGCTCGGCCACCCTGCTGGCCGCGCCGATGCGCGCCTTCATGGCGGTGTTCCGGCCGCTGCTGCGCCTGCTGAACGCCGCGGCCAACCGGCTCGTCCGCGCGGTCGGGGTCGAGCCCGCCGACGAGGTCGCCGTCGGGCACAGCCCCGACGCGCTGCGCCACCTGGTCGAGCACTCGGCCAACGTCGGCGCGCTGGACGCCGGCTTCTCCGAGCAGATCTCCGGTGCGCTGGAGCTGGAACGCATGACCGTGCGGGACCTCGTCACCCCGAATGCGCCGCTCGTCACGGTGCCCGGCAACGCGACGGTGGAGGCGGTGCGGGAGGCGACCCGGCGCAGCGGCCACCTGCGGATCCTGCTCGGGACGCGGGCGCGGCTGACCGGCGTGGTGCACGTCCGCGACACCCTCGCCTCCTCCCCCGGCACCCCGGCGGCCGGGTTCGCCCGCCCGGTGTTCGGCCTGGACGCGGGCACCACGGTCTGGGCGGCGCTCGCGGAGATGCGCGAGACGCGGAACCACCTGGCCGTCGTCACGGAGGCCGGTTCGGTGCTGGGCGTGGTCACCATGGCCGACGTGCTGAACCGGCTGCTCCCCCGCCCGGCGGCCGCCGAGCCGGCCGGCTGAGCGGGGCGATCAGCGCGGCGAGGGGGCCGGCAGGACGCCGGTCTCGCACACCTCCTCGGCGATGTCGACGAGCTTGCGGTTGGTGTGCGAGGAGGCGCGGACCAGCACCTGGAACGCCTGGTCCGCGGTGAGCCTGAACTGGTTCATCAGGATGCCCTTCGCCTGACCGATCAGGTCACGGCTGGCCAGCGCGGCCCGCAGGTGCTGCTCGTGCTGGGCGCTGACGAGGGCGATCGCGGCGTGGCTGGCGAACACCAGCCCCACCGACTCGGACTCCTCACCGAAGGCGCGGGGCCCGGACGAGTAGAGGTTGAGCGCCCCCAACGTGCTGCCGGTGACGAACAACTGGAACGACAGCATGCTGCGGACGCCGAGGCCGGCGGCCTCGTCGGCGAAGCGGGGCCAGCGCTGCTCCACCTCGATGTCCTCGATGCGCACCGTGCTCTGCTCGAACACCGCATCCAGGCACGGCCCCTCGCCGAGGCGCTCCTGGAGGCTGTCGATCTGGTTGGGCAGGTCACCGGTCGGGGCGCGCGACTCGACCCGCCGGCGGTCGGTCACCAAGGTGATGCCGCTCTGCTCGGCTCCGGGGACCGAGCCCACCGCGGCATGGGTGATGGCCTGCAGGGTGGCCTCGACGTCGCCGTGCTCCTCCTGCAGCGTGCGCGCGACCTGGCCCATGATCTCGCCGAGGTTCGCCGCCGGGGCCGGCGCATCCGCGCCCTTGCCGGCGTCGGGCACGGGGCGCTGCGACTCGTCGCTCTGCGCGGACCGGGCTGCACGATCGGGGCTCTCGGGCACCCCACGACCGTAGCGCCGAGCCGGGTTTGCGCACGTCGAGCAGCCACCGCAGCCCCGCCGCGAGCGGGCCGCTGCCACGCGGTCGGGTGGCCGCGCGCTACGCTCGTCGCGGCTCGGCAGCCCGGAGGATCTCGGTCCCGGTGCGGCTCCGATGTCGAGGGTGCTCGCTCCCTCGCCGCCACGCGGGTGTAGCTCAATGGTAGAGCCCCAGCCTTCCAAGCTGGCCATGCCGGTTCGATCCCGGTCACCCGCTCCACGCCGTGACCAGCTCGGATGCCCGTTTGCGCAGCTCAGCCGGGCAGCGCCGCTTCTCACGTGCCTTAACGGTGATGACCCCTGCTGACCGCTGAACACCGACTTTGGCCGGTGCTTAAGGCACGGATAAGGCACGAACCTCGGTGGCTACCGGCATGCCGCTCCGAGCGGCAGAGGGTCGTGAGGCGACGGGCGAGGACCCCGTCGAGTCGGCCTCCACCGGTCGTGCCGTGCAAGGCGCCACCCCTTCCCCAACAGGGGACGGCTCCCGCGAGGAAGGGTGTCGTCTCCCGCGTGCTCGAGTTCTGCTGCTCGGACACCGGTGATCGCGAGGCGCCTGCGCCAGCTGCTTGCCACACACTGCCAGGCCGTCATGATCGCGTTCGCGGACCTTCGCCGCAGCTCAGAACAGGTCTCCGACTAGCAGATTCAAGATGTCCCGAGACATCAGCGGACGTAGGCGGACACCCACAGATTCACCGCAACTGCAACCAGAACTGCCACCACCGAGAGCAGCCTCCGCATGGTCGCGGCAATCCTGGCGGCGCGCCTACCGCCTAGGGCCATGAGCCTCCGGTCTGTCCCTACCGTGAGCGCATGTACATGGCGGTAGAGACCGGTGAATTGACTTGGTCAGGGCTTTTGGGCGGCGTTGTCGGCTCGGCGATTGGCGCCGCAATTGGCGGATCTGTAACGCTCGTGGCGCTGGCGATCACTCTCCGAAGCAACCGGCGGGCAAACCGGGCGGAACGTCTCATAGACGCCGTCACCGAAGCGCGGTCAAAAACCTTGCACTTCGCACGACTAGTGCAGAAGGGCGTGGCGGCCTCAGAAATCCGTGCGGCGCGAGTCGCGTCTGAGGAGGAACTTCTTCACGTCATAGCCATCGCAATTCGCGCTCGCGACAGGCGCCTCGCGGACGTCGGGCAGTCCATCAGAGATCTGCTAATGAGGGAAAGTCGCTTGTACGTTCAAGGCCAGGGCGCTCCATCGATAGAGGCACGAGCCGAAATCGTCATGACCGGCCGCGTCGCGGCTAAGCTGCTGCACGAGTGGTTGCGGGAGTCAGAAGACTTCCGGAAAGGTCCGGTTAGCGAGCTACTTAAGCGGACACGTTCCGCGCTGGAGCGATCTCCTTGGATGACTCCCCGAAGCCCGCAGCGGCCCCGGAAGCGGTGGTGGAATTGATTCGCCTCTCAGCCCCCCGTCATAGCGATCATCGCGCCCGCCACATCCGGCGCCGAGGTCCCAGCCTTCACTGGGTGCTCGGCGCCGGAGGCCTCATCGGTCTCCAGCTCAACGACGTCCCCTGGGCCGAAGGCCTGCATGTCGTCGCAGTTGGCGCGCCGCAAGGACGTCGACCCATGGGTTGCTCGCCAGAACTTTCCGGTTGCAGCCGACGAGGATTGACGGAGGCTTCCTCAGTCGCGGAAGAGGAGGTTCGGTGGCTTGCTCATAACCGCGAGATTTCCGACATCGCGCCTGACGGGGTTGCACGAACCGGCTCAGCGCTTGGCGATCTCGGCCCAGGGCGCAGCCTCGAACCATCGAACAAGTTCATTGGCGTCATTCAAGGTCGCTCTTAGGTCAGCGGTAAGGAATCGCGAAGGTTCCTTCGTGAAGATCCGTCCGGTTAGCGCAGGAACTGCAGCCGCGTGGGACAGAACAAGCCCATGCCGCGCCCGCGACATCATCACGGACAGTACTCGGGCCTCCTCGAGCAGAGCTTCTTCGCTTTTCGCCTCGAAGAACGGGACATTGCCTTCTTCGAGGCCGATGACGACGACCCAATCGAACTGCTGCCCCTTCCCGGCATGGCCTGAGAGGAGGTGCACGCCCGGCTTGGTCAGCAGGGTGGAGTTGTTACCGATCCGGATCCGGTTCGACACGGCAGCCGGTGTCTCCCCTTGGGTGAGGAGATCGAGAGCCCAGCTCAAGGCGTCGGCAAGCGCCAGTCGATCGGCCGGATCTTGAACCTCGTGAAACCCGGCGAGATCACGCATGAACTCGATTGAGTCATCCGCGGCGAGCACAGCGGCGGCATCCATGCCCGCCAGCACCGACTTCATCCGCCGGGCTGTATCGGTGTCCAATACGCCGTCGTCCCACCGATGCACCTCCATGCCGTCCTCAGCCGCGAAGGTCGCGTCGGCGAACCGCCGCCTCGATCCGATGCGCGAGATGACGCCGATCCGCTGGTCTGGGGCACGCGAGAGAACAGCCTTGGCCAGCTTGACGACCCAGCCCGCCTCATCCTCCGCGGTCCTGTGCCGCACCATGGCGGCGACACCACCGGATGGCCAGGTGTCAGGAGCAGCACATGTGAGCGCCGTCCCCCTCGTCAGCGGCACCAGCGCATTTACTGCCGCGAGAACGGCCGGTGACGACCGATGCGATTCGGTCAGCTCAATCACCTCACCCACCTCGTCGGTGATGCGCGCCAGCACCTCCTCAGGCCTGGCACCGGCGAAGCTGTAGATGCCCTGCGCCGAGTCGCCGGCATAGGTAGTGCGACCGGCACCAATACGGTTGATGATCCGCAGCTGTTGCGGCGTGATGTCCTGAAATTCGTCGACCACCACAGCCGCGAAGTGAGCGCGGTAGAGGTCAGCTACCTCGTCGCGCGCCAGAATCAACTCGGCCATGCGAGGCAGGTCGTCGTAGGTCAACTGCTGTTCTCGCACTCGAAGCTTCTCGATCTCGACGGCATCGAGGTTGCCGTGTGCTTCGATGAGCCGGAGTGCCTCGACATCATCCAGTGCGTCCTGCTTGATTCGCTGGAGCAACTTGTCGACCGCACCGCTCTGCCCGAAGTTGAGCCCCGCACGCTGACACTGCTCGCGCACCCAGTCGCTCTCGGGCAGGTTCCACTTCGGGTCGAGGCCAATCGCGCCCGCATGCGACCGGTACAGACGGGCCGAGAGTCCATGGAAGTTGATGACCGTCACTTTGTCACGAAGCTCCACAGGGGTCAGGTAGCTGCGGAGCCGTTCTCGAATGTTGTCCTTGGCGCGATTAGAAAAGGTGGCGACCAAGATGCGCCGGGGACCGGATGCAACGCCGCGGCGGATCATTCCCTGCACACGAAGGGCGAGCGCCTCACTCTTCCCGCACCCGGCCGGGGCGAGGATGAGCATGCCCATCTCTTCGCTGTCGCGGATTTTGACCTGGGCTGCCGTAGGCTTAAAGGTCACAATGAAGCCTCAACCTGGGCCAGCATCCCTTCAACGCTCGTAATTGCGCGGGCCATGGTCTCGTTCAGCATCGAGACGGCGACCAGGGCCGCGTTCACCTTGTGCGATCGGCAGAAACTCGCCACGTCGGCGTCAGTGAACGTTCCACCCGGTCCACTAGGAGTGAGCTTTCGCAACTGATTCGGCTTGAACAGGGTCGACGCCGCGAGCGCCGCCTGCAGGGTGGCGGCCCCCACTGCTGCTACGTACTCGTCTTCGAGATCCGTTCGCGATACCCACACGAAGTGGTTGTTCAGATCAGTCGGCTGCACTCCCAGCTTCGCCGCGGTGTCGGCCTCGGCATCCGCATCGATTAGCATCGAGAGCGGAACATTGAAACCGTCAGACCCGAAAAGGGTATTGATGGCTCCCATTTCTCCGGCGCCGTTAGTTTCGACCAGCGAGACTCCGAGCCGATCGAGCGTCCGGTTGGTGAGATCGGCCGCCCGTTCGACGATGATTCGATCCGCGATGCCTTCAACGGCAATCACGCGGCGAGCCGTGAGCGGCTCGAGTCGGTCCCGCACCCACCAGCGAACCGTCAACCGCTCGTCACGCGTGAGGAAACCTGCCTTGGGCTGAACGAGGTTGCCACCGGACTTGGTGACGACGATCCAGTCAGGATCGAAGGCACCGACGACGTCAGGCGAATGAGTTGCGATGATCTTCTGGTTCCTGCCTGCCTTCAGGAGCCGCGCCAGGCTCCGCTGGCTTGTGGGGTGCAAGTGGATCTCGGGTTCGTCAATTCCAACGATGTTGGCGCCCGAACTCGTGAGGTCGTAGAGCGCCATGGCGTACAGGGCGCGTGTCCCGTCGGACTGCGCGGTGAGTTCCCGCAGCGCGCCGTCTTTCTGAACTTGCAGCCGCACGCCGCTCAGGACGTCCTCGTCGGCCGACGCCCCCGGAACGAAAGCGAGGTCATTCGTCGCGATCGCGGACGGCAGCGCCCTCGTAAGCTGTGCCGCGAGATCTGCCCGGACTCCTTCCATCACGGCCGATTCGGACAGCACGTTGGACAGCCGGTGGACAGCGTCGTCGAAGTCCGCCTTCTCCGCGCCTAGCTCCACGGCATCGAGGAGATCTCTCAGCGCCGAGCGACGATCGTCACGAAGCTCACGAGCCTGGCTCGTGGCACTGAGAAACCGCCATCCGATCGCATCCAACTGCAGCCTCGAGAGTTGGCGTCGGGTACCGGCACCCACGGCAAATCGCTCGATGCTGAGAGTCTCGCTGACGTCGATGCTCGCACTAAGTCGAAGCGTAAGGGCCGAGCGGCCCGAGTGAGGATCAACGTCGATCTCATCTGGAAAGGCTGCCTTCTCATCGGCCGTGAAGTCGCCAAGCTCGACCTGGATTATCAACTCGTTGTCAGTGCTACGAAAGTCCTGCGCCGAGATCTGCGCGTACAGCTGCGCCGTCGATGCCCCGAGCACCAGCTGTAGGCAGCGAAGCACGGAGCTCTTCCCAGAGTCGTTCGCGCCCACCAACACAAGGTGGTCCCTGATGTCTATGGCGACGTCGGCGATGCGGCTGTGATTCTCAACGTGGAGACGGGTGAGCTTCATCGCCCCTGATTTTCCCTGGTGCCCACGCTCGCGAGCGGCATCAACGCGCGGGTCGAGCAAGGTCGCCGGGCCCAACCGTGAGTCGTACGGAACGGTCTCCCCGAGCGCTCCACTCAGGGACACTCAGATGGCGTCATGGCCCTACTGCCACCGCTCGCCAAGCTGACGACGAGCGGTTCGCGGAAGCGGCGACCAGAACCGGACGGCGTCCCTTCGCGGGACTGGTGACCGTGACGCCCTAGCCGGCGGCAGCCGAGGCCCGCAGGTAGGCGAGGGCGCCCGCGAGGAGTTCCGGGTCGTGCCGGAACAGTCCCAAACCCTGGTTACATCCAGGGCAGAGCCGGCCCCGCACAGCGCCCGTGTCGTGACAGTGATCGGTTTCGGTCGCCCCGTTGGTACAGCCTGGGTTGTGGCACAGCCCGGCACGAAGCTCCTGCAGCCGCCAGAAGGCATCGGGCGTCAGGTTGTAGGTGGTGAGCTGGTGGTAGTGCGTCTGCTGGTGCTCGAAGGAGCAATAGCGCGCCTTCTTGCCGCGATGCGAATTGTCGCCGCCACACCAGAGACACTTCTTGGCCCCCATTTTGGAGACCGGCGGACCATATTCCTTGTAGTACTTTGCGCGATGGTCGTCGCAGCAGTATTTCGCCGAGTATGCGCGATGCGAGATGTCCGCTGAACACCACAGGCACTGCCGCGCCCTCCGGGCGGTGGAGGGGGCGACGGGTAGTCCGGGAGACGCGGCGTGCGCCTCCAGGTAAAGGATGGCGCCGGCAATGCGGGCCTCACTGTCACAGAAGAAACCCAGAGCCGTGTTGCAGTCGAAGCACAGGATGCCGCGCACGGTGTTGGTGGTGTGGCAGTGATCGATGTCCGTGGCCTCGTTCAGGCAGGAAGGATTCGCGCATCGACCGTCTTGTGCCGCCCGCATCGCGGCTTCGTCGCCTGGTGCCAGGTTGTAGGTACGTCGCACGTGGGTCGGGACTGCTGCACGAGTAGGTGACAGGTTGGGTCAGGCAGCCTGAGCGGCCAGTGTGGGTGTGATGGTCTCGTACTCGATGGGCGTGAGTCGACCGAGG